>JBFGIA010000007.1:0-36349 GCA_041577935.1 Gemmatimonadota bacterium | reverse complement strand
TGTCCATCACCGCGGCACTCCGAACAACGACCGGCTGACGTGTTAAACGAAAAGTGCCCGGCCGCAAGCCCGCGCCTCCGCGATTCAGGAGTGGCCGCGAACAGCGAGCGGATCGGGTCGAACGCCTTGACGTAAGTAACGGGGTTCGAACGCGGGGACTTCCCGATCGAGGTCTGATCGACGAGCACTACGTCGGCTAACCGTTCAGCGCCCTCGACGCGGTCAAGCATCGGCGCCGAGTTCCCCTCGTCGGACACCGATCGCGTCGCCGAGAGCGCCCGATACAGAACGTCGTGCACCAAGGTCGACTTGCCGGAGCCGGAAACTCCGGTTACCGCTGTCAACCGACCAATCGGAATGCGGACATCGATGGCTTGCAGATTATGAGCCCTCGCGCCGCGCACGATGATCGAGGGTCCATCGACCGATCGGGGTCGACGGTCGGTGAAACGCGCTTCGCCGCGCAACCACTCACCGGTGACCGTGTCCGCCCGGTCGAGCTCGACCGGCGACCCTTGAAACACCACCGCCCCACCGTTTTCGCCGGAGCCGGGTCCAAGCTCGATCACTCTATCCGCGCTGCGGACGATGTCGAGATCGTGCTCGACGACGAGCACCGAATTACCGCTGTCGGTGAGCTCGCGTAACAGGTCGATCAGTTTCTCAGTATCGCGCGCGTGCAACCCGACCGATGGCTCGTCGAGCACGTACACGCCATCGGTAAGCGCGCTGCCCAGCGCGTTGGCGATCGCGATTCGCTGTGCCTCGCCACCGGATAGCGTTCGCGTCAGCCGATCCAGCGTCAAGTAGTCGAGACCGACCGCTCGCAGCAGACGAACCCTCCGCGTGAGCTCGCGCAAGATGGGTTCGAGTACTTCCGCAGGGCCGTCCGAACTATCGAGCGAGTCCAACCAAATGGCGAGCTCGGGAAGCGCCCATCGCGCCAAATCCGGCAGACGCTCGCCTCGCACCAGGATCGTAGAAGCCTCAGCCCTCAGCCGCGAGCCCGTACACGTCGGACATCTGCGGTGTGACTGATAGCGCCGCAGGAAAAACCGGACGTAGGCCTTATACTTCTTTGACTCCATACGCTCGAGGAACGGGACCACACCTTCAATCTGGACTCCGCGGTAGCGCCCGCCCTCCAACAGCACGCGTCGGGCTTCAGCCGGTAGCTCTGCCCAAGGAGCGTCGCCGTCGAGATCGGTTTCTTCGACGAACTCCTCAAGCCTGCGCCGGCGACTTCCGTAGCGCGGTTTTGTCCACGGATCGAGCGCACCGTCGGCCAGCGAGCGGGACGCGTCGGGCACGATCAGGTCGGCATCGTACTCGAGTAGGAATCCGAAGCCGTTGCAATCCGGACAGGCGCCGTGGGGGCTGTTGAACGAGAACAACGCCGGTCGTGGCTCGGGAAACGTGCGCTGACAACCGCCGCACCGTGCATAGCGGCTAAAGCGACGCGCGTCCTGCGGAGCCGTCTCCCCCCGCTTGAACAACACGACCTCTCCGTCTCCCTCCTCGTATGCCCGCTCGATCGCCTCCGCCCAACGGCTCTGCGCCCCACCACCTCGAAGCCGGTCAACGACCACAAACACTGGCCGTTCCGCGGTCAGATCGGCGCCTGGTGGCAGCGCCTCGAGGTGCAACTCTCGCCCACCGATGAGCAACCGCACGAATCCCAGTTGCAACAAGTTGTCGACCAACACATCGTGGGTCAGAACCGGCGAGAATGGGAGCTCGAAGGTTACGTACCAGCCGCATCCCTCCTCAGCAGCGATCGCTTCGATCACTGCCGCCGCCGAGAACCCCCGCACCGGGCGATTGCAATCGGGGCAATGAACGATCCCAGCGCGGGCATAAAGCAGTCGCAGAAAATCGTATACCTCGGTCGCCGTGCCGACGGTCGACCGGCGGTTCAACGTCGGGTTCCGCTGTTCGATCGCGATCGCGGGCGGTAACCCATCGATCGAATCGACATCGGGCCGCGGCAGTTTGTCGACAAACTGTTGCGCGTAGGTGGAAAGCGAGGCCACGTATCGACGCTGTCCCTCGGAGTAGACGGTGTCGAACGCCAGCGACGATTTCCCGGACCCTGAGACACCGGTGATGACCGAGAGTCGTGACCTCGGAAACTCGACGTCGATATCACGCAGGTTGTTCTGGCGCGCGCCGCGGACGACGATGGCGCGTTGGGAAGGTGAATTCACACGTGCCGAATCTAGACTTGCCGCAAACGTTGGCAAAGCCCGAACCCCACTCGTAGCTTCGGCCGATGGACCAAGAGAATCGGCCGACTTCCCGCCAACAGCAGGCCCTACGTGAGGAGTGTCTGAGACACCTCGACGCCCTCTACGGAGCGGCTCTGAGAATGACGAGGAACCGTCAAGACGCGGAAGACCTGGTACAGGAGACTTTCCTCAAGGCGATTCGCAACCTGCACCGTTATCGCGACGACGGTTCCTGCAAGGCGTGGCTGTTCCGGATTTTGACGAACACGTTCATCGACCGGTATCGGAGCTCCCAGCGCACACCACAACCGGTCGAGTTCGAGGACGAGGCACCGATGAACGTGCAAGACCAGCTCGACGATGAAACCGGCGTTGGCGAATCGATCGAGGCGCTAACCGACCATCATTCGATGCACGAGTTTCTCTCCGAGTTCATGGTCGACGAGGTCAAGTCGGCGATCGATGGGCTGCCTGACATATTTCGCGATGCGATCGTCCTGCGCGATATCCAAGGGCTCTCATACCAGGAGGTTGCCGACGCGCTGAGTATTCCGATCGGAACTGTCATGAGCCGCCTCTATCGCGGTCGGCGATTGCTACAAGACGCTCTCTGGGAGTTCGCGGTCAAACGCGGCTATACACAAGCTGAAGAACCGGAGCGCACCTGATCCGTCTGGCCCGAATCGCCGGCATTCGACTTACCATCGACCCGAGTTGGTTCGTGATCTTCGCGTTGGTCACGTATTTCCTTGCGACCGGCTGGCTGGTCACCGCGATCCCAGGATCAACCCCCGCCGGTCGCTGGGTGTTGGCGATAATCCTGGCGGGCGCACTGTTCGCGTCGGTTCTGCTTCACGAGTTGTCACACGCCCTCGTTGCTCGGACGCGTCGGGTCGAGGTCGATGAAATCATGCTGTTTATCTTCGGTGGGGTGGCAAAACTCAAGGGTGAGCCACGTGACGCTCTTTCCGATCTACTGATCGCCGCCGCCGGGCCGCTTCTGTCGACGGGCCTCGGGCTGATGTTGCTGGCGATTGCGCAATCCCTACCGGCCGGAGCACCCGAAACACTCAGAGCCGGCCTGTCGTGGCTCGGGCTGATCAACCTCGCGCTAGCGGTGTTCAACATGGTGCCCGGTTTCCCGCTCGACGGTGGCCGGATCTTGAGGGCCATCCTGTGGTGGCGCTTCGATGATTACGAACGGGCGACGATCGGCGCCGCGCGCACGGGAAAGGTGATCGCTGGGTTGCTTATGGGGATAGGCTTTCTTCTCATCGCGGTGACCGGAAACTTCAGTTGGTTGTGGGAGATCTTGATTGGGTGGTTCCTGTGGTCAGCGGCAAACCACAGCGTTCGCATGTCCCGATTGCGTGGTGCGGTCGAAGGGGTGACGGTACGGGATCTAATAACGGAGCGTGTCCCAGCCATACGAGCAGACCACGACGTTCGAGTGGCGTTGGCGCAGGCAAGCCAAATGGTACCGACATCCGAGTTGGCGATCATCGAGCGAGACAGAACGCTTGTCGGTGTGGCCACAGTAGACGCGTTGGAGGCGGCCGCGCTGGAAGCCCCTGAACGGCTGGCCCGCGACCTCGCGCGACCCGCTGCCGACGACCAAGTTCTATCCCCAGATGTACCGGCGAATGAGATGATCTCTCAGATCGCACGCATTGAAAGCGGGCTTGTATTGGTCGTCGAGGATGGACGGTTGATCGGTACGGTCGACCCCAAGGCTCTGCTGAGCGCGCTGCAGGACTTCGAACCGCCCCAACGATCCGAGGAGGAGCCGCGTTGAGCCGCCCCCGCGGCATGTTCCTCCGCGGCGCCGTTCTCTCGCCGCACACCATCGACCAGGTCGAGAGCTACGAGGACGGCTTTGTTCAAGTCGATGATCAGGGACGAGTCGCGTCCATCGGTGATTGGCACGACGCGCCAAACGACGCCGGTCCGATCGTGGCAGTCGGCGACGCGCTGATTCTGCCTGCATTCGTCGACGCCCACGTTCATCTGCCACAGATCGACGTTCGGGCGCGATACGGCTTGCCGCTGATGGCGTGGCTCGAGCAACACGTCTTCCCCGCCGAGGCAGCCTTCGCCGACCCCGGGCATGCCGAGCGCGTCGCGCAGCGATTCTTCCACGCGCTGGCCGCCAACGGCATCGGCACCGCTGGTGTATTCGCGACCATACACCTCGAAGCGACGCACAAAGCGTTCGAGGTCGCGGCCAACAGTGGCCTCAGGGTCGTCATGGGCAAAGTGCTGATGGACGTGAACGCTCCCCCGGACCTCATCGAGCCCGCGGATCGCGGTATCGCAGCCAGCTTCGAGCTGGCCGAGCGATGGGAGGGCGCGGCTGGCGGCCGGCTCCACACCGCGATTACGCCACGCTTCGCGCCCACGTCATCGGCCCAGCTGCTCGCCCATGCCGGGCACGCCGCTGGCCAGGCAGGTTTGCGAGTCCAGACGCACCTGGCCGAACAACCAGAAGAAGTCGAGATCGTCGGCCGGCTTTTTCCAGATAGCACTGACTACTTGGCGGTCTACGAGGAGCGTGGATTGGTTGGCGAGCGGTCGGTCTTTGCGCACGCCATCCACTGCACCGATGACGCGTTCGAGAGGTTGGCGAGTTCGGGATCGGCGATCGCCTGTTGCCCAACATCGAACGCGTTCTTGGGTTCGGGCTCGTTCCCGCTCCGACGCGCGAACAGTGCCGACGTGACGATCGGCATCGGCTCCGATGTCGGCGCCGGCCCTTTGTTCAGCCCGCTCGATGTCCTTCGTCACTTCGCGTATCTGGACCACGTCCAACCAAGCGAGCTCTTGTATCGGGGGACGCTGGCCGGTGCCGAGGCGCTTTCAGTGGACCATCAGACGGGGCACCTCGCAGTCGATAAAGCGGCCGATCTCCTGGTACTCGAACCACCGGCGGACGCTGGCGGTGACCCGCTGCAGAGGTTTGTACAGTGCGTGTTCCGCAACCCCGAGACGCGAGTTGTGGCGACGTTGGTGGAGGGTCGAGTGGTTTTCGGTAGCTTGCCGACTTAGAACTGGTACTGCAAACCGATTTGAGGCAGTGGCAGTACGTTACCCGATTGGGTCCAGTAGGTGAACAACGCCTCTAACGAGATCGCCGTCCGAGTCCCAACCGGAAGCTCGATTCCAGCCCCCAGCCCTATGGACCAGCTGTCGTCCACATCATCGAAGATCCGCTCGCCGGTTACGTTGTCGTTCTCGTCGAAAATGGGTCGGCTGGTCTCTTCGGTGTGCCGCCAGTACGACAAGCCGCCCACCAGATACACCCGCTGCCGGCCGTCGTCGGTCAAGATTCTCAGACCGGAGACGCCGGTATTCAAGAAGAAGGAGTCACCCGCCTTCCATAGCGCCAGCGCGCCACGGTAGCCGAAGGCTGAGGGGTAGATTTCTTGATACGAAAGACCGCTGCCCGATGCGAGCCCGGCCATACCGCCGATGGCCTGATTGCGATGCGGGTCGAACGAGCTCTGTGCCGCCAGCGGGGTTGCGGCGACCGACAAAGCGAGGGCGAGAATCAGCGCAGTTCGCACGCTGAATCATAAAGAACGCGCAGCCGGATCACAAGATCCAGCTACGCGATACGTAGTAGCAAAGCTCGCGCTAGACCGGTTCGATCCGCGCGGCCGCCTTTCTCGAGATGTACACCTGATGGATGTTGTAGGCCCGGTTTAGCGGCCCCATCGGAAACAGGAAGAACCACGGCGTTTTCTTATCGACGTCCGGTGACACACCGTCCATCACCTCACCCCAGATGAACGTCACGCGGACCCGTTTTCCATTCTTTGCGGCAGCGGGCGGCGAAACCGGCGCGTCCCGGTTGGTGTGGCGACTCGTTCGCATGATCGCCAGATCGCGAACAAAAAAGATCGCGTGGACGCTGTGCATGTCCACGTCATGGATCTCGACGACGTTTCCCCCGACGTCGATCTCTTTGATCAGCAGCGTCGACTTTTTCGGATTAAAGGCGTCGGTGACTCCCTTACGTCGGGTTCCATCGTTTAACTGCACCACGACGTTCAGTTTGGCACTCGCTTTCGACTGCAACATGAAGGTCCCCGCATCTCAGTGATCGTTTCGGGCGCTGAGCGCACCCGTCGAACACGAATCCGGTTGGCCTTGCTGCAATAGTCAGGCCAGCCCCTGCAAGTGGAGACTCATGGGCATTTGCTGCCGAAAGAAGCCAATCAGGGTTGCAAAAAGCGGGAGGGATGGTGGGCCCGGTGGGACTCGAACCCACAACTCTCGGCTTAAAAGGCCGATACTCTACCGATTGAGTTACAGGCCCGATCGCAAGGTAGGGCCCGGCGTCCGAGCAGGCAACGAAGTGGCCCGCGACATGGACCCACCTTATCGTTGCTCCGTGATCAAGACCGCCCCCGATCTCGAGCGCGTCGGACTGACGCCAACCCATGAGGTGTATCGCAACCTCTCGGTGCCACGGCTCATCGAGCACAGCGTGCACCAAGGCGAAGGCGTCCTTGTCGAGTCCGGGGCACTGCGCACGGTAACCGGCGACCGGACCGGCCGCTCCCCGGACGCCAAGGCGATCGCTGAGGACGCGGAGGTTAGTGACGAGATCTGGTGGATTCGGAATCACAAGCTCGATCCGGCCACGTTTGACCGCCTGCATCAAAAAGTGGCCGCCTATCTGTCGGAACGGCCGCTCTATATGTTCGACGGGTTTGCCGGCGCCGATCCGCAATACCGGTTACCGGTCAGGGTCGTCAACGAGTACGCTTGGCACAACTTGTTCGTTCACCAGCTCTTTCTGCGCCCGCAACCAAATGAAAAACGGACCAGCGAGCCACGTTTCACGATCCTCCACGCACCCAATTTGAGCGCCGATCCGTCGGTCGATGGCACACCGGACGAAGCGTTCGTCCTGCTCTCCTTTAGCAAGCGACTCGTTCTGATCGGCGGCACCGACTACGCCGGCGAGATGAAGAAATCGATTTTCACAGTGATGAACTACCTCATGCCAAAGCGTGGGGTGCTGCCGATGCACTGCTCGGCCAACATCGGGTCAAACGGCGACACGGCGTTGTTCTTCGGTTTATCTGGGACCGGTAAGACCACGCTCTCGGCTGACCCGAAACGGTCGCTGATTGGAGACGACGAGCACGGCTGGTCAGATAACGGGGTGTTCAACTTCGAAGGCGGATGCTACGCCAAGTGCATTCGTTTATCTCAGGAACACGAACCACAGATCTGGGCCGCAATCCGTTTTGGGTCAGTGCTCGAGAACGTCGTAATCAACGAATCGACGCGAGCGATCGATTACAACGATGACGCGATCACCGAAAACACCCGTGCGGCCTACCCGGTCGAGTTTATCCCTGGCGCTGTAATCCCTGGCGTTGGGGGGCATCCGAACACGGTGATCTTCCTGACCGCCGATGCGTTTGGCGTACTCCCACCCATCTCCCGGTTAACCGCGGAGCAGGCGATGTACCATTTCGTCTCCGGCTACACAGCCAAGGTCGCGGGGACGGAGGCTGGGGTGACCGAACCCACCGCCACGTTCTCGGCTTGCTTTGGGGCACCGTTTCTGCCGCTGCCACCGACCCGTTATGCCGAGATGCTCGGGAACCGGATTGACCATCACGATACTGTCGTTTATCTCGTAAATACAGGATGGACCGGCGGGCCGTACGGCGAGGGCGAGCGGATGAGACTCGGCCACACGCGGGCGATGGTCACCGCGGCACTGGACGGTGACCTGAGGAACGTGGAGTGCAAGACACATCCCGTTTTTGGCTTCGCCGTTCCGACTGAGTGCCCTGAAGTGCCGACCGACGTGCTCGACCCCAGAACAACATGGAGTGATCCCGCAGCGTACGACGCCAAGGCTGCCGATCTCGCCCACCTCTTCCGCGAGAACTTCACACATTTCGATGTTCCGACGAAGATCGCGGCTGCCGGTCCGGTCGCTTAGGGCCGAGACCTCGGCGCTGTCCGCGTCTATCGCTCCAACACCTGTTTGCGTGCCTGACCCACCGATACCCGGGTAATCGGGACACCCACTAGCGCCTCGATGCGCTCCACGTACTGCCGCGCCTCAGCCGGGAGATCGCTCCAACTTCGCGCCTCTCCCGTTGGCAGTCGCCATCCCGGATGCTCTTCGTAGATCGGATCGTAGCGTTCGAGGACGGCGAGATTGGCGGGAAAGTCGGTTAGTTCGTGACCACCGTCGGTGTCAGCCGCCCGGTAACCGGTACACAACGGAATCGAATCGAAACCATCGAGCACGTCGAGCTTCGTCACCGCCAGTTCCGTCAAGCTGTTTACACGAGCGGCGTATCGCACAACCACCGCATCGAACCATCCACAACGCCGCGCTCGGCCAGTAGTCGCACCATACTCGCCACCAGCCTCCCTGAGTGCCTCTTGCGCCGAACCTTCGATCTCGGTCGGCAACGGGCCATTGCCGACCCGGGTGGTGTATGCCTTGACCACTCCAATGATCTGGTCGATGTACTTGGGACCGAGCCCAACCCCGGTAGCCGCACCGCCGGCCGTCGTGCTGGAGGACGTCACGTACGGGTAGGTGCCATGATCGATGTCCAGCTGCGAGCCCTGAGCACCTTCCAGCAAGACGCAACGGCCCGCGGCAAGGTCGTTCGCAACTCGCTGCGAAACGTCTGTCGTCCGTTCCACCAGTCGGTCGCGAACACGCATTAGTTGATCGAAAACCTGTTGTGTGTCGAGTCGTTCGTAGCTGCCAAGCCGCTCCAACCAACCTTGTTTGATCTCGACGTTGGTTTCGATCCGTCTGCGCAGGTGGTCGGGGTCCTGCACGTCGGCGAGCCGAATCCCGACGCGGGCGATCTTGTCCTCGTAGGCCGGCCCGATTCCGCGGCCCGTCGTCCCGATGGCCGCTTCGCCGCGGTCACCCTCGGCGGCCCTATCGATCATTTTGTGATATGGCAGTAGCAGGTGCGCACGATCGGATATCCACAGCCGGCCTGCGGTGTCGATGCCGCGCGCCTCGAGTTCATCGACCTCCTCAAAGAACGCCTCCGGATCGAGCACCACGCCGTTCCCGAGCAGGCACTGTTTTCCTGAGTGGAGGATGCCCGAAGGCACTTGATGCAGGATGAACTCTTCGCCGCCAACCACCACCGTGTGGCCGGCATTCGAACCGCCTTGAAAGCGGGCCACAACGTCGGCGCGCTCAGCGAGCACATCGACGATCTTCCCCTTCCCTTCATCGCCCCATTGGGCGCCGACGACGACTTGACAGGTGCCCTCAGCGGGCTGCATGTGGTACCGTTCCCGTCCTCGATATCGAGGCGCTGTGGGTGAGCAAAGAAAACGCGCCCGAGTAGGGGCGCGGTCGCACTCCCATAAGGTGCCGCGTTCGACCGGAAGACGTCAAATCGCTCCCTGAGCTCATCGAGGTGCGTTGAGAATCCAGGCGCGGAATATCCTGTACTGGGCCTTGGTCTTCGTGCCGCTCGCGCTGATCGTCCGCTACGCGTGGCCGGAGTCGCACACGCTGATTTTCGCACTCGCGGCGATAGCGATCATCCCGTTGGCAGGGATCATGGGTCGGGCAACCGAGCACCTAGCCGACAAGACGGGTGAAGGCATCGGTGGGCTGCTGAACGCGACGTTCGGCAACATGGCGGAGATCATCATCGCTGTGTTGGCGTTGCGCGAGGGCTTGTACTCCGTCGTAAAAGCTTCTCTCACCGGCTCCATTATAGGCAACGCGCTGCTTATCCTCGGTCTGTCGATGCTCGCCGGGGGATTAAAGTTCAGAACACAGAGCTTCAGCGGGGCCGGCGCGAGGACACGCTCGACGACATTGACGCTGGCAGCCGTCGCACTCATCGCACCGGCGGCGTATCACTACCTGGCAGGTCCCGGAGCGGCTCCCGGCGAGGGCCGGCTGAGCTTAGCGATCGGGATCGTTCTGATGTTGACGTACTTGTTGTCACTCATCTTCGCGCTCCACACGCACACCGACTACTTCACTCGCGACGCCGCCCAGGCCGCTCATGTAGAGTCGTCGCACGCCACCTGGAGCATCAGGCGCTCACTGATCGTCCTCGTCACCGCCACCGTCTTTGTCAGCTGGCTGGCCGAAATCCTCGTCTCAGCGGTCGAGCCCACCGCTGCGACGCTCGGCATGACCGAGGTGTTTATCGGGGTCGTCATCGTCGCCATCGTCGGAAACGCGGCCGAACACTCGACCGCGATCCTCATGGCCCTCGAAGACCGCATGGATCTCAGCGTCGGCATCGCCATCGGGAGCAGCACACAGATAGCGCTCTTCGCGGCCCCGCTGCTGGTGTTTCTCAGCTACGCGATCGGGCCTGAGCCGATGAACCTCGTTTTCACTTCGGCCGAGGTGCTGGCCATCGGCCTTTCGGTCATCATCGTCTCGCGGGTGGCGATGGACGGCGAATCAAACTGGTTGGAGGGTGTGCAACTCCTGGCCGTGTACCTGATCCTGGCAGCCGTGTTTTACTTCCTCCCGGAAGCCGCGCATTAGTACCCGGTCGGCGAGTCGAGGAAGACCGTTTCGACACCGAAACGCTCGGCGAGGTGATCGCCGAGCGCCCGTACGCCCAGCGTCTCGGTGGCGTAGTGGCCACCGTAGATCAGGTTCATCCGGTGCTCGCGGGCCACGTGCCAGGCGATGTGGCTGCTCTCGCCGGTGACGAATGCATCGACGCCGACCTGCGCCGCTTCGGGTACCATCTCGGCCGCGCCGCCGGAGACGATCGCCAGCGTGTCGATCGAGTCTTGACCAAACGGCAGTACGTCCGGCGGACTCCCCAGCAAGGCCTCGAGCCGAGCCGCGAGATCGGAACGCGACAGCGTCTGTGACAGCTGACCCATGACTCCGATCTCGCGTCCGCCATAGCGTCCAAACGGTCGCCGTTCGGTCAACCCAACCAATCCGGCGAACACAGCGTTGTTACCCACTTCAGGGTGGGCGTCGAGCGGGAGATGCGCCGCATAGAGTGAGACACCGCCGTCTAGCAAAGTCGCCAGACGGTTGCGGTGAGTGCCGGTTACGGCGATCGGCTGTCCCCAGAAGAGCCCGTGGTGGACGATCAGTAATTGAGCGCCAGCCTCGGCAGCGAGCAAGAACGTGGCCAGCGCGGCATCGGTCGCCAGTGCGACTCGATCCACGGTCGGGCCACCTTCGACCTGTAAACCGTTCATCGACGAGTCCTCCCATTCCTGAATCGCCAGGTAGTCGTCGAGGTACTGCACCAGCTCGTCTCGGTCGACGGTGGTACTCATAACTCGACGCCTGCCGTTTCGAGCGCCTCGACGATCACTTCGCGATCACCCTGCCCAAGCGGCATCAGCGGCGCCCGAGGTTCGCCGCCCCCCGGCCAGCCGCGGGCATCAAGCGCTGCCTTGATCCCAGCGATGCCGAACTTCGGCCCGCATGCCTCCGCTATCGGGAGCAGTGATGCCTGAATCTGGACTACCTCCTTTGTGTCCTTCGCGTGGTGAGCATCGAACAGCGCCAGCACCGTCTCCGGGACGACGTCGGCCACGGCTAAGATCGCGCCGTCAGCGTCGGCGGCCAGCGCATCTGCAACCACTGATGCCTTGCCACACAAGATCGCAAAGTCGGGTCCCAGGGCACGCCGCAGTGACGCTTGGAGCGCTAGATCTCCAGCCGAGTCTTTGATACCCGCGATGACCCCCTCACGACCGAGCTCGATTAGCAGCTCGGCTCGCAGATCGACCTTCGATCGAAGCGGGAAATGATAGGCCAGTAGCGGCACCCGAGTCGTCGCGTGAACCGCTCGAAAGTGATTGGCGATCACCGCCTCGCTGAGCGCGTAGTAGCGCGGTGGCAGACATAGCAACGCGTCAGCTCCGACTGCACTTGCCCGTTCCGCTGCTTTCCGGGAGGCGCGCACGCTCTCGCGCCCGACTTGCACGATCAACTTCCAATCGCTCGGCAATACGCGCTTGGCCGTTTCGAGCAGCGCCGGCTCTTCCTCGGCTGCGAGCAACGGGCCCTCGCCGGTGGTACCAAAGATGATCACCCCCGACAGACTGAGACCTGTGTAGATACGGATCTGGTCGGCGAAACGCTCGAGGTCGACCTCGCCATCGTCGCCGAAAGGCGTAGTGACCGGAAGGAAGAGACCTTGTAGTTGGTGGCTCACGCTTGGGCTTGTATGTCCTCGACGGTGTCGATCGCGAGCAACCGTTCGAGCAGCTGATCGCGGGCTGCCGACGTACACGGCGCGCCGAACTCGACCACCATTCGCTCGCCGGCGCGTTCGAGGCGAACCCCACCAAAGTCCAGCTCGGTTGCGGCGACGGCGTCCTGAATGGCTGCCAACACGCCGGTCTCGCGGCTCGCACTAACGCGAAACAGCACGAACTTCCGGGGACGGACAACGTTTCGACTGAGCCATCGCAGCGCCCACAGGATCAGCAGTATCAAGATCGTCGTCGCGACGGCCGGCGCGTAGAACCCGCTCCCGATCGCCAACCCGATGCCGGCCATGACCCAAATCGTCGCGGCTGTGGTCAGCCCATGCACAGAACCGCGTGCCTTGATGATAGTCCCGGCACCGATGAAGCCAACACCGGAAACGATCTGTGCCGCGATCCGTCCGGGATCGGCGAGGTTGATACCGCGCTCCGCGTACGACAGCGCGACGTGTATCGACACCATCGTGATCAGCGTCGAGCCCACGCAGATCAGCATGTTTGTGCGAGCGCCAGCCGGTTTCTCGCGAATCTGGCGCTCCATGCCGATCGCTGCGCCGCAGGCGAGCGCAAGCAACAGCTTCACCCAAAGCTCGGCATCAAAGAACTCATTCATTGGGCGTCGTCCAGCTCAGCGGTTTTCGATCGACGCCGCCTGACGGGCGGCGCGGTAATCACGGAAGCGGGTCAGCACAGCGTCGAGCGCAGCGTACGACCGGATTCCGCAAAGATCACAAAGGTCGGAGTACACATCGATCGCTTCCCAGTTCTCATCACCTGAGTCGAAGAAACCCCGCTCCTCAAGCGCCTCGGCCAGAAATGGAATACGGTAATCGTCACCTTCTGGCCCAGCGATCGGGCGCACGACGCGATCGATGAAATACAGATCTTGAAGAACGATCTCTGGCTCGACGCGGGACTGCATGCGATCGAGTCGCTCGAAGAGCAGATCTTCCACAGTCGGATTCGAAAAGAGTTGGGCCCGGCTTCAGCCGCGACGACAGACTGCACCGGGTCGTGAAAAAGCCATGATCGAAGATAGGGACCCTCGCCGGCGCGGCAACTGGACCCCGGGGAGCGGCTCTGACCTAACCGGCGGACGCCGCACTGGCCTCCAGCGATCGCTCCGGTACTTCCAGTAAGTACGGAATACGGAATCGCATCACGCTGCCCTTGCCAGCCTCAGACTCGGCCCAAATCCGTCCCCCGTGGAGCTCCACCAATTGCCGGGTGATGGCGAGCCCCAGCCCAACGCCCTGATAGGCTCGCGTTGGCGATGCATCGACCTGCCGAAAGGCCTCGAAGATCTCGTCCAGTTTCTCGGGCGGGATGCCGATCCCCTGATCGGCCACCGACCCCTCCAGCTCGGCATCAAAGAGTCGTGCCGAAACCCTTATCTCGCCCTCTTTCGAAAACTTGACCGCGTTCTCCGCCAGATTCAGGTAGACCCTATAGATCTTCTCCCCATCCATGTAGCACGGCTTCAGCCGATCATCGATATCGACGACGAAACGAAGACCGCCAGCCTCTAGTGGCTGCACCGTCTCGACCACCGAGGTGATCAGCCTCTGGAGATCGACTTGTTCGTACTTCATTGGTGTACGTCCTTCTTCCTGGCGGGCAAAATCCAACAACTGCGAGATCATTTCGAGCAAGTGCTGACTATTGCGGCCGATGCTGCTGAGAATCCGGCGTTGTTCCTCGTTTACGGGGCCGCACATCTCGTACTCCAGGATCTCGGTGTTGGCGATGATTGAGGTTAGTGGCGTCTTGAGCTCGTGACTTGTGTTCGAGAGAAACTCCGACTGCAGCTCGTTCGTCCGCTCGAGCTCGGCGTTTATCTCCGTGAGCTCGGCGTTCACGGCCCGCACCTCGGCTTCGATTCTCCGCTGCTCGGTAAGATCGATCAATTCGAACTTGATCGCCGACCCTCCCTCCCAGGCGATCGAATCCCCAAAAATGACGACCGGCACAACGTCTCCGTTAGAGCGAACGATTTCGACCTCGAAGCCGGTGTCAGAATGTTCTCCGTCAAGCAGACTTCGCAGGCGGGTGGCAGCTTCATCGCGGTATTCCTCAGCGATGTACTCGAATGGTTCCTGGCGATCCAGATCTCGAAAGCTCCACCCGGTGCGTTGCTCGAACGTCTGGTTCGAGAACAGATACTTTTCCCCCTGGTAGACGATGATCATGTTCGGATCCTCGTCGAGCATGCCACGCGGCGCGAATACGAGTCGCGCTTCTTCGACCCCCAGAATGATCATTCCCACCGCCAGAATCACGTATAGGCCGATCTCCATGGAGGGCAACCACACCGGAGGCGGCGACTGGCCGGCGTATATCCATCCCACCGGTAGGAGGGCCCCCCAGGCGACCAGCGCCAGACCCGCCACGGGGGCCCCGATCGGCGTCCTGCGTCTACCAAAGCGATCAACCATCCACCCTGCCGCGATCCAAAGTGCACCCACGCCACCCAACGTGGTTACCCACGGTCGGCCAGGCGTGGGCAGCAACTCGATAACGGCCGCGACCACTACCACCATCAAGACGCCAACCACGAGGCCGATCAACGCTGCCCTTCGGCGACCCAATTGAGACGCAGCAGCGATCGCCAAGCCACCCAAGAAGACGAGCCCGCCGGCGAGCGAAAGCAAGAAAACATCTGGAACGATCCATGGAAGCGTAGGCGGTTGGTATAAGAACGCAATCGCGTGACGCACCATCAGGACCACCCAGGCCAGCCCCCACAGGAGGAACTGCACCATCTTGTGCTGCCAATAGAGGTAGAAGAACAGCGTCGCCAACACGGCGAATAGCGCCACAGCGTGCGGGTCAGCGCTGGTAATCATCGGGGACAGCCCCGCGGCACCGGCAGACAATCGCTCCAGACGCCCCGGCCGGCGGCCCGAGCCTCAGCCTCCGCAGCGGAGATATCATCCCGAAATCTCCGCGTGTCACCAAACGGAAACGCACACACCCAACCCGATCGGACCAGTTCGACGTTCACGATTTTTTCGTCACGCTCCAAGTAGGCCAGCAACCTTCCAAAGCGGTCGCGAGTTTCGAACGGGTCCAGCCTTAGCGTAACTGTCTTTTCGTCGATCAGCTCGCGATTAAGTTGAGTCGCCTCCATAGCGCCGCATTGCTGAACCGGAACCATTTCGGGAGCATCGATCCCGACGAGCCGAACCGAGGTTCCGTCTGAGAGAACCGCGGTATCACCATCGATCACATGATCGATCCGAAAAACCTGGTCCTCGAATCGGTCGCGATCGGTGGATGCGGCCTCGCTCGGCCCGCGTCCCCCATCGTCTCTGCAGTATTCGACCCCCAGGCCTGCAACCGCAAGCACGAGGACAATCAATGTCCGCAGCGTCGAACGACGCATATACCAGCTGGAAAGCTGATCGCGCTCCTGCTTACGTCCCGACGACTTTGGCATATAGGCTCCGGGCCTCGGCCTCATCGGTGGTGCCGTCGGCGATCAAGCGCCCGTCACGGAACAAGTGCAGGGTTATTCCGTTACGCCGCGCGCGTAGAAAGTACTCGTTGACGGTGACGTCCCACTCATGCTCGAGCCGAGCAGCGATCAGCGACAGCTGGGGTGGCGGCAAACCTTCACCCGGCAGGAGCTGAATCGCGTCACGGCCGCACAACCGCAGCACATCCGACACCCCGCCGCCTTCGAGATACTCGAAGTCGCGCTTACCACACGTCCTGCACTCAGCCCGCGGCGACCCGGTCTGCACCATCGTGAAATCTCCGGTCCAAGCGTCGTAACGAACCAGGCCGCTCAGTAGCTGCTCCTCGGCGCCGACCAGCACCTTCAGCGTTTCGGTTGTCTGGATGCCGGCGATCACAGCCGCCGCGGAGCCGAGTACGCCCACCGTATCACAAGTTGGCAGCGCACCCGGTGCTGGTGGGTTTTCAAACACACACCTCAAGCACGGCCTCCGGCCGGGCACAACGGGCATGACGAGACCACCAGTCGCCACCACACCGCCATACACCCACGGGATTTGCTCGCGAACCGAGAAGTCATTGATCAGATACCGCGTCTCGAAGTTGTCGGTACCGTCGCATAACACGTCTGCATTGGCCAAGAGCTGATCCGCGGTTGCCGCGTTGAGATCGTCCACGACACCCTCGACGCGCACATCCGGATTCACCGCGCGCAAAGCGCGCTCGGCGGCTACCGCTTTTGGGGTCGCCGCTGCGGCATCGCTGTCGTTGAACAAGACCTGCCGCTGTAGGTTGGACCGCTCGACCAGGTCGCGGTCGATGATCGTTAACCAGCCGACTCCAGCGCGCGTCAACAACTGCGCCTGATGGGACCCCAGCGCACCACACCCCACCAACACCGCATGGGCGTCTGCGAGACGCTGCTGCCCACCGGATCCAATCTCGGGGAGTATTCTCTGCCGCACGTACCGTTCGTGACTCACCAAGGGAAGTTACGACCGCCAATGCCTTGCGCCACGCGTTGGGCTCGAATCCGGCCCGCTGGTTCTATATTCGGGCTCCATGCGAGACACCCAGCGCGTCGTAGTTACCGGCATGGGCGCCGTAAGTCCGAACGGAATCGGCCGGCGCAGTTTCTGGGAAGCGTGTGCGGCCGGGACGAGCGGGACCGGGCCGATCACGCAGTTTGACCCAGCCACGATCCCGTGCAAGGTCGCTGGCGAAGTCAACGGGTTTGACGTCGAGGCCCACCTGCCACGCCGAATCGGTCGCTATCAAATGCGCGTCGTCGCGATGACACTTGCAGCCACGGAAGAGGCTCTTTTGGACGCCCACATTGACCCCGATCGGTTGACCACCGACGAACGACAGCGAACTGGGGTGCTGATCGGAACCGGGGCCGCGGGCATCGCCTTTGGCGAGGGACAGTACGAGACGTATTTCAACGAGGGCTATCGGAGAATGAGCCCGTATGCCGTCGTTGCATCTTTCGTCGGCATGCTGTCGAGTGAGATATCGATGGCTTTCAACCTGCGCGGTATGAGCCACGTCGTTTCGACCGGGTGCACTTCGGCATCGGACGCCGCGGGGTACGCCCTGCAGGCGCTCCGATCGGGGTGGGTTGATAGGATCGTCACCGGTGGGGCTGAGGCGTGCATCGTGCCTGGCGTGATGGCTGGCTTTTGCCGAATGGGGACGATGACAACGCGTAATGGCGATCCCACCCGTGCGTCGCGGCCTTTCAACGTTGATCGCGATGGCTTCGTGATGGCAGAAGGGGCCTGGATGTTGGTGCTCGAGACGCTGGCCAGCGCGCGCGAGCGCGGCGCTGAGGTTCTGGCCGAGTTAAGCGGATACGGGACGACGTGCGACGCCTACCACCGAGTTCGACCTGAGCCTGAAGGCGAAGAGGCCGCCCGGGCGATCACCGTGGCGCTCGATGACGCCGGAGTAACGCCCCAACAAGTCGATTACGTCAATCTCCACGGAACCGCTACAGAGCTGAACGATCGAATCGAGACGTACGCCGTCCGAGTTGCGCTAGCCGGTCGTCCCGATATCCCGACGTCGGCTCTCAAGTCGATGATCGGGCATCCCCAGGGCGCATGTGGCGCAGCCGGTCTGGTTGAAACAATTGAGGCGCTCAGGAGCGGCTGGCTCCCGCCCACTATCAACTACGAGCAACCCGACCCGGCATGCGACCTGGATTACGTCCCCAACGAGGGTCGCTCCGCGGACCTTGCGGTTGCAGTCGTCAATTGCATCGCATTTGGCTCAAAGAACTCGGCGCTCGTCGTTCGTCGGTGGGACGGATAGCAAGGACGAGCGACCTAAAACTCGAATGGGATGGGCGCGAAACACAGGATGAGGATCACCACCGCCAACCACCCCACGAGCTGCCGACCAGGGCCCAGCCGCTGATCGGGATCGAGCACGGGGGGGTGCTTGATCCGAATAATAAACAAGACCAGAATCGCCCACAGGTACCACCCCGACCACCACCAGCCCATAACCAACAAGGTAAAAAAGAACACCTGCGCAATCCGGTGTTGGCCACGACCTATTAGAGCATACAACACGTGACCCCCGTCGAGCTGGCCGATCGGCAACATGTTTAGCGCTGTAACAAACAGCCCGATCCACCCGGCGAACGCGACCGGATTGAGAAACAGGTCGTGGGTCTCTTCTGGGTAGCTGGCAAACCACGCCACGAGCCACTTGAACAAGAGCGGCTCGCCGAGCTGGATTCCTTCGATCGAACCGATGGGAAGCGCGGACGAAGTCTGGATCCCATAGATCGCAACTGGAATCGCGACCAACATGCCCGCCAATGGGCCGGCCGCACCTACGTCGAGCAGCATCCTGGGCGTGTAGACCGGTGTCCGCATTCGTATAACGGCACCCAGCGTTCCGATCGGTGAGATCAACGGTAGCGGGATGAAGAACGGCAGCGTCACGTGGAGTCCGTACCGGCGCGCCGCGATGTAATGGCCAAACTCGTGCGCTGCCAGAATTCCCATGATCGATGCCGAGAACGGTAGCCCGGCTACGAGTTTGCCTGGGTCTCGAAACAAGAAGTCTGGCGACTCTCCCGCGAGAAAAGCTCCGGCCCAAAGCGTCGAAAAGATAGTCAGCAAAAAGAGCGCCAGATTCCATCGCCACTCGGGCGGCAAGACCGGCGCCTTGGGGTAGGTCACGGTGGCAACCGTCTGACCGTCTACCCGCTCGTAGAAGTACGACACATCCAATGTTGACAGCGCGGCTTCGAAGCGAGCGCGTTCCGACGGTGAGTCGTACCTTAGCGGACCGCGGAGAACCTTCTCGTTGCCAACGTTGAACAGCCGGGGTTGAGAGAGGAACTCGATTCCCACCGGCTCGGCGGGGTGGCTGCTCAGCGCGGTTTCGACATCCGCGTCATCTGGCGTGAGCTGAACTCTCTTTAGGAATCTGTTTCGCATACCAAATCCATGCAGATACACGTTGACGGCAACTACCAACCCCTCGATCAGCCCGCGCTGAGGGCTCGCGACCAGGGGTTCCTATTTGGCGAAGCAGTGTACGAGGGCGTCAAGATCCTAGCTCGCCGCCCGCTTTTTCTCGAGGCGCATCTCGAGCGGCTAGAGCGATCTGCGACGGCGCTCGAGCTCGATGTGCCATGGAGCCTCCCCGACCTGCGCGCCATCTTGGCGCGATTGCTCGGCGATTTCGATGGCGACACCGGCGTCGCCCGGCTCTACACCACGCGTGGTTCACCACAAGGTACTCCGTCCTCGCTGGTGTGGATCGATCCGCTACCTCACTACTCGCATCCGGATACACCCCCGTGGCGGCTGGCGTGCCACCCAGAACCGATCGTCCCGTACCTTCCGGGAGTGAAGCACACCAACCGGCTGAGTCACGCGCGGGCTCGACGTCTGGCACATCGGTCGGGGGCGGACGATGCGCTCCTCGTGCATGCTCAAGGGTGGGTCCTCGAGGGGCCGCAGTCGAACCTCTTCTTCTTTGAGGCCGACACCCTGCACACTCCGGAAACCGGTTGCGGCGTGTTGGCGGGCATCACACGCGACGTCGTGCTTCGACTCGCTCCCAGCTGTGGTTTTCGAACGGTTGAGGGCCGCTACCCACCGGAGATCGTCCGCGAGGCGGACGAATGGTTTCTTACGTTCACGTCGGCGGGGATCAAACCGGTCTCGAGCATTGACACCACTGAGCTGCCAGCACCTGGCCCGCGAACGGCCAAGCTCACGACGGCTTACGAGGACTACGTGGCCGCGACGCTCAACACTACCGAGCCGCTCTGAGAAGCTAGCTTCGAGGCGAAAGCGGGGCCGGAAACTGCCGCATCAGGTCAGGTTTCAGCTTCCATCCCCGCTTCCAACGGCGATGAGTCCACAGCCACTGATTCGGGTTTTGCCGCACAGCTTTTTCCAGTCGGGCATTGAACTCGGTGGCCTCAGCCAAGATCGACCGCTCGTCTGGTTCGGAGCCGGTCAGCGGAAAGGGTTCCATTCGAGCCCGATAACGACCCGTTCGCACACGATGGCAGAATCCCGTTACCACCACCGCGTGTGCCAAACGAGCCAACCGGAACGGTCCCGTGTGAGTAAGCGCGGGTCTACCAAAGAGCGGGGCTGCCACACCAGTGAGTGGTTCTTGGTCCATCGTTATCCCGAGAATCCCTCCGTTCCGAAGCCACCTAATCGAGCTACGAGCGTCTGAGTAGGTGATCAACGTCATGCCTGCCTCGCTTCGGAGCTTGACCAGGAGCTCGTCTAACGCGTCATCATGGGGTCGATTGTAGAGAACAGCCAACCGACCCCATTCGATGGCTGCCCTACGGGCAAGCCACTCCCAATTACCAAAATGACCGGTGAGAAAGACGATGCCCTGTCCCCTAGCTAGGGCTTCCGATATGACTTCCGTTTGCTCCAGCATCACTCGATCCCGAAACTCGGCTTCTGTGTAATCGGTCGCATGGAGAGACTCAACCAACACTCGGGCCAGGTGTTGGTAATAAGCCCAACCGGTTTGCCGTCGCCGAGTCGAGGACCACTCGGGAAACGCAAACGCGAGATTCGCCCCAACGACCCCGCGGCGATAAGAAACGAAGAGAAAAGCCCCGAGCACGAAGGCACACGGCGTGAACAGTTTCCTAGGTAGTCTTCGAAGCAGCCAAACGACACGAGGAAAGACGCGAGCACGCGCGATCTGCGTCGCACGCTTACCCACCCACAGCCCCCGTCGAACCCGCCTCCACACCGGTCGACTGACCACTCTCCTCTGAGATCGCGCGCTGACGCTCGAGGCGGCCCCACCGTCGATACATCCACAACCAGTGATCAGGCCGGTCGCGCACCGCTGCCTCCAGGCGTCCGTTGAACACAGCTGCGTCTTCCGCTACCGCCTGCTCGGGGTCGCTGAGCGAACTCATTCGAAAAGGCTGCAAATCACCGTGATACCTCGCGGATCCTACTCGGCGGCTAAAGATGGTGAACACCGGCGCTTCGGTCAGGCGAGCTAGCCGGAACGGACCTGCATGGGTGATCGTGGGATATCCAAACAGCGGGGCAATCGCCCCGTCAGCGGAGCGACGTGGCTCCTGATCCATGATGATCCCGAGCACGCCACCTTTTCGAAGCCATTGAATCGCAGCCCGCATGTCGTCGTGATCGATTTGCACCAACCCAGCCGCTTCACGCATCGCCTTTAGCCGAGTACCAAAGCCAGCATCTTTGGGTTCCTTATACAACGCCGCGAACGGGAAGCCGGCAGCGGAGACGGCTCGCCCCAACCACTCCCAGTTTCCGTAGTGACCGGACAACAGGATCACACCCCGGCCTTTGTCTCGGGCAGCTTCGAGCGCTTCCACGTTGTCGAGGGTGACCCGTTCCCGGATTTCGGCGTCCGCATAGCTCCGGGTGTGCAGAAACTCGACCAGCGTACGGGCCATCTGGCGGTATGCGGAGAACGCAACCCTCCAGCGGTGCAACAGCGACCAACCGGGAAACGCCCGTCGGAGGTTCTTGAGCGCCGTCCGGCGCCCGTGGCCGACCAGGAGCAGTACTGCGAGCACCAGCGCAATCGGCTCGTTGAGCCAGCACGGAGCCTTTCTCGCGACGTCCGCAATCCACTTGGCGAGTTGCGCTTTCACCGGTTGGCCGAACATACCGGCGCGGGCGGTTCAACGGCAACGTCGTTTGACGACGATTCGGGCCGTTCCTAGACTGCGCTTCATGGCTAGCCCGCCGGATGCCGGTTCGGCTGAGGAACGAAGGGCGCTTCTGGGCGAGATTCTGGATCGGGTGAAGACCGATGCTGAGGAGCGATCGATCCCTGAGGGACCGGGGTCGGGCGCGAACTTCAAGCCGCGGTACGACCACCTAGTGGGGGGCTTGGAGCTGGTCCTCGAGGCCGTGCCGGAGGTCGAGCATGAGCCCTTGGGATCCTCCGGGGTGCGGATCGCCTATCCCGCTACCGAGCGCGAGGTCCGAATCACGCCACTCGAGGACCAGGAGTTGGTCCACTTCGTGTTTGGTCATGCTGCGCTCGCCGGACGGGCCGAGCACCACGCCTCACGACCTTTTGGCGACGTACTGCCAAACATCCCGAAACTGGCCGCCCAGATCCTCGCCTTTCTCATCGTAGGCGACGAACCAAAGTGGTTGACCCACCGACCGTCTGCCGATTCGTCGGTCGTGAAGGAAACCGGAGGAGACTCAGAGGTCCTGGAACTTCCACTCGACTGAACACTCGCGTCAGAGTGACAGAACGTCTGCCGTTCTTACCGGCAACAATCGCAAAAACCGTTCAAAACGGCAGGCAATCGCGTTTGGTACAGGGGTTGCGAATACAAGTCAAACAGAAAGAGAAGCCCGCCACAGGCTGTCAAGTCGGCGGACTATTCATGTGTACACAAGGAGGAAGAACGATGACTTATCTGACCCGCTACCGCCCCTGGAGCAACGTCCTCTCACTGCCGCATGAGCTCGATCGTTGGATCGACGAGGCGTTTGGGACGCGGGATTGGTTCCCGACGGCGGATCGCCAATGGTTCCCGGCAGCGGATGTGTCCGAGACGCCGGATTTCTTGACGCTGCGCCTCGAGGTCCCAGGGATGGCGACCGAGGATATCAAGATCGGGGTCGAGAACAACACCCTGACCGTGCGCGGTGAGAAGAAGCACGAAACCAAGACCGAGGACGAGACGTTCTACCGGAGCGAGCGCTCCTACGGGGCCTTTGAACGGGCCTTCACTCTCCCCGGGTACGTCAACAACGAAGACGTCCACGCCACGCTCGATAACGGCGTGCTGACGATCCGCCTTTCGCGTCGCGAGGAGGCCAAGTCGCGCGAGATCGCGATCGAGGGTGGTGGCTCGACCAAGAAGATCGAGAGCTAAACTCTCTAGCACCAGCTTGAATCAGGGCTCCCGGGATTTACCGGGAGCCCTTTTTCTTACGATCGTCGACCCGCACCTCGATCAACAGTCGCTCATAGTACGGGCAGGCGGAGCGGATCTTCACGACCGAGGCGCGGAGCCGATAGCCGGCATCCATCGCCGGAGCCAACCAACGCGAGATCGAACGCGGGACGTAGCCCAGCAGCCGCGTTTCCGATGTCAGAACTTGAATCGCGTCAGCTCCGATCTCGTTGTCGGATTCACGACGCAATAGAAGTCGATCGCCGGCATGCACCTCGTCGAGGTACCGGTACCTGTTCTCAAAACAAATGCCGTGCACGGTGCAGCGGAATCTCCGCGCGGATCCCGGTCGGGCGAGCGGGTCGAGCGGGAGGATCATCCAGTGATCACCGTGGCACGTCTATGATTTCGCCGGGGTCACGTTTCCGAGCCGATGACTCGTACGCCATTCGCAGCCCAGCCACCAACTCTTCGCGGCGATCATACAGGCGGCGGGACTGGCGTGGCGAGTGGCGGTCGACGGCGAAGGCGGTCAACAACGGTAAGGCGATCGTAGTGTCGCAGTAACACACAACAGCGTCTGAAAGTCGATCAGGATCGACCTTGCCCCAAGAAACCGCCTCTCCGGGTGTTGCCCCCGACAGTCCCCCCGTGTCAGGTCGAGCGTCGGTGACCTGCAAGTAGTAATCGTGGCCAGCCTCCTCCAATCCCATGATCTCCTGTATCTGGGGCTCAGTCTGGAGAACGAAGTTTTTTGGCGAGCCACCACCCATAATCATCACCGCGCTGCGACCGCCATCCTGCTTGGCATCAAAAACGATCGCCGTCGTCTCGATCACGTCTATCGAAGAGTTGATCTTCAGTTTGTATCCGCGGAGCTCCATCTCGGCGATGTTCATGCCGATCGATGAGTCACCGGGCGATGAAGTGTAGATCGGAACTGCATTCCTGTACGCGGCGGCCAGCACCGAGCTGCCAGGTTGTTTGAGGGCTTTTTCACGCTCGTCGACGTAGCGGCCCGCGCGATAGTGAAACTCGGCGGTGCCCATCTCATGTTGAAACTCTTCGGCGGTCATGAGCTGACGAAAGAAGGCATCGGTCTTGAGCAGCACATCGTACTCAAACACGACGTCATAAATACGAACCACGCCGGCCTCGAACAGAGCCGCGTCGTCCATTTGCGGATGGCCACGTCGCATCTCGAGGCCGATTCCGAAATGCGCATCGTGGTAGAGATTAGCGCCAGTCGACACAATCCAGTCGACAAAACCGGCCTCAATCAACGGCACGATGCACGTGATCCCGAGACCCGCTGGTGTCAAAGCTCCAGTCAATGATAGGCCAACGGTGACGTCGTCGCGCAGCATTCGCTGCTCGAACAACTCACACGCCTCGCGCAGCCGACCCGCGTTGTAGGCCAGAAAAGCGTTTTCGATCGTGTCGGAGACCCGCTCGCCTGCGCCTATCGGACGTGGTGCGATCTGCGACCCAGACAAGTATTTGTCACGAGTTGTCATACTTGCCCCGCTGTCCTGACTGCCGGATCAAACTCGTTTCTTATGGCGGGCGTCACGCGCTCGACGACGTCGCTGAGCCGCTCGCGCAAAAACGCCCCGGCGGCATTCACGTGACCGCCGCCGCCGAACTGACTGGCGAAAGCGTTCACGTCGTACGGACCCGATGATCGAAAAGAGATCTTCGTCGCCGACGGCCCCACCTCCTTGATCAGCATCGCGACGACGACGCCATCGATCGATCGCAAGACTTCGACGATTCCTTCGACGTCTTCGTTCACCGCGCCCACCTCGGTCATCAAGCCAAGCGAGACGACGGCGGTCGCCACCCGGCCGTTCGTGGACAGCTCAAAACTGTCGAGCACGCGAGCCAGAAGCTTTACCCGTGGCAACGAGTACGACTCAAACAAGTTTTCGTTGGCCAGCACTGTGTCGGCCCCGCGCGCGATCAAGTCGGCTGCGATCTGGTGCGTGGTCTGGCGCGTGTTGGCAAAACGGAATCCACCGGTGTCGTACGCAATGGCGGCGTACAACGCCGTCGCAATCTCGGGTGTCCACTGAACTGACCAAGATTCGAGGAGCTCGTGAACCAATTCTCCAGTAGCAGCCGCAGCGACATTCCTGAGCTCCAGACCATCGATCTGTCCCGGTTCGGCGTGGTGATCGATGATTAGCGTCTTGGGTCGGTATTCCATGACGTAGCTTTCCAGCTTGCCGAGTCGATCCGGCACGGAGATGTCGAGCACGACCAAAGCGTCAGCACTCGACAGCGCGCGTTCCGCTACTGCGGGATCGAAGGGCACGATCGGCGGATCGGGTTCGAGGAATCGAAACCGCGGCGGAGTCGGATGCGGGTTTAGGATGACGACATGCTTGCCGATCGCTCGAAGATGACAGGCCAGAGCAACCTCGGAGCCGATCCCATCGCCATCCGGCTGGACGTGCGTCGTGAGGACAAGCTTCGAAGCGTCCTCCATAAGGTCGCGCGCGGCGGCGAGATTCGTTGCTCGATCGGTACTCACTGGGTCGTTCACGCTACCGCCTTCTGCCACCAGATGCGATCGTCGATCGGCACGAAGTCGACCATCGCTCCGGCTGGCAAGTTGTCCACACCTTCGGGCACGATCAACATGCCGTCAGCTGCCACCAGGCTCGATAGCACGCCCGAACCTTGTGGGCCGGTGATCGACGCGCTCCACTCATTGGAACCATTCAGTTCGAGACGGCAACGCAGATAGTACGCCTTGTCGCTTCGTGTGCTGACCGGCTCAGCCAACCGCGCTCGGAGATGCCGTGGAAAACATCTCTCGTGTCCGGCCATCTTGCGCAGCGCCGGGCGAACAAACAGATCGAAGGTAACGAGCGCACTCACTGGGTTTCCGGGCAAGGCGAACACGCTCCGCTCGCCAGCGACACCAAACGCGAACGGCCCGCCCGGCCGTAACGCCACTCGCCAAAACACGATCTCGACGCCGTTCGCCACCAGCGCATCGCGCACATGATCGCGCCCCCCAACGGAAACTCCACCGATCGTTACGACTGCGTCAGATGTCAGCGCGTCGGCGATTGCTTCGTTTGTCGCCACCGGTTCATCTGGAACGATGGGCAACATTCTGGCTACGCCGCCGGCCTGCTCGATCTTGGAGGCTAAGCCGTACGCGTTGCCATTGACGATACGATCCTCCATACCCGCCGCTTCAACTTCGACCAGTTCATCTCCAGTGCTGATGATCGCTACCTCTGGCTGTCGGACGACGTCGATCGAAGCGTGACCGGCGGATGCCGCCATCGCGATCTCCGGACCTTGACACACGATCCCAACTTCGAGGACAACGCTGCCCCGACTGACATCTTCACCGCGGCGTCGAACATTAGCCCCCGGTTCCGGTCTATCTTCGAAACGCACTTCTTCATTTGGCTCCGCGAACGCGCCCAACCCTGCCGGCCCGATCGACGCTTCAACCGGTATCACCGCATCGGCACCGATCGGCATCGGGGCTCCCGTCATGATCCGCGCAACACCGTTGGGTGGCAGTGATTGACCTGAACGTGCGCCGGCTGGGAGATCGAGAACCACCAGTTGCGGACTCCCCGGCTGCACTTCGCCTGCGCGCACTGCGTAACCGTCCATCGCAGAGTTGTCCCAGGGAGGTAGGTCGAGCTTCGAAACCACCGCCGCGGCGAGTACGCGGTCGCGGGCCCGCGTGATTGGCACCCGTTCGGCGTCCAACGGCTCAATTCGCTCGACGATCCGTCTTTGCGCTTCGGCCACGGGAATAGGCGCTTCAGCGGGCATTCGACAAGCGAAGCTAGCTGCCGCTCTAGGGCGACGCTACCGAATCGCTACGGGATCTCGAGCCGCGCGCCGGGCATGATTCTGTTGCTTCTGAGTCCGTTTGCTTCCTTGATCGCCGTTATCGTGACGCCGTATCGGCGGGCGATGTCATAGAGGGTGTCACCGCGCTGGACCCGATGCACTCTCGGCGCGGACGAATCGGCCTCGGCCAGGCTCACGGAGCCGACTGTCGCCGAGCTGCCGCCATCCGAAGCACCTGCACTGTCGATGTTCTCGAGGAATGTCTCGACGCGGTCGATCGGGACCTTGACCGGGAAATTTGACTCGCCGGGCGGTGTACGACCCCTCAACAGGTGTGGGTTCAACCCGACGATCGCATCGGTCGGAACATCAGCCGCTGCAGCGATCACATCCATGGAGACCGAGGTTGGAACCGTGACCCTCGCCCAATGCACCGGTTCGAGGTAAGGCACACTGTAGAAGCCATGCCGTCTAGGTTGTTTGGCCACGATCGTCGCCGCCAGGAGCTTGGGCACGTAGTTCATTGTTTCGTTATGCAGACTCGTCAACTCCCAAAAATTGACAGCGTTGTCACGCAACATCGTGCGCTTAAGCCGACCCTGCCCACCATTGTAGCCAGCGGCAGCGAGGTGCCACGAACCAAACATCGCATGTAGATCCGACAGGTATGCGATCGCCGCTTGAGTCGCTCGTTCGTAGTCTCTTCGCTCATCGACCCAACGGTCGATCCTCAGACCGTACTCGCGGCCCGTAGACGCGATGAACTGCCAAGGGCCGACAGCGTTTGCGCGGCTCCTGGCGCGAGTCGAGAACCCGCTCTCGATCAGGACGATATAGGCTAGATCCCGTGGCAGGCCGGCCTTGGCGAGCTCGGTCTTGAGGTACGGCAGCCAGGCACCAGATCGAACCAGGTAGCGCTCGAAGGAGTCGGGGATCCGGTTAGTGAAGTAGTTGATCCACCACTCTACGCGGCTGTTGAGCACGATCGGTATGTCGTAGTCGACACTCTCTTCGACGAGCACAGCTCCCTCGTCCTTGAGCAACTGCTCTAAGCTCTCATCGAGCTCGGGGGGTCGGGGGTCAGATGGCGGATCGTACTGCGCGAGTCGAATCGCACGAAGATCCGCTTCTTCTTCGGCGGTCAACTCGTCACCGAGGATGAGCTGCAGTTCTTCGATGCGAGTCGGTGTCGGTTCCGAAACCTTGGGCGGTGGACCATAGGTTGCAACGGGAGCCCGGTTGCTGGCGCAGGCGACCAAGCTAGCTACGATGAACAGACAGCCGACAAAGCGGGACACGCGGCGGGGTCTCCGTTTCCAGAGTCGTATGCAACCTGATTGCGCCGCGCGGGTATTTAGGTCAGAAGCCAGTGGCTGGCCACCCGCCGGCCTGACATCTTAAGAGCATGTATATCCCCCATTCGCCCTCGTGTTCCACACAAGGAGTGCTGTTATGCGGCTGATCCGACTCGCTGCCCCCGCGGTGCTCGCCGCCGCTTCGACTCTGATCGCGGTACCGCGCTCGGCCCTCAGTCAAGAGTTCGACCTGAGAGAGATCTTTTCGAACGACCGGTTCTACGAGGACCATCAAATACTTCGAGCTCGAGGCGATGTCGGATTTCTCGCCGACACCTGGTCGTTACCGGGGGCGGCCGATTCGGTCCAAGTGTTGATCGGCGTGTCGCTCTCGAACAGCAGTCTTCAGTTCGTTCGAACTACCGAGGGTCTGTGGCAGGCAAACTATCAAGTGCGAGCCGAGTTCGAACGGGAAGATGGAGACGCCGAGGGACTCCAACAAACTTGGGACAAGAGTGTCGAGGTCGAGACTTTTGACGAGACGATGTTGGAGTCAGAGACGATTGTGTTCCAGACCGAAGTTCCGATGGTGCCTGGGACGTATGACTTCTCGATCACGGTTCGGGATCTGAACGCAAACGACGCCTCGCGAGCCTCAAAGACCCTCGAGATCACACCGTTCCCAAGCGTGGCTGCGGTCAGCGAACCAGTGCTGCTGCGGCTCTATCAGACTACCGCTTCCGGTGTCAGCTACGTCGTAAGTCCTAGTCACTACTACCCTTCCGCCCCGACCCGCTTCGACTTTATGATCGACCTGGCTCACGTCGACCAGGGCGGTCCCTACACCGTGCGCGCGCAGCTTGTCCCCGAGGCTGAGTCGTCCGGTCAAGCATCATCGGACTGGTCAGAGACGGTGGTTTCCGAAGCCGACGGAACGGCTAGAGTGTTCGGCTCGCTCGAAAACAACGATGCACGCTTTGGCGAGTTCCGATTCGAGATCGAGTTGATAGACGACGCCGGAGAGGTGCTTGTCAATCGGGACACGCCGCTGATCATCGCCGGCTCAGGGGGCTGGATCGCTGAGAACTGGGACGATGCGCTGTCGCTTCTCAAATACGCGGCGACACCCGATGAGCTCGACATCCTCGAAGACGTAGAAGGCGCCGAGGCTCGAGTCGAAGCGTGGAACTGTTTCTGGCGCATCCGCGATCCCATACCCGCGACCGCGGTAAACGAAGAGCTGCAGGATTACTTTCGTCGCATCGCGATTGCGAATAGGGAATGGAGGAGTGCGCTGCGGCCCGGCTATCTCAGCGACCGCGGCCGGGTTTACATGACGCTCGGCTCCCCCGACGAGATCAGCCAAAACCCGGTGCCGTCCGGTGCGGAGGCGTTCGAGATTTGGCTCTACTACCGGAACAATTTTCGGATCGTCTTCGTGGACAGGATCGGTTTCAATAATTATCAGCTAGAGAGCATCGGCGTATATCAACGCGAGCTGGGCTCCCTCGAGCGCCGTAAGCGGAGGTTTCTGAAAGAACGTTCGCGGGAGTGCCCGCTACTCGCCCCGGCGTACGAATAACCTAGCGCTGAGACTCGATCCAAGCGTGAACTCGACGATCGAGAACGTCGAGTGGGAGCGATCCCTCACATAACACCACGTCGTGAAAAGCGCGCGCATCAAAAGAGGAGCCGAGCGCACGTTCGGCTTGAGCGCGCAATTCTTTGATTCTCAACTCCCCGATCTTGTAAGCCAGGGCCTGTCCGGGCCAAACCATATAGCGATCAACCTCGACCTTTACATCGTGGCCGGTGTGGCCGGAACTCTGCTCGAAGAAATTGATCGCTTGCTCGCGGGTCCACCCTAGAGCATGCATCCCGGTATCTACGACCAGCCGGATGGCGCGCCACATCTCGAATGAGAGCCGACCAAACTGGCTGTAGGGATCGCGGTAGAACCCCATATCCTCGCCGAGACTCTCTGAGTACAATCCCCACCCTTCGATGTAAGCTGTAAAACCGCCGTGGCGTCGAAACTCGGGCAGCGCTTCGAGCTCTTGTGTGATCGCGATCTGCAGATGGTGGCCGGGAACCGCCTCGTGGAGAGCAAGCGCTTCCATCTCCCACTTCGGTCGTTCGTCGAGAGCAAACGTGTTGACGTAGAAATACCCCGGGCGTCCGACGTCGAGTGAACCCGGCAGGTAATAGGCTGCCGGCTGAGAGCCGTCGGCGTAGTCGGGAACCGCAATCACCTCATACGGCAACCGTGGCAGTGTCTTGAAGAGCCGCGGCAGCTCGGCATCGGCGCGTTGGGTGATATCGCGATATCCGTCCAAAAGATCCTCGGGCTGGTAGTGGAAGAACCGGGGATCTGAGCGCAGGAATTTGGCGAAGGCAATGAAGTCACCCTCGAAACCGCTATCGGCCATGACGACTTCCATCGCTTCGCGAATGCGTTCCACCTCGCGCAGGCCGATCTCGTGGATCTCTCGCGGTGACAGATCCGTAGTTGTTCGCAGCCGAACGCAGTAGTCGTACCAGGCTTCGCCATTCGGCAAATCGCTAGCGCCAATAGGCTCCCGCGCGCGAGGCGCGTACGTGTCGACGATGTAATCGAGGAGCCGTTCTAGCGCCGGCGCGACGTGCGATGTGTACGCTTCGACAGCGTCAGCGCGCAGGCGCTTGCGATCCGCCGCTGAGACACCCTCGGGAAAAGCCTTGAGAGAATGAAGCAGGGGGCTGGACATCGCGTCGGCGGTGATCAGGCCCTCGATTTGGCCCGGAACCTCGCGCAGCGTAACCCGCGGCTGAGTCCATCCCTCAGCGAGCCCTACATCGAGCAGCGCGATCGTCTGATCGATGAGCAGTGGCAATCCAGACAGTCGCGACAGAATGTTCTCATAGTCGGACCTGTTTCTGGTCGGCATCATGACCAGCATCCGAGTGGCCGAAAGCTGCAGACCGTTCATCTGGTCCATCGCCATCAGATGATCCGGGAAACGCGTTCCTTCGACCGCGTCCTCGACCTCTTTCCTAAACAGCTCATGATTGAGCCGGTCGCTGGCGCTCAATCTCTCGGGATCGATCGCATCGAGCACCGGAAGCGGGTCGCCATACTGAGCCCGGCGATCCTCGATCGTCGTCAACGATAGATCGCTCCAGGCGCCGTGGTCGCCGGCCTCGTACCCAACGTGGGTCGCAAACTCGGGGTTCCACGCCATCGTTCGTTCCCAGGCGAGATCAAACAGTGCATGCAATCGCTTGTCGGAGGGGAGCTCGTCGGGGTTTTCCGTCAGCCGGGTGAAACGAGCGCGAAAGTCGTCGTCCGAGCGGTTGGCTTTCGTGGCGTTTTCGGTTGTCGCGGTCTGTGCTACCATCACTCTCCGGCGAAGCCCCCCTCAGCGAAGGCAGCATCGATCTTGGCCGCGAGTATGAAGTCGTTCTCCGAAAGGTCGTCGATCGCGTGCGTCCAGATTGTGAACGTCACCTTGCGATAGTCAATGGTGATGTTGGGATGATGGTCCTCCGCTTCGGCAACGTCGGCGACCCGCTTGACAAAATCGATGGCCGTCACGAAATCGCGACACGCAAAGGTACGCACGAGCTTGTGACCGGTGGTGATCGCCCAGTCGGAGGTCTTCTCGTGGAGCTTGAAGATCTCGGGTGGCTTGAGGGGCGGTGTCTCACCCGTGCACGGCTCGCAATGTCGCTGCGTCAATTCGGTCGTCATCGATCGTCCCTTATCGCTGCAAGTGAAGTGGCTGGCTTCGGCTCAGGTGGTCATCCAGCCACTCGGCCAGCTGGTCAGCCGAGATCCGGTCCTGGGTCATCGAATCACGGTGCCGCACGGTCACCGTCCCATCGGTGGTCGACTCGCCATCGATCGTCACACAAAATGGTGTGCCTGCTTCGTCCTGACGCCGATACCGGCGCCCAATCGAGCCGCCATCATCAAAGAAGGCGTTCCACCGAGGCTTGAGAGCGGCGTGAACCTTGGTCGCCATCTCGGGCATACCGTCCCGCTTGACGAGCGGGAAGACAGCGACTTTTATCGGCGCGATCCGGGGATCGAGGCGCAACACCGTGCGCGCCTCCTTGCCCTCGCCCTCTTCCCGAAACCCGTCAACCAAACATACCAGCAGCGTGCGATCGACCCCGGCGGACGTCTCGATGATATAGGGAACGTAGCGCTCCTTCTTTTCTTCATCGAAGTACGAGAGCTTCTTGCCCGAGCGTTGTTCGTGTGCCGCAAGGTCGAAGTCGGTTCGATTGTGTACGCCCTCTAGCTCCTGCCAACCGAACGGGAACTCGTACTCGATGTCAAACGCGGCCGCCGCGTAGTGCGCGAGTTCTTCCCGGCTGTGCTCGTGGACGCGAAGCTTCTCGTCACGAACACCCAGCTCACGGTACCATCCGCGGCGCTCCTCGAGCCACCGCTCCAACCACTCACCGTCCAAGCCCGGTGGGACGAAATACTGCATCTCCATCTGTTCGAATTCGCGCGTCCGAAAAATGAAGTTTCCAGGTGTGATCTCGTTGCGAAACGCTTTTCCGATCTGGGCGATGCCAAACGGAAGCTTCTGCCGGGCAGCGTTCATGACATTGAGGAAGTTGACATAAATGCCCTGGGCGGTCTCCGGTCGCAGGTATACCACCGACGCGTCGTCCTCGACCGGCCCCATGAATGTCTTGAACATGAGATTGAACTGGCGCGCCTCCGAGAGGTCCGTCATCCCACAACGCGGACAGCGCCGCTCTTTGTCGGGATCGATGTCGTCTTCTCGAAAGCGATGCTTGCAGTTCTTACAATCGACCAACGGATCGGTGAACCCCTCGACGTGTCCCGAGGCTTCCCACACCTTGGGCGACATTAGGATGGCCGCATCCAGCCCTTCGATATCGTCGCGGAGCTCGACCATCGACCGCCACCAGAAGTCCTTGATGTTGCGCTTGAGCTCGACTCCCAGCGGGCCGTAGTCCCAGGTCGATCCGATCCCGCCGTAGATCTCCGATGACTGGAACACGTACCCGCGGCGCTTCGATGGCGAGACGAGGCGGTCCATGACGATGTCGGCCGCGACATTGCCCCAGTCGGATTGATGATTGATGTCGTTCATCGGGGCTTGAAAATGGACCTGTGGTGAGGCCCGTGCCATGTGAGTGGCGTCTGTGCGTGGCGCACTACCGAGGCTCGATCTCCTGCATCTCAGCGAGACGCTCCCACTCTGCCAAACCAGGTTCGCCTCCGGGCACGCTCAAGATCCGCTCGAGGAGCTCGACATCGTCGGGCAGAAGCCCGGCCGGAATCAGACGCGGCGTGAGCACCGCCCACCGAGGATCGGCATCAAACGCGCGCTCGAAACGCGGCAGGCTTTCCTCGACCCGCCCCTCGCCGGCCAGCGTGACGCCGGCCCAGTACACCATCTCAGCACTTTCCGGTACCATCCCGGCGGCACGGTTGTAGTGTTCGACCGCCGCTCCCACGTCGGCGTCGCTCATCGCCTCGTCGCCGGAATTCATCTCGCGATAGGCGCGCGCCAAATGGAGCAAGCGGCGCAGCTCGACCAGCGGGCGCTCATGGTCTTCGACCCGCAGATCGAACGTGCGATCGACCCACGGCCGTCCGGTCGGCTCACCCGAGACAACCAACAGCGCGGCCGATTGCCGGCCCCGGATATCACCGCCCTCGGCCTCGGCCGCTTCGAGTGCGGCCAACAACCGCTCGGCGAGGTCACCGCTCGCGTTCTCGAACGCGTCCGCCATTGCCGGCCAAACCGTCGCGCTTTCCATCAAGTTGGCCTGCACACTGTAGTTCTCCCCGGTTTCATGCCCTGCAGCGATGATCGCGTTCGCGCCGGTGTGCGCGGCGACGTTGCCGCTGGCGTCGATCATCGCCACCTGCCGTACCTCGGGGTGTGCGTCCGACTCGACCAAACCGTTCAGCGCTTCGGTTGCCGACTTGCCGGCCCGCATCAAGTCGAGTCCCAACGGACCGTACGATGGATCCACAAACGATTGGGTCGCCACTGCCCCTACGCCGGCTTCGGCCCACGGCACGATCGGCCCGACGCTGAACCAATGCGATTGAACCGCCACTCCCAGCTCACCGGTGGCCGGATCCCGAGCCACGATCGAGTACGTCGCCACCGGACGCAGTGAACGATCGCTCGCGGGCGCGTTTTGCCCACTGACACCACTCGCGGCAAACGGCGCCACTAGCGCGGCAACGGTAATCAATAGCCTGCACACCATTTCGTCCTCCTGTTCTATCGGTCTCTGCTCTCCAGGAACCGCTCGATCCCATCCGCCACCGCGGTCGCGATGCGGCGCTGGAACGAGGTTGTGCTGAGCAGCGCCTCCTGTTCGGGTATCATCATGAACGCTCCCTCGACCAACACCGACACCATCTCGTTCATCCGCAACACCGCCAGGTTGCCATAGTTGATACCGAAATCAGGCAGCTCGGTCTTGATCCGCAATTCGCGCTGAATCGCCTCCGCTAGGGGGCGGCTTTGGGGATGGTAGAAGTACGTCGACGTGCCGTTGTTGACGAACGGGTTCACACCATCGGGAAGGGCATTGTTGTGGATCGAGACGAAGATCTCTCCACCCATCTGAGTGGCGATCGAGGTGCGATCGTAGAGACCGAGCGTCGAGTCCGGCGTGGCGCGGGTCAAGACCGCATCGGCCCCCCGCGTATTCAAGATCTCGGCCAGCTCGAGCGCAATCGCGAGATTGGCTTCGCGTTCCTCCAGCCCCGTCGGCCCGATCGCGCCGGGGTCGGGATTATGCCCCGGGTCGACGATCACGCGGACCCCGTGCAGACGGGAACGGTAGCGCCGATCGGCGAGCGCCGGCGGTGGCCGGCGGAAAGCGAGCACGAGGTGGTTGCCCTCCCAGTACGTGCGATACCCCCACGCTTGATCGGCGCCGAGCGCTATATCGAGCCGGTACACGCCGCGGGCCGGCTGGCTCCAATCGATCGATTCGATCATCGGATCGTCGGTGTAACGCACCCAGTCGGTGTCCGACGTCGCACCGTAGATCGAAACCGCGTACCGAACGGGGTCGAGCCGCTGCTCGATCCGAAACGGCAACCGGTTGGTGAGCGGCACCACGACCTCGCTCCAGTCACCGCGAATGCGCGTCCGGACGACCGTGACCCCACTCTGGGGGCTTGGCGCGTCGATCTCCACCGCCTCGGTCGCCGCAACCCACGCGCTCCTACCCGGACCGAGCAGGATCTCTCGTTGATCGCCGTGGCGTCGGCCCAGCGCGGCACGCGTGCCGTTTGGCAGCAACATCGTGTACCCCTGGCCCGGCCCTGCGCGGGCCACCACCCGACCGTCGGTCCGACCCGTGCCGGCGGTGTCATCGTCGAGCACCGCCACTCGAATGTGGGTTGGATCGAGGTAATCGATGGTGGTCACCGGAACCGATCGGATCGAGCCGTCCGCAGACTCAAGGTCGAGGAACAAAGAGTCCGACAGTGACCCGCTGATCCGCAAGTAGACATCACCGGCGTAGCTGAGCCAGCGATCCTCTCTCGTGGCTACCGGCACGGCACCGTCTACCGGCTGGGCCGACCCGAACACCTGTCGACCCACATTGCCAGACCACGACTGCTCGGTGACCAGCACCGTTTCACGACCACCGATCCGGGCCGACACACGCAGGTCAGGCGCCGCGACGACGCCAACCCTCAAAGTGTCGCCCGCGTACGCCTCCACTGGAGCGGCCGGGGTGATCGTCTCCGGCCGGTAGCCGAGCTCGGGATCGCCCGGCGTGCCGGGACGGGGCGGGACCCAGACGGTTTGTGATATCGTGGTTTCACGCTCGCCAACGATCGCGCGGACCGAGAACGTAAACGAGTCGGGAAC
>JBFGIA010000006.1:0-38900 GCA_041577935.1 Gemmatimonadota bacterium | reverse complement strand
CCGGCTGGATCGCCTGGCTCGGAGTGCGACGCGACGTGCTGCGACCCGCCCCGGTGTCCGAGCGGCGAATGTGATTCGACGATACGGATGGGGGAAATGAAATTCAAATGTAGCCGCTTGACGTGACCGCTTCAACCATCGAAACCGCCGGATTGACGCTGTTTGAGGTCGCTTTGCCACTGCCGCTTCATCGCCGGTTCACCTACCGGCTCGAAGGCGACCAGCCGATCCCCTCCCCGGGGGCCCGGGTCGTGGTCGGCTTCGGACGCCGCCGGCTGGTCGGATTCGCGGTCGGCCCGGTGGAACGAGCGCCGGAAGGGGTCCGCGTGAGACCGATCCTCGAGGTGCTGGACGCCGAACCGGTGCTGTCTGAGACCGAGTGGCGTTTGGCCCGGTGGATGGCGCGCTACTACGTGGCTCCGTTAGGGCTGGTGGCCAAGCTCTTCTACCCACCCGGTGCGACGTACTCGGTAGGTGAGGGAGCCCCCGGTCGGCCCGCCCGTGCACCCGAACGGCTCCACGTCCTCCCGGTCGATGAGCTCGATGGCGCTGACGAGGCGGCAACGCGCGAGGCGCTCGCCCAGGCACCGGCCCAACTCCGAGTCTGGGAGGCTGCCCGGGAGCTCGATGCGCCGGTCGAGCGATCGGCGTTCTGTGACACCGTCGGCGTCTCGTCGGGTGTCATTCGCGCGGTCGCCCAGCGCGGTTTTGTACAGGTCGAGCCGCGACCGGTGACTCGGGACCCGTATCGCACACCGCAAGCTCTGACCACGGTCGAGAAAGAGGGCCCATTGACGGCCGATCAAGCCGCCGCGGTAGCGGCGGTGAAGCACGCGCTCGACGCGCCAGAGGGTGGGCAGACTTTGATGCTTAGGGGCATCACCGGAAGCGGTAAGACACGGGTCTACGTGGAGGCGGTCGATGCTGCGATCAGCGCTGGCGGACGGGCGATCGTCCTGGTCCCCGAAATCGGCCTCGCCTCGCCAGTGGTGAGCCGGTTCAGGGCTCGCTTTGGTGATCGTCTGGCAGTGCTCCATAGCGGGCTTTCCGATGGCGAGCGGCACGACGCGTGGCGACGGGCTCGCGAGGGCCAGGCACCGATCGTGATCGGCGCTCGCTCAGCGCTGTTCGCACCCGTCGGCCGGGCGGCGGTGATCGTCGTCGACGAGGAGCACGAGACGGCCTACAAGCAGGACGAGACGCCGCGCTACTTGGCTCGCGACGTGGCGGTATACCGGGCCGCGCTCGAGAACAGCGTGGTCGTTTTGGGGTCGGCGACGCCGGCGCTCGAGACGCGCACCAATGCTGCGGCCGGCAAGTACCAGCCGCTCGTCCTGTCGAAGCGGATCGCCGACCGACCGCTGCCGGAGGTCGAGATCGTGGACCTGACAAAGAGCGATGAGGGCGCACCAGGAGAAACCGTGGCGCCGGGCATCACCCGCCGATTGGCTGAGGCGCTCGACGAGACTTTGGGTGCCGGTCACCAGGCGCTGCTGTTCCTCAATCGACGCGGGTTCTCGGCTTTCGTGCAATGTCTCGATTGCGGCTGGGTCGCGATGTGCCCGGAGTGCCGGATCTCGCTCACCCACCATCGCCAGCCGCACGAACTCCTGTGCCACTACTGTGCGCATCGCGAGACGATGCCCGACGCGTGCCCCGAGTGTCGCGGACGTAGGCTCGACACGCGTGGGCTCGGGACGCAACAAGTCGAGCGGGCGGCGGCAGCGCGCTACTCCGGCGCGCGGATCGCGCGCATGGACCTCGATACAACCGGCGCCAAATGGTCCCACACGCGGATTTACCGCGCCATGCAAGCGCGCGAGATCGACATCCTGGTCGGTACGCAGATGATCGCCAAGGGGTTCGATCTGCCGGGCGTAGCACTGGTCGGCGTGATCTCCGCCGACACGGCGCTGCACTTGCCTGATTTCCGGGCCGCCGAGCGCACCTTCCAGCTGCTGGCGCAAGTCGCCGGTAGGGCCGGCCGGGGCGATCAACCGGGGCGCGTGATCTTCCAGACCTACCTGCCTGAGGGGTCAGCGATCACGAGCGCGGCGGGGCACGATTACGAGGCGTTCTACCACCACGAGATTGACGATCGGCAGCAGTTGGCGTATCCGCCGATAGCCAGGTTGGCCAACGTGGTCGTCAGCGGCGGTGCGGACGAGGCCGTCGCCGAGGCGGCGGCTCACGTGGCCGATCATCTGCGGGCACGACCGGCGGCGGGGCTGGCGGTGGTTGGGCCCGCCCCGTGTCCGCTCGAGCGGCTCCGGGGTCGGACTCGCCACCACGTGCTGCTAAAGGCCATCTCGCCGTCGGAGCTCGAACGCGCATTGTGGGATCTCACGGCGCACGAACAGAGACTGGTCGGGGCGAACAACCGACTCGAGATCGATCGCGACCCATTGAACCTGCTATAACCGGCTCGTTCCGCCCCCCCGTCGTAGATTCGAATCGATGCACGCCGATCATATTCGAAACTTCGCGATCATCGCCCACATCGATCACGGCAAGTCGACGCTTGCCGATCGGTTGCTGGAGCGTACCGGTACCGTCGGTTTGCGCGAGATGCGCGAGCAAGTGCTAGACGCGATGGACCTTGAGCGCGAACGCGGCATCACGATCAAGATGCACGCCATCGCGATGGCGTACGAAGCCGCCGACGGCGGCACCTACGAGCTCAACCTGATCGACACGCCCGGACACGTCGATTTCTCGTACGAAGTGTCGCGCAGCATGGCCGCCGCGGAGGGGGCACTGCTGGTCGTCGACGCCGCGCAGGGGATCGAAGCCCAGACGCTCTCGAATCTTTTCCTAGCGCTCGAGAACGACCTCGAGATCATCCCGATCATCAACAAGATAGACCTGCCCAACGCGCGACCCGAGCTGGTAACCGAAGAGCTGGTCAATCTGCTCGGTATCGACGCGTCAGAGATTCTCCACGTTTCGGCTAAGCACGGAACGAACGTCGACGCGGTGCTCGAGGCGATCGTGACCCAGGTGCCATCGCCGGCGGGTGATCCCGAGGCGCCGCTGAGAGCGCTCATCTTCGACTCGCAGTTTGACAAGTACCGCGGTGCCGTGCCGTACATCCGCGTCGTCGACGGCCGCATCGTACCCGGTATGAGCATCGGGTTCTTTTCGAACAGCTCGACGTACGAGGTACTCGAGGTCGGTCGACTGAGATTGGGGCTCCACCCCGAGCCAGAGCTGACCGCAGGTGAGGTCGGTTACCTGTTGGCGAGCATCAAGCGTGTGACCGACACCCGCGTCGGGGACACGATCACCGACGCCCGCCGGCGGGCACCCGGGCCCCTGCCGGGCTATCGCGAGGTCCACCCGATGGTGTTTGCCGGCCTCTACCCGACCGATGCCGATCAGTACCCGGATCTGCGCGACGCCCTCGAGAAGCTCAAGCTCAACGACTCGTCGCTCATGTACGAGCCCGAAACGTCAACCGCTCTCGGGTTCGGGTTCCGGTGCGGATTCCTCGGCATGTTGCATCAAGAGATCGTGCAAGAGAGGCTCGAGCGCGAGTTCGACCTCGACTTGATCACCACCGTTCCCAACGTCGAGTACCACGTTCATCCCGAGCACGGCGAGCTGTTGGTGATCGAGAACCCGAGCAAGATGCCGAATGCCGGTCAGATCGCTCGCATCGAAGAGCCGTTCGTGCGTGGTCGATTCGTCTTGCCGTCCGAGTACATCGGCGGCGTGTTGAAGCTGTGCGAGGAGCGCCGCGGAACGCACGTCAAGATGGAGTACCTGGACAGCGAACGGGTCGAGATCGAGTACGATCTGCCGTTGGCGGAGATCATCACCGATTTCTTCGATCGATTGAAGTCGGCGACCCGTGGCTACGCTTCGTTCGATTACGAGTTCCGGGAGTACCGCGCCAGCGACCTGGTCAAGCTCGACATCTTAGTGAACGGAGATCCGCTCGATGCGTTGTCGGTCATTCTGCACCGCGATCGGGCATATGACTGGGGCCGACGGCTGTCGCAGAAGCTCAAGCAACTGATCCCGAGGCAGTTGTTCGAGGTCATCATTCAGGGGGCGATCGGGCAGCGGGTCATCTCACGCGAGGTCGTGCGACCGCTGCGCAAGAACGTAACCGCCAAATGTTACGGCGGTGACGTGACGCGGAAGCGCAAGCTGCTCGAGCGACAGAAGGAAGGGAAGCGGCGGATGAAGCAGGTGGGGACCGTGGAAATCCCGCAGGAGGCGTTCTTAGCAGCCCTCCAGATCGAGACTTGATCATCACGGTTTGTTCGCGACGCGCGACGGGAGACACGCCTGCGAAGCTGGCGCTCTCACTCGCGGAGCCTCCTCGCAGCGCTGCGGGGTCTCGGCTCACTCCGCGAAACAGCTTCCGCGAAGTGTCACATCGCATCCCGAGTCAACCCTGCCATGAGGATTGATCATACCTTCGGCTGAGAGCTCCCTCGACACCGTCGCCATCGGGGTCGATCTGGGCGGGACCGAAACCCGGGTCGGCGTGGTTGATGACCGGGGTCGGGTGATCGCCGACCAACGCCTCAAGACGCCGACCGAGCCAGCGGTCGCGGTGGCCGAGATTGGCGCCGCTTGCCGCGCCGTAGCGGCAGAGGTGGGGGTCGCGATCGAGCGCGTCGGCATCGGTGCACCCGGACCGCTCGAGCTTTCCGAAGGGATCATCGAGTTGGCGCCCAACCTGGGGTGGGAGCGGGTGCCGCTCCGGGCGATGTTCGCTGCGGAGCTGGGCTGTGCGGTGTGGCTCGACAACGACGCCAACGCGGCCGCCCTGGGCGAGGCGTGGGTCGGGACCGGCCGCGGAGCCAAGGTGATGCTTATGGTTACGCTCGGGACGGGTATCGGCGGCGGCCTGGTGGCTGATGGCCGACTATTTCACGGCGCGACCGGCGGTGCGCTCGAGATCGGGCACCAGGTCATCGAGCCGGGCGGTCGGGAGTGTACCTGCGGTCGGCGGGGGTGCGTCGAAGCGTACTTCAGCGGTCACGCGCTGGTCGAGCAAGCGGCAGCGGCTGGCGGCGACCAAGAGGTATCCCTGGCGAAAGTCTTTCGCGCCTACGTTGAAGGCGATCCCAGCGTGACACCGTGGATGGATCGGGCGATCGACGCGTTGGCTCGCGGGGTGTCACACGCGGTGATGCTGTTCGACCCCGATCAAGTGACGTTCACCGGAGGGCTGGCCGGCTCGTGGCACGCCTTTGGTGCCCGCCTCCGAGCTGGGATCGAGTCTGACGTCGGGCCCTCTGGCCCACAACCCAGCTTCGGGCTGTCGACCCTCGATGGCAGGGCGGGGCTGATCGGCGCTGCCCGACTCGCGTTGCAGGCCATCGAGTGAGCCACGGCGCGTCACCCATGCCGCAATCGCGGTGAACATCGGCGTGACCGGGACGGCGGTCATCGACACGATCGATACCGCCGACGGGGTACGAACCAGCGATATGGGCGGGATCTACTACGCCGTGCACACGCTGAGCGCGCTGCTTCCACCCGATGCGCGGCTCCACCCGGTGCTCGTCGTCGGCGCGGACGCGATCGAGACGGTGCGCGGTGATTGGTCCGTGTTGCCGGGTGTCGTGCTGGACGGGGTCAAGCGGGTCGAGGCCCTCAACAATCGGGTGCATATCCAGTATCACGCCGAAGACGGACGGGACGAGACCCAGGCCGGTGGCCTTCCTCCGCTCAGCTCGGAGGATCTGGCCCCATGGCCGGCCCGGCTCGATGCTTGGCTGTGGAACCTCGTCTCGGGCAGCGAGGTCGAGCGGTCGACCTTTGACGCGCTCAAGAACGCGTTTGAAGGGCCGGTGTATCTCGACCTCCACAGCCTATGCCTCGAACCCGCGTCCGACCGGGCACGTGGTCCGCGTCGACCACCGGACTGGGAGGCCTGGGTATCCGGCGTCACTTGGTTGCAGTTGAACGCGGCCGAGGCGGCGCTTCTGTGGACCGGAGACGCGGAACCGTTGGACCGAGCGTCAGTGGCCAAACTCGCCGCGCACATTCACAGCCTCGGCGTGCATGGCGTACTGGTCACCTACGGCGGGGACGGTGCCGCCTGGTACGGAGCCGATGGCGATGTCGTCGAGCGCTCAGGGCGATCGGTCGTCGCGGTTGACCCTACCGGCTGCGGGGACGTCTTTGGCGCGGCGTGGTTCGCTCTCCACTGTGGTTGCGGGCAATCGCCGGAACAAGCGCTGGAGGGAGCCGTCATTGCAGCGACCACTGCGGCGACGGTACGTGGAACGAGTCGGCTTCATTCGACCCTCAAGGAGGTCGTGCATGCACGCTAGCTCTTCTCGCAAACCACACATCGATACGCTGGCGGTTCAGGCCGGTCGGCTCGAGGACGCTCACGGCGCGGTTGTAACGCCGATCTATCAATCGTCGACGTTCGACTATCCAGCCGGAGATCGGCCGCTCGTCTACACGCGGTACGGGAACAACCCGACTCAGATCGCCGTGCAGGAGCGGATCACCGCACTCGAGGGTGCTCGCGCGGCGTTGATCTTGTCGAGCGGGATGGCCGCCCTGTCGACCGCGATTCTCACGGTGTGCCGGGCTGGCGATCACATGGTGGCGGCGCCGGAACTCTACGGTGGCACTCACCGTTTGCTCGATGACGAGCTGCCAGGTTGGGGGATTGAAGTCAGCTACGCAGCGGATCACGGAGCGGAGGCTTGGGACGCGGCGATAAAGCCAAACACCAAGCTGCTCCTGTGGGAGGCGATCACCAACCCGTTGGTGCGGGTGGCGGATGGCGAGGCGTTGGCCGGGCTGGCCCGTGATCGTGGACTGGTCTCGCTCGTGGACGCGACGTTTGCGACGCCAGTCAATCAACGACCGGCCGAGTTCGGCGTTGATCTCGTCATGCATAGCGCCACGAAGTATTTGGGCGGTCACGCCGATCTGATCGGTGGCGTTCTCGCCGGCGATGACGATCTGATCGAGCGGGCCACACGAATGCTGGCGAGCCTCGGTGGCTCGGCCGACCCGCACGCGGTTTTTCTGCTCGAGCGAGGCATCAAGACGTTGGCGCTGCGAATGGCACGGCATAACGAGAATGGCCGCGCAGTATCGGAGTACCTGGCGTCGCACCCCAGGGTCGAGCGGGTTTTCTATCCGACGCTCGCCGATCATCCCGATCACGATGTCGCCGCTCGCGTGTTGAGAGGTGCTGGTGGTGTGGTGGCATTCATTCCGCGAGCCACGCCGACCGAAGCGCAACAAATCGTCGAGCGGTTCGAGTGGATTCGCTTGGCGCCGAGCCTGGGCGGGGTCGAATCGCTGGTCTCGATGCCGGCCATGACGTCACACCGCGATTTGACGTCAGATCAGCGCGCTCAGCGTGGGATGCCGGACCAGACGGTGCGGTTGGCGCTGGGGGTCGAAGCGGCCGAAGATTTGATCGATGACCTCGACCGCGCGCTAAGCAGCTGAAGACCGTCGTCGCGGCCCCCAACGCATTCAAGGGGACGTTCGGCGCGGTGGAGATCGCTGAAGCGTGGGCGTCGGCGGCGGGTCCCAGTCTGGAGGTTATCCCGCAACCACTGTCAGACGGTGGCGACGGGTTTCTCGACGTCATTCGCTACTACCGGCCGGGCGTTCTCGAAGTGAGGGCGCGGGTGCGAGATCCGCTCGGTCGACCCATAGACGCTCGATGGGGTTGGGACCCAGAGCACGAGATGGCTTACCTGGAGAGCGCCGCCGCAGTGGGGCTGGCGAAGCTCGCGCCAGCGGAACGCGCACCGCTCGATGGTGATACGTTTGGGGTCGGTCAGCTGGTTGCCTGCGCCACTGGTCTCGGTGTCCGCCGATTGGTGGTCGGCCTGGGTGGATCAGCGACCGTCGACGGCGGTTTTGGGATGGCGCGCGCGCTTGGGTACCGGTTTGAGGATCAGGGCGGCGAGATGATAGTCCGGACGGGTGATCTGACGGACCTGGCGAAGATCGTGCCCCCCGCCGATCGGTCGTTGACCGATCGGCTAGAGGTCACCGCGCTGGTCGACGTCACGAGCCCGCTGCTGGGCCCATCCGGGGCGGCGTCCGTCTTTGGCCCCCAAAAGGGTGCCGATCGAGCTGCGATCGAGCGGTTGGAGACGGGCCTGGCGACACTCGCCCGGAGGTGGGAGGCGGATCTCGGCCTCGCCGCCGCCGCGGATGATGCGCCCGGGACCGGAGCCGCTGGTGGTTTGGGCGCTGGCTGTCGGGCGTTTCTGGGTGCCGAGATCGACCTCGGCGCCCGATGGTGCGCGGAGTTGGCCCGGCTCAGTGAGGCGTTGGACGGAGCCGACGGTGTGGTTACCGGCGAAGGGAGGTTCGACGACCAGAGCGGCACCGGAAAAGTGACCGGCTACGTCGTCGACGAGGCTCGACGGGGTGGCCTTCCGGCGGTCGTCGTCTGTGCGTCCTCGACCGAGACCGAGACCCCGCCGGGCGTGACGATCGTCGCCGGTGGGCGCGTCTCCACGCCGAGCCCAGGAGTCGAGTTGTCGCGCACGGAGCTGATCGAGCTGTTTCGGGTCGCAGTCGCCGAGCTCGGATTTTGACGCTTTCGTTGCACGCGCTATACTCTGCTGCCCGAGTCGCAAACCGCTGTTGATCATGGGGCTGGGGTCCTGCCCCAAAGCAACCCAGGTCCTAGGAGAAGGCCGATGCACATACTTATTCGCTTGCTAGCAGTGTCTGTCTTGGTGGTCGGTTTGGCCGCTTGTGGTGGTGGGGACGGTGGGCCGGTGGAAGAGCCAGCCGCGGAGATGCCGGATGAGGGCGCTCCTGCCGATGACGCCATGGAAGCCGCCGATGGGCGCGCGGTGTTTGCCACCAATTGCGCTACGTGTCATGGTGATGACGGCGTGGGTGGTGGTGCAGCTGCGGTCGGGTTGGAGCCCCCGCCAGCGGACCTCACCGATAGCACTTGGACGACCGGTGACGGGTCAATGGCGGCGATTGTCAACGTCGTCGAGAACGGCAGCCCTGGAACGGCGATGATCGCCTGGAAGGGTACGCTGACCGACGCCGAGATCAACGCCGTCTCTGAGTACGTTCACGCGATGGGGGGCGGGCAGTAGGTTCCTCTCCAAACCCCTCCGCGGAGATCGCGAGACCCCGTCGGCTGACCCGACGGGGTCTCTTTCTAGGTGGGCCGGGATGCAGATCGTCTGTCGTGACCTGGTAAAGACGTACCCGCTTGCGGACCGCGAGGTCGGTGCGCTGAACGGAGTTTCGTTCGAGCTGACGTCGGGCGAGGTGACTGTCGTTGTCGGCCGTTCGGGATCCGGAAAGACGACCTTGCTGAACGCCCTGGGAGGTCTCGAACGGCCGACCTCGGGAACGGTGTTGGTCGACGGCGAAGAGTTGTACGCGCGGGGCGATCGTGACCTGTCGCGCTACCGCAATGAACGGGTCGGGTTCGTGTTCCAGTCGTTTCACTTGAACGGTGCGGAGACGGCGCTCGAGAATGTGCTCGTGCCGTTCCTTTTTTCCCGTCGCTCGCCGGATGACCCAGAGGCGCGGGGACGAGAGACCCTCGAAGCGGTAGATCTCGGCGAACAGATCGACCAGCCAGCTGGTACGCTGTCGGCCGGGCAGCGGCAGCGCGTCGCTATCGCTCGAGCGCTGGTCAATCGGCCCGACTTTGTGCTGGCCGACGAACCAACTGGCAATCTCGATGAAGAAACCGGTGCCGACATCGTAGCTCAACTTGAAGCATTGGCGCGGGAACACGGATTGGGGGTCGTGATCGTGACCCACGATCCAGCGATCACGGCGATCGCCGATAGGGTCGTCCGACTAGAACACGGACGGTTGGTCGAGTGAGGACAGGCCAGGCGTTAACGCGAGCCGTGCGCAACCTCAGGCGTCACGGCGCGCGCAGCGCACTGCTGATTGGCGGCGTGGCGCTCGGCGTGGCGCTGCTCGTCTTCTTGCTGGCGTTTGTGAGCGGCACGCGAAGAGCGCTTCTCGATCGGGTCGTGTCTTCGATTCCGATCACGCATATCGTCGTCGTTCCCAAAGCGTTTTCGCTTTCCGTCTTGCGATTCGAGAGCCCACTGTCGAACCTGAACGATCAGGCCGCCGAGCGGATCGCAGCGCTGGGTGGAGTCGAGCGCGTCATGCCGATGGCTGGCCTCAAACTCCCAGCCCAGATGCGAGCCAATTTCTTCGGTCGGGGGTTTGTCACCGACACGGGTGTATTCGGAATCGAACCCGATCTGGTGGTCGATCAGCTCCCGGAGGACGCCGGGTTCGAGGCCGAGGTCTCGGGCGTGATTCCGGCGGTCATCTCGAGCGACCTGATCGACATGTACAACACCGGGTTTGCGAAAGCCAACGACCTGCCACAGCTCACGGTGCAGATTCTCAACGGCCAACGCGCGACTCTGATAGTGGGGTCATCTTCGTTCAATCCGTCAACTGCCAGCGGTGTGCGCAGGGTGCCGATCAGGATCGTCGGTGTTAGCGATCGCGTGCCACTCGTTGGTGTTAGCCTACCACTGTCGACCGTGAATCGTTGGAACCGCGACCTCGCGGACGAGCAGTCGCCCACCTACATCCAATTAAACGTCGTAGCCAGGCGTGCCCAGGACGTGGATGAGATCGCTGACCAGATCGAGTCGCTCGGCTACACGGTCGCGACCGGTCGCGAGATCGCCAGCCGAGTTCGCACATTGACGAATGTGCTGCAAGCGGCTTTCGGCTTGATCGGGGTAGTCGTCTTGATCGTTGCCGGTATCGGGATAGCCAATGCGACGGCCCTGTCGATCATGGAGCGCCGCCACGAGATCGGCGTTTTTCGGTCGGTTGGTGCCAGCCGCAACGATATTCGAATGCTGTTCCTATCCGAGGCGGCGCTGCTCGGATTGGTGGGGTCGGGGATCGGAGTCGTCGTTGCGATCATAGCGTCGCGGGTGGCGGATCAGGTGCTCGATCGAGCGCTCCCCGCGCTGCCGCTGTTGCCCGAGACGTTCTTCTGGCTTTCGTGGCCGATCGTTATGGCTGGTCTTAGCTTGGGGTTTTTGGTGAGCGTCGTCGCAGCAGTTTCACCGGCCCTCCGGGCGGCGCGCATGGATCCCGCCCGAGTTCTGAGGACAACTTGACTCTTCCATACACGCATGGTCTACACTCGCCGGTCGCGTAGCACAAAGGTCGCCAAGGCGGTCGCGTCTCGCTATCAGCGTGTCAAAGTGCGCACTGTGCCGCTTTCTCGGCTGGTCGAGTTCTTGACCGGGACGCCGGACCCGATGGACAAGCGTGGCCGCGACCAGTTGATCGGTCGATGCGAGTGGGAGTCGTACGACACCCGCAAGCGCAACCGAGCGGTTGGATTTGTCGAACGCAAATCGCTCGTGGCGCAACATTCGTTCAAGCCACCACTCTGCTTTAGTCGCACCCCGAAGAACGAACTGTTTGACGCCGACCACGCAAAAGCGATCAAGAGCCCGAAGCTCATGTTGAGAGCCAAGGATGCACCGATAACCGTGTTAGTGCCGAAATACATGCTGCCGGTTAGTTCGTTGATCGGTATGATTCCGCGGCTTAAGACGACCCCGACCGAGGATCTGGCGGTCATACTCAACTCACGATTGTTCAATTTCTACTGGCGCTACTTCTATCCGCGCCAAGGTGGGAAGCCGGCCGTGACTCCAGTCGAACGTCTCACTGAGTTCATGGTCCCGATGCTGACGAAAACGAATGGCGCCGCGTTCCGAAAGGCGCGCGACAAGATCCTCAAGCTCGGACGCGAAAACGCGACTCTGTTGGCGAGTGTAGACCAGGTCCAGAAGATCGCTGACGAGGCGGGAATCCAGGTGATCCCGATCGGTGAGACCGAAGGCATGATTCGCGAGATCAACGTGCCGCGTCCGTTGGGATCGGTGGCGAGCGTGAAGCGGCGCGGTCCGGTGGTGATATTCAGCCGCGGGTCGACGATTGTCACCACGACCGAGGAGGCGGCGACCTACTTGGAGTTCTGGCTCCAGCAACGGTTCGATCAACTCGATGGCATGACGCGTGAGGATTTAGAGGAGTACATCCGTATGCCGATGTCGACCGCCCTTGTGGTCGAGGTTCTTCAACGCCAGGCTCGGATCGAGTCCCAAATCGAGACCACTCAAAAACAGATCGACGAGCTGCAAGCCGAAGCTGATGATCATCTCTACGACTTGTATGCGCTTGTCGATAGCGAGCGCGCCTACCTGATCTCTGCTTTTCCGTAGTCCGTCATGAAAGGTCCGCTCACCCTCGGGGTCGAAGAAGAGTATCAGATCTGCGACCCGTCAACCGGTGACCTCGTACCCGTCGTGGACCAGCTGCTCGAGGCCGCACCGCGCGAGTTGCGCGATCAGTTGGGATACGAGCTGCTGCACACAGTTCTCGAAGGCGACATTCCCGTTGCGTACCACGTCGACGAGGCGGTCGAGAGCGTGAGACAGCTGCGGTGCTCGATTATCGCGCTGGCCGAGGCGCAGGGGGTCGCGATCGGTATCGGTGGCGTACATCCCTTCGCAGACTGGCGAGATCAGGGTTTTGTTGACACCCCGGGCTATCAGTGGGTCGGCCATCAACTCCGATACCTGGCGCTCCGCAACATGTCGTTCGGGCTTCACGTCCATGTCGGCGTGGAGGACGTCGACGCGCGAGTGTACATCGCCAATCAGCTTCGTCGCTGGTGCGCACCACTGCTGGCCCTGTCGGCCAACGCGCCGTTTTTCGAAGGCGTCGATACCGGTTTTCAGACTATCCGCATGCACGTTTTTGGGTCTTTCCCTCGAACCGGTTTTGCGCCCCGGTTTCGAGACTGGGCGCATCACGTGGAGGTGATCGAAGGGCTGATCGGCTCAGGCGCGATCACCGCTGCGCGGCAAGTGTGGTGGAACGTTCGACCGCATATGACATACGGGACGGTCGAGTTACGAATGCTCGACATGCAGATCGATCTCGAGCGGGTACGCACGCTCGTCGCGTTATCCCAAGCATTGACTGCGGGTCTGCTGGCAGACTTTGAAGCCGGCCGGCCGGAGTGGCGGCTGGAGCCGGCATACCTCGAAGACGGTTGGTTCAAGGCTCAACGCTTCGATTGGGACGCCGAGATTGCGCATCCAGTGAGTGGCGAGGTCGTCACTCTACGGCAAGAGATGGAGGCGCTCCGTGACGCCGCTGAACCATGGGCGGCGGAGCTTGGCACGACCACCGCGGCGATCGAAGGCTTGGATCGCATCCTCGCTGACGGTCCGGAAACGGATTGGCAGCGCGGCCGATGGATCGAAGCTGATCATGACCTGCACCAATTGCAGCGCGAGATCATCGAACGGGTCAAGGTCGAGGCTCGTTGCGAGCAGTCGGTCTCGTCATCGTGACAGAAAACACCGGCTTTCTGTCGCTGGTACCACCGTTACTGGCGATCACGCTGGCGATCATCAGTCGGCAAGTCTATCCAGCGCTTTTGCTCGGTATTTGGAGCGGATGGTTGATCCTGAGCGCCAACCCGTTGGCGGCGGCCGGCGACACGCTGGAGGCGATCGCCGGCGTCGTCTCCGACGCCAGCAACGCCAAGCTGATTCTGTTCTCGCTGGCGATTGGGGCGGTCATCACCCTTACCCAGCGATCCGGAGGGGTAGAGGGGTTCGTGCAGGCTCTGCGGCGTATCGGTGTTGGCAAGACACGGCGCTCAGCCGGCTTTATGGCGGCGATCGTCGGCACAGTCGTGTTCATCGAGTCGAATATTACGTCGCTAGTAACCGGCACGGTCGCGCGGCCGCTGTTCGACCGGTTGAGGATATCGCGCGCCAAGCTGGCGTATATCTGCGATTCGACGTCGGCACCGATCTGTATCCTGGTGGCGGCCAACGCTTGGGGCGCGTACGTGATCGGGCTTCTCGGCGCCCAAGAAGTGGAGAACCCGGTGGGGGCCTTTGTAACCGGGATTCCGTTCAACTTCTACGCCATTCTCGCGCTGGTGCTGGTTTACGTCGTGGTAGCGCTCGATTGGAATATCGGGCCGATGCGCACCGAGGAGGCAGAAACGGCGGCCTTCGGAAAGACCGCGTCCGAGGGGCCATCGATGCCGGCCGAAGAGGATTCGCTGCTCGATGTGTCGATGAAGTCGGGGGCTCCAGCGCGGGCCATCAACATGATCGTGCCCGTGCTGACGCTGATCTCCATGATGGTGGCTGGTCTGCTCATCACCGGTGACGGCGATCCGCTCAGGGGTGACGGCAATACCTCCGTCTTCTGGGCGATCTCGGCCACTATCCTGCTCATGATCGTGCTGTACCGGGCACAAGGGATCCTCTCTGTCGAGGAGGGGACGCGGTACGCGTTGCGAGGCTTCTCGGGTCTCGTACCGTTGGTCGTAGTGCTCGTGCTGGCGATTGCGCTCGGAGCTACGTGCAACGAATTGGGGACCGGGTTGTACGTAGCTAGCGTTGTCGAGCGCTTGCTGTCCCCGGCGCTGGTGCCGGCGTTGTTGTTCCTGGCGGGTGCGTTGGTTTCGTTCTCGACCGGCACGTCGTGGGGCACCTTCGCGATCATGATCCCGATCGGTGTCCCGATGGTCGAGGTGATCGGGCTCCCGCTCCCGCTGGTCCTGGGTGCGGTCTTGTCCGGTGGAGTCTTCGGCGATCACTGTTCGCCGATCTCGGACACCACGATCGTGGCTTCGCTGGCGTCGGCGTGCGACCACATCACGCACGTTCGGACGCAGCTCCCGTACGCGTTGATGGCGGGCGGCGGAGCGATGATATTGTTTCTCATAAGTGGTTTCATGTCAACCCGTTAGCTCGATGGCTGCGGCGCCCGTCGAGAAAACCGCAAGCGGTGGAATAAACGCGCCTGCGAGGCGGTTCTTATAAGTGTGAAGAATTGTTCTGAAATACGGGGTCTTTGCTACCCCTATCTCGATGGCGAGCTGACCGTGGAGCAAGCCGAATGGGTCGAGGTGCACCTGGCGCAGTGTCAGGCGTGCGCCGATCGATTTGGCGATGAAGAGCAGTTCTTGGAGCTGGTCGCTGAAGGCGGTCAGGAAACAGCTCCGGCTGAGTTCCGGGCACGGATGGAAGCGTTGTTCGGCGCCGAGGAAACCGTTGAAGTTCACCGGCTACGTCAGCCCATGCTCAAACGACTGGCTGCGCCGTTAGCCACTGCCGCGGTGCTGCTCCTGCTGGTGCTGCAACCCGGTGACCAGGTCTCTCCGTTGCTGGCCGAGGGTTTTGTCGCGGATCACGTGCGCCATGCGTCGCTCTGGCCGAGCATCGAGCCGTTTCCGGCCCACGCTGAAGTTCCGCGCGCCCCGGCTATCCCACACGGTCACGTCGAGGGGCTCAGTCGTTGCACGATCGATGGCCGCACCTACGCGCACTACGTCTACGAGGTCGATGGCGAGACGATGTCGGCTTATCTGGCGCTCGATGCTTCGCCCGCGCCGGCCATTGGGACGGCGTCGATCGGCCGCGTATCGATCGTCGCGATCGACGCGCAGCCGGGCGAGCCCGCGACAGTGTTGACGTCGGGCGACATGTCAGCGGACGAGTTGGCCCGAGCCTGGTCCGGCACCTAACCGCAACCCCACATCAAGACATTGTGATTCTCTGAAAGGCGCGGTCCGGTTGCCCGCGTGTACCGCTCACGTCAGGTTCACAGCGTGTCAGAGAAGAGACCAGTGCCAAAGCGCGAGGCCGATCGCGCAGCCGAGCTGAGGGACCAGATCGAGGCCCACAATCGGCGCTACCACGTTGAGGACGCCCCGATCATCAGCGATGCAGAGTTCGACGCGCTGATGACCGAGCTCCAGACGCTCGAGGCCAAGTACCCATCACTGGTCACGCCCGACTCGCCCACTCAGCGAGTGGGTGGGGAGCCGCTGGCCGCATTCCCGAGCGCCGAGCACTCGGTCGCGATGTTATCACTCGACAACGCCCGCGGGGCTGGAGATTTGGCTGATTGGGTGGCGCGTGTGCGACGCGGACTTGATGACCCAGACGCGTTGGCGTTTGTAACCGAGCTCAAGATCGACGGGCTATCGCTCTCGTTGACCTACCAAGATGGCGTGTTCGAACGGGGGGCCACACGCGGCGATGGGCGGGTCGGTGAGGACGTGACCCTCAACTTGAAGACGATCGCTGAGATTCCGCTGCGGCTCGCAAGCTTGGAGCCGCCGAAGCGATTGACGGTGCGCGGAGAAGTGTACATGACGCGGAGTGGCTTCCAGCGACTGAACGCGGCCCGCGAATCTTCCGACGAGCCACTGTTTGCCAACCCGAGAAACGCTGGCGCCGGCTCGGTGCGGCAGCTCGACCCCAAGGTGACCGCTCGGCGGCCGCTCCATTTCTTCGCCTACACCGTCTTGGGGGCCGAGGCGATCGCCACCCAGTCGGAAGCGCTCGAACAGCTGGCCGATTGGGGGTTTCCGATCAATACCGAGTGGCGCCGTCACACCACGCTAGAGCAGTTGACCGCATACTGTGAAGAGTGGCAAGAGAAGCGTGACGATCTCGACTACGAGATCGATGGTGTCGTGATCAAAGTCGATTCGCTCGACCAACAGGTAGCTCTCGGTGCCACCGCCAAGCATCCTCGCTGGGCGGTCGCGTTCAAGTTTCCCGCGGCCGAGGCCCTTTCGGTCGTCAAAGAGATCATGATCACCGTCGGACGGACCGGAAAGCTCACCCCCACGGCGGTTTTGGAACCGGTTCAAATCGGTGGCACGGTGGTCCAGATGGCGGGCCTGCACAACGCCGACGAGGTGGCCCGCAAAGATGTCCGGATCGGGGACACAGTGGTCGTGGCTCGTGGCGGTGACGTCATCCCGCAGATCGTCCGCGTAGTGGCGGAGAAGCGGCCACGGGGCGCCAAGCCGTTTCGATGGCCGACGAAGTGCCCGGCGTGCGGAACGAAGGTCGTCCGGTTGGAGGGCGAGGTGGCTCACCGATGCCCCAACGCATCGTGCCCCAGCCAGCTCCGCGAGCGGATTCTGCATTGGGGCGGGCGCGGAGCGATGGACGTCGATGGGTTGGGGGTCATGCTTGCGCAGCAGCTCGTGAGCGAGGGTCTCGTCCACGACCTGGCCGACCTCTACGAGTTGAATCGGGATACGCTGGCGTCGCTCGATCGAATGGCTGAGGTGTCGGCGTCCAACTTGATCGCCGCGCTCGAGCGATCGAAGACACGTGGTTTCCGCCATGCGCTGTTCGGCTTGGGGATCCGTTTCGTGGGCGGATCGGTTGCCGACGTGCTGGCCCGGGCGTTCGACTCGATCGATGATTTAATGGACGCGGATCGTGAAACGCTGGAGGCGATCGACGGGATCGGTCCCAAGGTGGCCGAGTCAGTGACGTCGTTTTTTGACCGACCCGAGAATCGCCGCGTGGTCAAACGATTGGTCGACCACGGCGTGGATTTCGCCCGCTCCGAGGGGCCGGAATCGGCGGGCCCGCTGGCGGGGGTGACGGTCGTCCTCACCGGCTCGCTAAAGGGATTCTCGCGTTCGGAAGCCAAGGCGGCGATTGAGTCGCTTGGGGGCCGGGTGACGAGCTCGGTCTCCGGCAAGACGACGTACCTGGTGGCTGGGGCCGAGCCGGGGACCAAGCTGGCTCGCGCCAGGGAGCTGGGTGTCGACGTGCTCGACGAATCAGCGTTCCGGGCTCTACTCGGAGAGGAGACGGGTTAGAGGGGTACGCAGCCCTTCGAGCCGATCTTATATTGCGGTCCATGGAAACCAAAGAACCCGCCGAGGAAACCCCCACCGAACCGGCAGAAGAGGCCGCGGCACGGGACGAAGAGACCGCACCGCAGGCCGTCGACAAGCAAGAGCCCACCTCCGTCCAGCTCGAGGACCTGAAGATGATGCAGGACCGGTTGCTGAGGCTGAGGGCGGAGTTCGACAACTACCGGAAACGCGAGTCGCGCGATAAGCGAGCGTCCTGGGAGCGCGCCAAGGGCGATCTTCTCAAGAAGCTCTTGCCCTCGCTGGATGACCTCCACCGCGTGGCGACACTCGAGCCCGATGAGACAAAGAGCAACGCGGTCATCGATGGGGTCGCCTTGGTGGAGCGCAATATGCTCGGAGCATTGGGTCGCGACGGCTTGAAGGTAGTCGGCGAACCGGGAGAACGTTTCGACCCAAACATCCACGAGGCGATTGGGATGTGGCCGGCGCCAAAACCCGAGCAGCAGGGCACGGTTGCCGCGGTGACTATGCGCGGTTACCAGTTTGGTCGCCAACTTCTGCGACCAGCTCAGGTTCAGGTGTACGAAGGGGGAGCCACGGAAGAGGATCTCCCCGACAGCCCGGCCACCGGAGCAGACACGGCAGGCGCCGAGGCTACGACCTAAAGGCCGGCCGTCGTGGCCGCCACCGACTACTACAAGGCGCTCGGCGTTCCCGAGGGAGCGAGCGCCGGCGACATCAAGAAAGCCTACCGCAAGCTCGCCCGTCAATTCCATCCCGATGCTAACCCCGGCGATCCGGTCGCCGAGGAACGTTTCAAGGAGATCTCGGCCGCCTATCAGGTGTTGTCGGACCCTGAAAAACGACGCCAGTACGATCAGATGCGGCGCTTTGGCGCCGGCGGCATGGGCGGTTTCGGACCTGGCGCGCCGGGAGGTCAGCCTGGTGGCTGGCAGCGGATCGACCTCGAGGATCTCGAGGGTCTGGGTGGTTTGGGCGGTCTTGGGGATTTGTTCGCGTCGATTTTTGGCGGCGGGGCGGCTCGAGCGCGGGGTCCAGCGGCGAGCCGGCGCCGGACTGGGCCGGATCGCCACATCATGGTCGGAGTTTCGTTTACGGTCGCGGCGCGTGGTGGGCAGATCAGCGTCACGCTACCGCTGGAGGCGGAGTGCCCCAAGTGCAAGGGAAGCGGTGCCGAGCCTGGAACGTCTGCCGAGCCATGCCCGCAGTGCTCGGGCAGCGGACAGATCTCGCTCGTGCAGGGCGGGTTTTCAGTTCAGCGACCCTGCCCACGCTGCTACGGCCGCGGGGTGCTGGTCGAGAATCCGTGTCGGGAGTGTGGCGGTGATGGCTCCGTCACCCGCCGCCGCCGCGTCAAGGTCAGGATCCCGGCCGGTATCGAGGACGGTGAGAAGATCCGCCTGCGAGGCAAGGGGGAACCCGGCATGTCGGGTGGCTCGCCAGGCGATCTGTACCTGGCCATCCAGATCAAACCGGATCGTTTTTTCCGGCGCGACAAACTCGACATCCACTGCACCGTTCCCATCAGCGCCGTGCAGGCGATGTTAGGGACGCGCATCCGGGTGCGGACGGTACACGGCAAGAAGGTCGAGCTCGCCATCCCCGCGGGTACGCAGGGCGGAACGCGCTTCAAGCTGAGAGGGCAGGGCATCTCGAAGGGCGGCAAGACCGGCGATCAGTACGTCGAGATCACGATCACCGTGCCCGAGGAGCTGAGCGACGAGGAACGGGCCATGGTCGAGGAGCTTGGCCAGCGGTCGAGCTTCAAAGAATGACGAGATCGACGATCGCGTGCCCTCTGTCGGTCGCGTTGCTGGTTATCGGTTGCGACGCCTCGCCGGCAAGTCAGCGGTTGGTGGACGTCGAGTTCACTCGTGCGTACTTGAGCGACCAAGGAGTTGAATTCGAGCCCGCCGACGAGATCGATTGGGTGACGGTTGCGCACCGTCACTTTGATCGTTTCGACTTGAGTTCTCCGCCTGCGGAAGTGCTTCGCGCCAACCTATCTGAGATCGGCTGGAGCGCGGTGTTCGAGTACGAGGCTCCGCTGAGCAATGAGTTGGTGTCGCGCTTCGTACACGTGCTGACGAGCGATGGACCGCGGCGGCTCGAGCCAGAGCGGTTGCTCGGCAGAGTCAGGTACGACCCTGTCGATTTCGACGCGCGCGAGTTCGCGGAACCGAGGTTTTACGGTGTGATCGCGGGTCGCGTTGATGGCGAGCGCATCGATGATGCCGGTTTCACGGTTTGGTCGACGCGAGATCTGGAGTTCACGATCGCGAGTGCGCAGCTCGAGGCTCGTACTGCCAACGAGGAAACCGTGTTTGTGTTGATCGATGAAGAAAGTGACGCGGAGGAGGTGGTCGCGCGCCGAGGCTCGAATCTACCGGGCCCGCGTACCGCCTATCGGTTCAGTATCGAGCCCGACGGGGGCCGGTACCTCTTCATTCGCTGGTCACCCGACTCGACCTGCGAGGAGATCTGTTGCGAGTTCTCGTACTCACTGTTCGACCTATCGTCTGAACCGCGCTTGATGGCTGGGAACGACTACCAGTGCGACGTGTGATTGGTAACCTGTGAAAGATCGCTACAGGTTGACGGTAACCGATACCCGTGATCGGTCCGCCGAGGTAGCGTCACTCGCGCGGAGCGAGTCGCGGGTCAGTACTTGACACCCAACGCGTCGCATAGGAATCGCTGAAACGGTCTGGCGGCGCGGCAACGTGCGGTGAACTCCGGAATCAGCTCGCGCCCGGTCACCGTGCGCTGGTTCAGCTTCGAGACGCCGATGAAGTCCTTCCGGCGTAAGTCCTCGATCAACGGATGGCCGGGATCCACCCCGACGGGCGCGCGCTTTAGAGAATCCCCGGAAAGCTCGTAGTGTTGACGGAAGGTCTTGGCGCCTTTAGCGCGTTTCCAGCGCGTCGGTTCGCGATCGATCGCGGTGCGGATCTTTTTGAGCGAGGCTGAGTCCGGACGCCAAATTCCGCAAGCCATCCACGTTCCTTCAATGTCGATGTGCAGGTAGAAGCCCGGGCCGTGGACATCTTTCGACGTTACGTGCGGGAACCGGATCCCGATGTACGTCTTGTATGGGCTCTTGTCCTTGGAGAACCTAACGTCGCGGTAGATCCGGAACAGCGACCCGCCAACTGGCCGTGCATCGGCCTTGAAGTGCGGGCTGATCTTCTTTAAATGCGGTGCGACGTCGGCGATGAACTCGAGTGCCGGGGCCTTTACGTGCTCTTCGTAGCGATCCACGTTGGCCTTGAACCAATCACGCCGGTTGTTGAGGTCGAGCTCCCTCAGGAAGTCGATCGTGGCCCGCGAGAAGTAGCGCTCACCGCCCTTGTTGGTTTTCGCCATCGGTCGCCTAGCTGGCGGCCTCGAAGCGTCGTGCGACCTCGTCCCAGTTGACGACGTTCCACCATGCCTTCACGTAGTCGGGGCGACGGTTCTGGTAGTTCAAGTAGTAGGCGTGCTCCCACACGTCGACACCGAGAATCGGAGTCCGGCCGTACGACAGCGGCGAATCCTGATTCGGCGTGCCCTCGACGACCAGCTTGCCGCCATTGACTGAAAGCCACCCCCAACCGCTACCGAACTGTCCGACGGCAGCAGCGGAAAGCTTCGACTTTAGATCATTAAAGCTGCCGAAGGCGTCGGCGATCGCGTCAGCGAGAGCGCCACTGGGTTCGCCGCCCCCATCTGGTGACATGATCGTCCAGAACAACGTGTGGTTGGCGTGCCCGCCACCGTTGTTGCGCACCGCTCCGCGGATATCCTCGGGTACCGAGCCCAGGTCGGCGATCAGCTCTTCGACGCTCTTCGATTGTAGATCGGGGTGTTTTTCGAGCGCAGTGTTCAAGTTGCCGACGTAGGCAGCGTGGTGACGATCGTGATGAATCTCCATCGTCTGGGCGTCGATGTGGGGCTCGAGCGCGTCAAACGGATACGAGAGATCAGGGACCTCATGCGCCATGAAAGTCTCCTTGCGTGCAGATGTGGACGAGTGATCGAATACGATGTGAAACGGTGCGTCAACGTATCACGCACGTCCCGGCTGGGCCACTTGCAACTTTTCGGACTGTTCGAGGTAGAGAGGCCCGATTAGACTGGCAGCCCGGACCAGCCAACGGGGGCACCTTCTTCGATTGGGGCAGGGATGAGAACCACCGAATGGGTACTGCGTTCCTGGGGACGGATCCTACAAGGGTATCAGCCGTCCCTGTCGATCGAGATCACCACCCGTTGCCCGCTGTCGTGTCCGGGTTGCTACGCCTACCAGCCGGAGCACCTCGCGGGCACGCCCTTGGAGTCGTTGACCGACTTTCAGGGGGACGATCTCGTGAACCGGATCCTCGAACTGGTCGATCGGGAACGTCCACTCGTCGTCCACCTGGTCGGCGGAGAGCCATTGGTTCGCTATCGAGAGCTCAGCGTCCTGCTTCCGCAATTGTGTGAGCGCGACATCGTGGTCGAGGTGGTTACCAGCGCAGTGCGCCCGATACCTATCGAATGGGCTGAGTTGGACCGGCTCCACATCGTGGTTTCGATCGACGGGCTTCAGCCGGAGCACGACGTGCGTCGTAAACCGGCGACGTACGAGCGGATCTTAAGACACATCGAGGGCCACCACATCTACGTCCATTGCACGGTCACGAGCCAGATGATGGGCCGTGACGGTTATCTTGAAGAGTTCGTCGAGTTCTGGAGTGCGCGGTCCGAGGTGGCTCGAATTCGCATGAGCTTTTTCACGCCTCAGGTAGGCGAGGAGGCAGTCGAGATCCTGACGCCGGAGATGCGCCAGCGGGCGGTGGCGGATCTCGATCGGCTGCGGGTGATGTACCCTAAGCTCGATGCCGGCCCAGCAATGCTGCGGTCCTATCTGGATCCGCCGCAGGATCCGAGCGATTGCATCTTCGCGCGGGTCACCAAGTGTACGTCTGCGGATCTGCAAACGATCGTCACCCCGTGTCAATTCGGTGGAACGCCTGATTGTTCCCAGTGTGGGTGCGTTGCCTCTATGGGGCTGCACGCCGTGGGCCGGCATCGGTTGCCGGGTGGGATCAAGGTCGGCGCACTGCTCGGTGGGTCGGAGAGAGTCGGCACCGCGGTCCGAACCGTGCGCGAGCGGTTCAGCGCCAACGGCAACGGCGCCGCTTGTTGACCCGCTTAGCGTGAGCCCGTACGTTTTTTCGGCTACTAAAGTGCGCGACCCCATCGTCTAGTCTGGTCTAGGACTCCACCCTTTCAAGGTGGCAACACGGGTTCGAATCCCGTTGGGGTCGCCATTCTCTGCCGAGCCGGAACGAGAACGGCCGGGTTGGCACTGACTCGCACGCGACGGTCTCGGCAAGCCTGATGGCTCTCCCCGCTTTTTGTAGACGAGGACTTGGCTGCGGCGTATAATCAACGCACCCATAAAAAGGAGGAACACAATGACGCTGCAAGTCGATTGCGCGAAGGTGAACCCGGCCACCGGGTGCACGACCATTATACAGGCCGAGACCGAGGAAGAGTTGATGCAGAAGGTCGCCGTGCACGCCAAAGACCACGGCATCACCGAGGTGACCCCCGAGCTTATAGCGCAGGTCAAGGGGACGATCGAAGAAGTCTGACATGGTTGCGGAGAGCCGACCACGGTTCTTCGCAAACCAACCGTTTAGCCTACTCAGCGCGGATCGCCTCTACCGGTTCCAGAGCAGCCGCGTTGCGGGCGGGAAGCACGCCCGAGACCAGTCCGATGGCGATCGCCACGCCCTCGGCGACGAAAACAAAGAACAGTGGTGTGTGAACCGGCAGCGCGGGGATAAAGACGTGTAGTATTTGTGAGATTCCGACCCCGATCACCAGCCCACCCAGTCCGCCCAGCGCCGCCAACACCATCGCCTCGCCAAGAAACAACCGTAGGATTTGATCGCGGTCAGCGCCGAGGGCGCGCAACAATCCGATCTCGCTGGTGCGTTCGTTGACGGCGATCGTCATGATCGTGAAGATCCCGACCGCACCTACCAATAGCGAGATACCACCCAAGGCGGCGACCGCAAAGGTCAACATGTTGAGCACTCTGCCGAGGACGTTGAGCATTTGATCCTGAGTCGTGATCGTGACGTCCTCGCCACCGTGGCGGGCGACAAAGAGGCGCTCGATGCTGGCTACCAGCTCGTCGACCGGTGCGTCTTCGTCGTACAGGACATCGATCTCGAGGACGCCATCGCGCCTGAAGAGCTCGAGTCCGCGCGCGACCGGGATGTATACGGTGTCGTCGAGGTCGAACCCGAGCATGTTGCCCTTCGATTCCATGACGCCGATGACGACGTAACGATCGCCAGCAATTCGAATCTTTTCACCGAGCGGGTTTGCGTTCCCGAACAGTTCGTCCCGCATCTTGCTCCCGAGTACGGCGAACGCGCGTGGAGCGCGAACGTCATCCTCGGGTAGAAACTCGCCGACGGCGACCGGAAACTGAAACGCGCCCGGGAAACCGGAGCTGGTACCGTAGACCAACGTCCGGCGTTGACGGTTAGCGCCTTCGACTGCCGCGTTGCCCCAAACGAACGGCACCGCCTCCTGAACGTACGGCAGCCGAGTCAGCGCCTCTGCGTCGTCGAGCGACAGCGGGCGAACGGTGCCAAACACCCCGATCGAGGCTCCGAATGTCGTTGCTTTGCCCGGATTGATGGCGATGATCGTGGTCCCGAACTGCGTGAACTCGTCGAGCACGAACCGGTGGATGCCTTCGCCGATCGAGGTCAGGAGGACGACGGCCGCTATGCCGATCGCGATCCCCAATGCGGTCAACAGGCTGCGCGCCCGGTGCGCGACGATCGACAGCGTCGTAAAGCGGAGGAAGTCTCGCCAACGCATCCCTACCGACCCGCCAATGCTTCGACCGGATCGAGCGCTGCCGCCCGCCGAGCCGGAAGGATCCCAAATACGATTCCGCTGGTGACAGCGATCACTATCGCGGCGATCGGCGCCCACACGGGTGGGCCCAACGGCAGCACGGGGTAGAGCCGGCCGATCAACCAGCTCCCGCCCTGACCGACAAGGAGCCCAGCCATCGCACCGATAAACGAGAGCATGATCGCTTCTGCCAAAAACAGCGTCATGATCTGACGCCGCGCCGCACCGAGCGCCTTGAGTAGCCCGATCTCCGCCGTTCGTTGGCTTACCGCGACCAGCATCACGTTCATGATCAAGATGCCGGCTACCGCGAGGCTGATCGCGGCGATCCCGGCCAGCGCCAGCGTCAAGGCGCCGAAGATTCGATCGAAGGTCGCCAAGACAGCGTCCTGGGTCACCGCTGTTATGTCTTCCTCGCCTTGATGGCGCTCGGTTATCACCCGCCGGATCTCGTCGCGAGCCCGCTCCATGTCCTCCCGGGTGTGTGTCGAGGTGATAATGCGAAACAGCGACTCGGTGTTGAACAATGCCTGGGCCGAGGCGACGGGGATGATCGCGACATCTTGGACATCGATTCCGATCGTTCGGCCCTCAGTGGCCAGGAGCCCGATCACGCGGAAGCGGCGATCGCCGATCCTGATCCACTCACCGATCGCGGGTGCGTCCCCGAACAGCTCAGCCTTGAGCTTCATTCCGATGACCGCGACGCTGGATGGTCGCTCGGGGTCGCCAGGCGGCAGAAATCGCCCGCGCTCCATCGTCCAGTTGCGAATCTCGAGAAACGAAGCCGTTGACCCGAACACCGGCACCTCGCGTTCGCGGCCGCCCCACTGCACGCTGGCCGCGCCCAGCACGACCGGAGCGACTTTGTCGATGGCTGAGATCCGCTCGAGCGCGACCGCATCCTGTATCGTCAGGTCGCGCGGGGTCTGACCGGCGAACAGTGTCAAGCCGCTGCCGGTCGTTTCGCTGCGACCGGGGAGCACGATGATGAGGTTGGTGCCGAGCGACGAGAACTCGGCGGTGACGTACCGTCGGGCGGCCTCACCGAGTGAGGTCAACACGATGACCGCTGCTACCCCGATCGCGGTGGCGAGCAGCAGCATCAGAGAGCGCAATCGCGTTCGTACTAACGTTCCCCAAGACAAGTGGAGCACGTCCCGCACCCTCATGCGCGCCTCCGGATGTCGTCGACGAGCCGACCGTCCATCATCGTCAGCGATCGCTCGGCTCGGCCTCCGATTTGTGGGTCGTGGGTGACGACGATGACCGCCATCCCGGCGGCGTGGAGCGCTTCGATGATCTCGACGACCTCCTTGCCGGTAGTGGTGTCGAGGTTTCCGGTTGGCTCGTCGGCGAGCAGTACGCCGGGTCGCATGACGGTCGCTCTTGCGATCGCAACGCGCTGGCGCTCGCCGCCCGAGAGTTGGTCGGGACGGTGGTGGGAGCGCTCGGTAAGCCCCATCTGGCCGATGGCGGTCTCGACCATCGGTCTCCGGTCGACCGGCGCGCGGCCGGCCAGCACCAACGGCAGCTCGACGTTCTCGGCGGCTGTCAGCCGGGGCACGAGATGGAAGAACTGGAACACGAAGCCGATGTTCTCGCTGCGCGCACGAGCCTGCTCGTCGTCCGATAGCGTCGTCGTGTCGCGACCATTCAATCGGTACGTGCCTGCGGTCGGCCGATCGAGCAAGCCGATGATGTTCAGCAACGTCGATTTGCCCGAGCCCGACGGCCCCATTAGCGACACGTACTCGCCAGCCGCGATAGTAAGGTCGACACCGTCCAGCGCGTGAACCTCCTGGTCTCCCACTTGGAAGACGCGGTGGACCTGCTCGAGCTCGATCATGCAGTCGTTACTCCGCCTTGGCCCGGGCCCCCGGCTCCACTCCGTCGCGGTCGACCGATACGACCACCACTTCATCCTCCTCGAGCCCCGACACGACCTGAGTGTGCTGCCAGTTCGAGACCCCGATCTCGACGGTTCGCTCTTCGATTCTGTCGTCGACGAGCACGAGTACCCGACTATCCTCGAGCACCGCCTGGCTCGGGACCCGCAACACGTCTTCGCGGTTCGCGAGAATAACCTCGACATCGGCGCTGTAACCCGGCAGCAGGGCGGCCAGCGCCTCGGAGTCGTCTATCTCGGCCTCGATGTCGACCGTTCGGGCCTGCCTCTCGACGTCCAGCACGTAGGGTGCAACGCGACGCACGGTGGCCGGAAAAGTGCGATTCGGGAAGGCGTCCATGCTGACCCGTGCTGGCATGCCGGCGCGAATGGCGGGCGCGTCGACTTCATCGATCGGCGCCTTGATGAATAGACACGAGTTGTCGATCAGGTCGACTGCCGGCGGAGTCGGGATACCGACCGGCGATGGCGTGAGAAACTCGCCCAACTCGCCGTTGATCTCGGCCACTGTGCCGTCGAAGGGTGCGCGGAGCACAGTCCGCTCCAGCGTCGCGCGAGCGACGGCGACGCGGGCTTCAGCGGCTTGGACGTTGCTGCGACTCGCCTCACACGCGGCTGCAGTCGCGGTGGCGTCGCCGGTCGCGATGTCAAACTCGTCTTGCGACGCGGCATCGAGCTCTCTGAGCTGAGTCGTGCGCTCGGCGCGTTTTCTCGCCACGTCCGCCCGCGCGCATGCCTCGGTTGTCAGATTGCGAGCCGAGGCTGCATCCCGTTCAGCCAAGCGAACATCGGCCGCGAGATCCTCGTTCCATAGCTCGAGCAAGATCTGTCCGGCCACGACGTCGTCACCCTCGCGAACCGGGAGACGTGCGATCTGGCCCCCGACCTGCGGCGCCAGGCCAGCGCGTCGACAGGCGTCGACGGTGCCCGCACGGGTGTTGGCGACCGTCTCCTCGACCAACCCGATCTCGACCGAAGCTACGGTTACGCTGACCGGATCGGGTCGGGTCGCACACCACCCCACGCCGATGAGCACGGCGATGATGACGACTCCGATCGTGATTCGCTTCCTCGTCATTGCTCCCTCTCTAATAGACGCTTCCCGATCCGTAGTCTTCAAATGTGGTAGCCAGCGTCAATGTAACCCCCATTTGACGGCCCACCGACCGTGAGCTAGGGTGGGCGACAATGCGACGCTTGAAATCGATCTGTTCGATTGCGCTGCTGTGCGTCGGGCCGGCATGCAGCGACGGAGAAACCGAGTCCGAGCCGGCCACAGGTACGCCGGATATGGCTGAGGCTTCGTCTATCGACGATCGAGGTTACCCCTCCTCCGCCCGCCTCGTGACGACCGGATGGGTCCAAGAGCACCTCGAAGATCCGACCGTACTGTTGGTCGACCTTCGGCCACGGGAGGAGTACGACGCGGGGCACATTCCGGGTGCTGTACACCTGCCGGCCAAGGAAACGTTCCAGGCTGATGACGCGCGTGGGGTTCCCGGCATGCTTCCAGAAAGCGCGCATATCGCTCAAGCATTGGGCTCGATTGGCGCCACGCCCGAGACGACGCTCGTGCTCTACGACGATGAGAAGAGTCGTTGGTCGGCGCGGGCGATCTGGGCGCTATCGGTCTACAAACACGCCGATGCTCGATTGATGGATGGGGCCTGGAAGCTGTGGAAGGTCGAGGGGCGGCCGACGACTGACAGCGTGTCCACCAGGGAGCCTTTCGAGTACGCGTTCAGAGGTTCACCCGACACCTCGATCGTGGCCACGTGGAGTGACGTGGTGGCGTCGATCGATGACCCGGAAACGGTAGTTTGCGACGCCCGCTCTGCAGCCGAATACGAGGGTCAAAGCGTTCGTGCCGCGCGCAGCGGTCACGTCCCGGGAAGCGTCCTCGTGGAGTGGAGTCAAGCCGTCGGTGAAACAGGCGCATTTCTGCCAGCGGACGAGCTTCGCGCGCTTTACGATGCCGCCGGTGTGACGACCGACCGCGTCACGTTAGCGCTCTGCCAGAGCGGTGTGCGCGCCGCTCACACGTGGTTCGTGCTTCACGACCTGCTGGGATACGAAGACGTGCGCGTGTATGACGGATCATGGGTCGAGTACGGAAACCGCGAGGATTCCCCGGTCGCCAACTAGCCGTTCCCGCTAACCGCCCGGTGGCGGGGTTGTCGCGAGCACGCCGGCGACGATCAGAATCAGAATCATGAGGCCTGTTTCCCATGCCACGCTGCGGGTCAAGGGTCCGGGTCTAGAGTCGAGATCGAGCTTGGGGAGCAACTGGGTTCGATTGAGAGCACCGAACATCACCAACCCGATCAGCCCCACCGTTTTCGCGCCAAGCAACGCCCCGTAACGCGTTCCCAAGAGATTGATTGGCGATCCGGCGATCAAAACGGACTGAGCAAAACCGGTCGCGACGATCGTCGCCACGGCCCAAAGAGCCAGGCTCGAGGTTTGGTGGGCCGCGCGGTGAAACCTGGTCGCCTGTAGCCCACAGGCGCCGAGCATGATCAACCCGCCTAGCCAGAGCGCTACCGCGATCATGTGAATCGTCTTGATGGGGATCGAAACCGCGGGGTAGAACTCGGCCGCGTGTCCTAAGGCGCTGCCGGTCGCGACCGCAACGATCGCCACACCGGCGGCCAGCGCAGTTCTTCGAGAGACCGCGAATACAAGCCCGGCCACGATCGTGAGCGCTAGACGCAGCGCCTCGATTCGACCCACCGTGGTGCTGAGTGTCGCCACGATCGTCTCGCTGTCGACTCGGCCAGAGGGGGCGATCGACTGAACCCAGGCCACAGCGTGAGCGGCAAGCAGGAGCGGTGCCATGAGCGCTAGCACTCCGGCCACTCGTCGAGTCCTTCCGAGATCGTCCGCACCGAGCCAGGTCATGTGTGCGAGCACTCCCGCCAGGGCGAGTAACGCGCTGAGCGCCACCCCACTCAAAAGGCCGATCCCCACAGTGCTGCCGTTTGACGATGGTTGTGAGGTCTCATTTGGAGGCGCGACGTCGGCTTCGGTTGGCGCATCGATCGACAGCCCCTCGCGCGCGACTTTGAACGTCAAACGACCTTCGACCTTGTGGCCGTCAACCGACACCGTGCTCCACTCAATTGTATAGTTCCCGTTGGCGAGCCCAGGGAGTCGCGCGACCAGCACGCGACCCTCGTCTTCGCTGCTGGGATCGAATTCGAGCTGCGCGCCGTCAGCTGTAACCAACCGGATCATGCTCAGTGTTGCTTCGACCGGGCCGCTGAAGACGAGCCGCACCGCCGCTGGACTGGCAGTCAGCAAGTCGCCGTCCGCGGGGTTGGAGGAGACGAGCTCCGTATGGAGGGCGCTGGTCGGTCGGCCGTCGACCGACTCACGAGTGGTGATCGATACCGCGACGACCGCCAGGATGATCGCTATGGTGCGCTTGGCTTGTCCGGGCATGGGCTCTCTAACGTGCTGGACTCAAGGATCGAAAAGGCGACAACTTACCTTTTCGCTCCTTGTTCCCGCGACGACGGAGGATTCTGAGACGGATGAGGCGCAAGGACAATCTCGCAATCGGGTGCCTGATGCTCCTTGTGGCGCTGACTTTTTCACCCTGGTGGGCCGGGGATCGTGTCTTCGCGCCGATGGACATCCTGTACGAGCTGCTCGAGCCCTGGGCAGAGGGTAGTAAAGAGGTCAAAGTCCACAACCACTTTACGTCGGACGCCGTACGCGGGTTCCTGCCATCGCAACAAGTCGCTGCGCGGTCTTTCAAGAAAGATGGCTTCATCGGGTGGGACGATCTTGTTCACGGTGGGTATCCGGCCTACGCAGATACCATGTCGACGTACGGTGATTGGACGACGCAGCTTCATCGCTTTCTGAGTTTCTGGACCGCGTGGCACGTTGGTCTCGCCGCGCAATTCTTCATTGCTGCGCTTGGGATGTTTGTTTTTCTCCGTTCGCGGAGAATCGGTCCCGGAATAGCCCTTGTCGGTGCGATCGCCTTTGCTGCAAACAGTGAGTTTGTTCTGTGGATTTATCACCGGTTCCAGTTAGGTGGCTTCTGCTGGGCACCGTGGATCTTGTGGGCTATGCACGCCCATCGAGATGGGAGACGATGGGCGTGGCCCCTCGTTCCCATCTTTACCGCCCTAGCGATCCTTGGTGGGACCCTTCAAACCAATCTGTACGTGGCGCTACTGTTTGGAGCGGTGTGGGTCGGATGGGCGTGGGAATTGAAACATGAGCGACGCCGATTATTGGGGGCGACTTGGAGCATAGGGTTGTGGACGGTTTTTGGGTTGAGCTTGGCCGCATTTCAAATTTTCCCCTCTGCTGCCGCGTTATTCGAGAGCACGAGCCCAAGCGTGAGCTTTTTTGGTTACAAGCGAGGCGCTACTGAACCGTTCTTGTCTGCCGTCTTCCTCGTGGGTCAGGTTTTTCCATCGTGGTTCGGAAGTCCCCAGTCGGTCGATCTGAGCAAGGTTTTGGGACGCAACCTTTTTGACATCGCCTTCTTCGGCTTTTTGCCAATGATCGTGGCGATCCGGTCGTTGTTCCTCAAGCAAGCTCCGGTTGTAGCAAGATCCCTGATTCTGTTTGGCGCACTGATCCCGCTGACACCGTTGGTCGGGTCGCTCTATCATCGAGTGCAATTGCTTTTTGTCATCGGGGGCATATGGGCGTTCGCTTGGTACTGGGAGAACTATCGCAACGAGCGGGAACAGGTCCTCTATCGTTGGTTGATGTGGACGCTAGTCGTTCTCAGCGGCATTTGGCTCTTGCTGAGTGTCGCGAGCTGGCTCAGGCATGAACAGCTCGTGGCGTTTGCTCAAGAGGAATTGCTCATACGGATGGCTCAAGGTGCCGGCCAGTTCAGAGTATTCGAAGCTTGGATGCTTCAGCGGGCTGAACGCCTTGCCTACGAAATGCGGATCTGGTCGCCTGGACAGCTCATACCGCTGGTCGCCGCGTTTGTTGGCGTGTTTGCCATCCGACTGAGATCCGGGCGTTTCGGTCGCTATGCGGCGCCGTTGGTCTTAGCGGCAGTCATTGCCGAGGTAGCTGTCTTCGGGATCAAGTGGGTCAGCGTGTCCGATGTGAATGAGTACCCCTTCTACGAGGAGACCGCCGACATCTCGACGCTGCGTCAGCTGGTGGGGTCCGGAAGGGTCTATGTCGCCGAGCCGCCGGATCGACCAGCTCTGCTGCCCCTCTATACGTTGTCGATGTATGACTTAGCGACAATTCAGGAGAGGGGCAGGATCACGCCTCCTAGCATGTGGCAAGGAGCGGGGTTTGGTACCGACGCGCGCACCCTCGGACGGTTGGCGGTGACGAACGCCGTCACATATGCCGACGCCGAGGTCGAGGGGGAGGGTTGGACACTCCAGCACCAAGGCGATCATCTGAGCATCTGGGAGAATAGACTTGCGATACCGAAGTACTTGCCGCTCAGGGTTGGGGACGACGTCTGGAGCGACCGGTTCGAGCCACAGCTGCCACCGGCGCGCACGATCATGGCGACACCAAACCGACGCTTGGTGGAAGTGCCGGCCGGCACAGACGTGCTGAGAGTTGCCGAGAACTGGTCTGAAGGTTGGCAGTATCGAGTCGGCAATGGCGATTGGCGGCCCATCGAGCGCGCCCCCGACCGGAGCATGACTATCGACCCCGGCGATCGGCTGACATCGAGTACCGAGATCGGAATGCGATATCGACCCCAACGGCGCATCGTGGGGTGGTGGTTGTCGGCGGCCGCACTTGCCGTCTTTCTGCTGTTCATCGGTCTCTTGTACTCGGGACTTCTTCCTTCGCGGATTGTCCGAGTAGCTCAATGATGACCAGCAATCCGGAGCAAAAAGTAGACCTGGAAGCGCTGCGCTGTCCCAACTGTGGCGGCGCAATCGAGAAGGGTTTTCTGCTGGGTCAGTACAGTCGCCTGCGTTGGTCTGCCGAAAGCCCCGGCACCACGATCCTCCAGGGAGTCCCACTGGCCGCCAGGCCGAAGCGATTCTGGCTGTCGAAGGAGTTTCTGTTTCGCTCGCCCAACCTCCCGGCGGCGCGCTGCCCGAACTGCAAGATCGGCCTATTTGCCTACACCAACGACGCAGCCGAGGTACCCGGGCGAGACACGTTCGTCGGGCACGCGCTTTTCGGGGTGTTGCTGACCTCGCTCGGGGCGTTCGCCTTCTCCGTACGCCAGTTTCTGATTCGCGGTGGAGACGCTGAACCCTCCTCGCTGCTGGCGTTTGTCGGCGTAGGATTGATGCTCGCCGGGGTCGTCCTGGCGGTGCGCGGAATTCGCCGGAAACGCCGAGCCGCCGAGCTAGCCACGCGGTTGTAACCAGCCCGGCGACCGATACCTGTCAACCGGTTGGGAACAAACTTCTCCATCACTTGTAGTACCGAGTTACCGCTCGAGTCAGTGACTCCCGGACGCCCGGGGGGCGGACCCCGATTTCTAGGAGGGATCGATGATCTACAAGGATGAATACCGGCTCACCGTTGGACAGCGACTACAGGGCATCCGCGGGGCCCGGGATCAGCGAACGTTCGCTGACGCGGTCGACTCGGTACAACAGACGATCAGCAAGTATGAGCGCGGTGAGATCCCCCGCTCGTGGCTCTTTCTGGCCCGGCTCGGGGCGCAGGAAGGGGTCGACCTGAACGAGCTCCTGGCCGGTTTTTCGGTCCGGGAAGAGAGCGGACAGGAAAGTGGCGGGAATGGTCACGTCGCCGAGGCACCGACCGAGGCGATCGGCAGACCCCTCTCAGCCGCGATGAGCCGGTAAAAAGAGCATAACCACACCCCGGAGGGGTCCTGGACGGTGTCCGACGGAGACCGGCCGGGGCCCTTCTTTGTTTGATGCCAGGCTCTCGGTCCGCTCGGCGCTGCTTGACGAATGACGCCATTTGGCAGAAACTGACCACCATGGCTTTTGCCGCGGACCGTCTCGAGACCCTACTCCCCGAACACAAGCCGGCGCTGACCACCGCCCAGGCGAGGGCCGAGGCCGGACGCTGTCTCTTCTGCCATGATGCTCCGTGCATCGGGGCTTGTCCGACCGGCATCGACATCCCGCTGTTCATCAAACAGATCCATTCGAATAACGTGCTCGGCGCCGCACGAACGATCCTCGAGGCGAATGCGCTCGGGCACTCATGCGCGCGGGTGTGCCCGGTCGAAGTGCTGTGCGAAGGGGATTGCGTCTACAATGCCAAAGGCGAGCCGCCGATCATGATCGGCCGGCTCCAGCGGTATGCCACTGACCTGGCCGTGCACGGTGGCGTGCAGCTTTTTGAACCCGGTTCGTCCACTGGCCGGTCGGTGGCGTGCGTCGGGGGGGGGCCGGCGTCGATCGCTTGTGCGCACGAGCTCGTCCGCATGGGGCACCGAGCGGTCGTATACGAGCGCAACCCGTGGCGCGGCGGGCTCAATACCGACGGCGTGGCGCCCTATAAGATGCAAGCGGAAGAAAGCTTGAAAGAGGTCGAGTACCTTTCGGCGATCGGGATCGAGTGGCGCGCGAGTACCGCAGTCGGAGACGACGTGACGTGGTGTGACCTCGAAGCCGAGTACGATGCGGTGTTTCTCGGTTTGGGTCTTGGTACCGACTCCGGGCTTGGCATCCCGGGTGAGGATCTTCCGGGGGTATGGGGCGCCACCCGTCTCATTCGGGCGATCAAGACCGGGGCCGGATCGTTGCCCGATCCGGCGAGCCTAGGAGCGGCGGTGGTGGTGGGTGGTGGCAACACCGCCATTGATGCCGCGCGCGAGCTGTCATTGCTCGGCGTACCGGAGGTAATGGTCGCTTATCGTCGTGACGTGGACGCGATGCCTGCGTACTTGCACGAGCGCGGACACGCGGTCGACGAAGGCGTCCAGTTCGTCTATCGGACGCTACCGCTGAGTTTCGAGGGCAACAGCCGCGTGGAAGCGGTGCGCATGACGGCTCTCGATCAGAACCTCGAACCGACAGGTGAACCCTATACCGTGCCCTCGGACATCGTCGCCCTGGCGATCGGCCAGGCACGGTTGATCGAGTTGCTGGACCAAGTCGAGAACCTCGAGCACGACTGGGGTCGGGTGATCGTAGACCCCGATACGGGCCAGACGTCGAACCCCAGGTACTGGGCCGGCGGCGATCTCGCGAACGGTGGGGCCGAAGTGGTGAATGCGGCCGCCGAGGGGAAGCGCGCCGCATATGGGATCGATGGTTGGCTGCGGGAAAACGGAGGCTGATGATGATTCAGCGGAATGGCCGCACTGGCGAGCCGATCGATTTGTCGATCGATTGCGCCGGAATCCGCTCACCTAACCCGTTCTGGCTCGCCAGCGGACCACCAGCCAACACAGCGGGGCAAGTGATGAAAGCGTTCGAGATGGGTTGGGGCGGTGCGGTCTGGAAGACGCTCGGTGATCCGATCACGAACACGGCATCTCGCTACGGTGCGATCGCCTATCAGGGTCGAAACGTGGCCGGATTGAACAACATCGAGCTGATCACCGATCGCCCGCTCGACGTGAATCTCAGGGAGATCGCAGAGGTCAAGAAGGAGTACCCGAACCATGCGGTGGTCGTATCGCTGATGGTGGAGACCAAAGACGAGTGGCGCGACATCATAAAGCGCTGCGAGGATACCGGGTGTGACGGGTTCGAGCTCAACTTCGGCTGCCCACACGGGATGTGTGAGCGCGGGATGGGATCAGCCGTGGGGCAGGAGCCCAAGGTGCTCGAGGAGATCGCCGGTTGGGTGATGGAGTTCGCGTCGATTCCGGTACTGGTAAAGCTGACGCCCAATATCACCGATGTCCTGTACCCGGCCATGGCCGCGCAGCGGGGCGGTGTCGACGGCGTCTCGCTCGTCAACACGTTTAAGAGTGTCATCGGGATCGATCACGACACGCTTAGCCCGATCCCGTCCGTTGGTGGCGAGGGGACATCGGGTGGCTACTGTGGTCCGGCCATCAAGCCGATCGCCCTCCATATGGTGACACGACTCGGAAAGGCGCCTGAGTTTCATCTGCCGATCTCGGGGGTTGGTGGCGTTCAGTCTTGGGAGGACGCGCTCGACTTCTTGCTTCTTGGCGCGTCATCGATTCAGGTCTGCACCGCGGCGATGCACTACGGCTTCAAGATCGTCGACGACATGATCTTGGGACTCGAAGAGTGGATGCGCGATAAGGGGTATTCGAGGATCGACGAGTTCGTCGGTAAGGCGCTCCCGAACTACAAGGAGTGGGGCGACCTGAACCTGAACTTCAAGATCGTCGCGGAGATCGACCCTGGGACGTGCATCGAGTGCCAGCTCTGCTACGCCGCATGCGAGGACGGCGCCCATCAGTGCATCGAGCTGCCGAAGGGAACGCGTGTGCCGCGGGTGATCGAAGAAGAGTGCGTTGGGTGCAACCTGTGTCAGATCGTTTGCCCGGTCGAAGGGTGCATCACGATGGTCGAACGGGATACAGGGCTGCCGCGCGAGTCTTGGAACGAGCGGGTCGCTAAGGGGACAGCCGGCGCGGGCTCTCTGCACTGACGGCGCCGTATCGCCACACTCAAGTGGGCTGGGTGATCATTGGCGCCTTGGGTGGTGCCTTGATCCTGGACTTGTGGTGGCTGGTCGTTATCAGAGAACAGTGGGTGCCAGGTGTCTTTGTCGTCGTGCCCGCAACGGTTGCGGCCATCCTTCTCTTTTCACTGTTCATTTTCCGGGCTATGACGATTGAGGTTGACTCGACAACGCTTCGCTGGTGGTTCGGCGGGCGACTCTGGACACATAGTGTTGCCATTAACGAAATCGAAGCGGTTGTGAGCGTTCAAACCCGGTTTTGGCACGGCTGGGGAATCCATCGGGTTAGCGGTGGCTGGCTCTACAACGTCTCGGGGCGATCAGCGGTGGAGATCCGCTTGCGCGGTGGCAAACTCTTGCGGTTGGGAACGGACGAGCCGGAGCGGCTACTCAACGCGATACGTTTGGTCGCGCCGATCTGAGAAACGTGACTATGGGGTGACCACCCAGCGAATCCCCTCGCCTCTGCGCATGCGATCAAAGCCCTCGTTGATCTCTGATAGCGGAACAGTACCGCTCACGATCGGATCGAGTTTTAGCCGCCCCTCGCGCACGAGATCGATGATCTCTGGGTAGAGACTGCCCCCGCAGCCCAGGCTACCGACGACCTCCAGCTCGTAAAACATGATCTTGGCCGCCGAGAGCGGGACGTCTTTGTGCGAGAACCCGATTACGCAGAGTCGACCGCCGCGACGCAGGAGATCAAAGCCAAGCCGCATGGTGTCCGGCGTTCCGATCGCCTCAAAAGCCACATCGACGCCGCCGCCGGTCAGCTTCTTTACGTGCTTGTCGATGCGCTCCACACGATCGGGGTTGATCGTCTCCGCAGCGCCAAGAGTGCGCGCCAACTCGAGTCGCTCATCGCTCAGGTCCACGGCGATCACATGCCCGCCAGCGAGCACCGCACACTGGACAACGTTCAGCCCGACGCCGCCGCAGCCGACGACGGCTACCGTGTCACCGGGCCGTACCCGGCCGCGATCCTTGACCGCGTGGTACGGTGTCGACACCGCATCCGCGATTACGCAGACGTGCTCCAACGAAAGCTCATCTGGGACGATAATGAGGTCGCTCGCCGGCAGCGCGATTAGCTCGGCGTACGCGCCGTCGATGTGGTTGCCCAGCATGACCATGTGGTCGCAGAGGCTCTCTCGTCCCTGGCGGCAGTATGCGCACCGGCCACACGACAAAACCGCTGGGATCAAGACCCGATCTCCGACTGCGAATTCTTCAACGTCGTTGCCTATGCCTGCAATCGTGCCGGCCGGTTCGTGGCCAAGGATGACCGGGGGCGACTTGAACGTTTTGACGCCGTGATCGAGGTAATGGAGATCGGTGTGGCACATGCCACAGCCAGCGACCTCGATCAGCACCTCGCCCGGGCCGGGTGATGGGTCGGGCACCTCGGTGATCTCGAGCGGCTGACCCGCTTCGTGGAAGACGGCTGCCTTCACTAGATCACGGCTCCTTTCGGCGCTTGTCGCGCGTGTAGATCGTCACGAACTGACTCTCGGCAACAACGGCACAACCCTGGCAGTCGTCGAGCAGCTCTTCGGGCCTCACCGGGTCGGCACATACCTCGTACCCGAGCTCGCGGTAGAGCTCCAGCATTTCCACGCTCCGGGTCGCGTCGGTGATGAATCGCCGCTCCCAGCCGGCAGCGACACGCTCCGGATCGGGCTCCAATTGAGTCTCGGAAAGCACGCGTCGTGCCTCTCGTTCTACCAACATCGATAGAGGCTTAATCACGTCCCGAGGTTTATCGGCAGGGCGGTCGGGGTTTGAGTCGCACATCGTTGGTGTTTCTAGCTACCGGCCGGCTGGTACTCAGTGCCGGCGCCGGACTCGGCCAGTTTCTTCAGTCGACGTTGGCCGAGTAACGCCGCACCGAACGCCGACGTGTACTGCACGAGATCACCGGGCGGCACGTTCACGTCCGCTCCGAGCTTCTCGCTGATGACGTCGACCATACGCCGAAAACGGAGTATGCCTCCGATCAGCGTGAACTCGGGTTCCATACGAACGCGCTTCATGAGCTGGAGCGACCGGTCGACCAACGAAACGACAGCACCGTGCATGATATCCGCCGGGTCCATCCCCTCAGATAGGTGGTTAATGACCTCCGATTCGGCGAAAACAGCGCACACGCCGGAGATCGGTACCGGCGTCTTGGACGTCTCCACCAACGGACCGATCTCCTGCGTTTCGTAACCCATGTAACGGGCGGTCTTCTCGAGGAAAGCGCCCGTTCCCGCGGCGCACTTGTCGTTCAAGCGAAACGACTTGACCTTCGCGCCGTCGCTCAAACGCGTGGCCTTCATCGTCTGGCCGCCGACGTCGAGGATCGTCTGGGTCTTGGGGAACAGGAACGAGGCGCCCCGCGCGGCAGCCGTAAGGTCGGTCACGTGGACGTCGCTGATCTGGGCCTGGTGGCGTCCGAACCCGGTCGCGATCACATACGAAATGTCAGCCGCCTCGAGCCCTGCCTGATCGATGCTCTTCTGGTAGGCTCGCTCGGCGACCTCGGTTAGCTTGAATCCAGTCGGCTCCATGACGCGACCGACGATCTCGTTCACGTCGTTCAAGATGACAGCCTTGGTGTACGTCGATCCGATGTCGATACCGGCTGTATAGATCATGACGTGTGCTCCATCGAGCTCGCCGGTGTTCGACTCGCCAAAATGTGATCGAGCGCAAAAAGCGCGGCTCCCATGGCTCCCATGAAGTGCGACTCTTCGCTCACGTTCACGGCCACACCCAACCGTTCGTTGAGCGTCTCGATCATCGCCACGTTACGTGCCACCCCGCCGGTGAAGGTGACTTCAT
>JBFGIA010000005.1:0-39911 GCA_041577935.1 Gemmatimonadota bacterium | reverse complement strand
GTCCGGATGGTCGAGCGCCCGGGGGGCCGGCTGTATCCGCTGGCTGTCGGGCTGACGGTGATCGGTGTGGTCGGGTTCATCGCTGGGGTGATGAGCGATCCGTCGCGGGCGTGGGCGGCCCTGGTGTGGAACTGGGCGCTCTGGAGCGGCGTTTCGACGGGTGGAGCGATCCTGGTGGCGGCGTCGACGATCGCCAGCGGTCACTGGATTCGGTCGTTGCGGCGGCTGGCCGAGTCGCTGACCGCCTTCATGCCGGTCTCGTATTTGATCATGATCGTGCTCTTTTTCGGCCTCGGTCACGTCTACTCATGGGTCGAGCACCCGCCGGAGGCGAAGGCGGCGTATTTGAATCCGCGGTTTTTCGTTCTGCGTCAACTAGTCGCCGTAGGCGCTGTCTACTTGCTGAGTCTGTCGCTCGTGTACTGGTCCCTGCGCCCGGATCTGGGTCGGTTAAAGGAGCGCGTCGGAGGTTGGCGGCGCGGACTGTACGATCGACTGACGAGGAATTGGCAGGGTTTGGACATCGAGCTCGAACGCTCGATCTACAAGCGTGAGCGGTTGGCGCCAGCGGTGGTGCTCGTGTGGGCCGCCGGTTGGACGGTCTGGGCGTGGGACTGGTTGATGTCGATCGATCCACATTGGTTCTCGACGTTATTTGGGGCATGGATCTTCATGACGTACTTCCTGGCTGCGATCGGCGTTACAGCGGTGCTGGCGACCTTTGTCCGCCGCTACCGTTCGTTTGTCGACATAATCGATCGCAGATCACTTCATGACATCGGCAAGATGTTGTTCGCGTTTACGATCTTCTGGACGTACCTGTTCTTCGCCCAGTATTTGGTGATCTGGTATGGCCGGCTGCCAGAGGAGACTCACTTTATCGAACAGCGGTTGTGGAGTGCGTACCAACCGATCGCGATCATCGTGCTCGCGGGTGTGTTTTTGATCCCGTTCATAGGCCTTCTGGGCGTCAAACCCAAGCGAACACCGGCTCTCTTGCGCACCTTCGCCACGATAAGCCTAATCGGGATCTGGTTTTTCCATTTCTTGATCATCGGCCCCGGCGTGCTCCCGGATTCGATCGCGCTTGGTGGCATCGAATTGGCGGTAGCGGTGGGCGTGCTGGGTGCATTCATGCTGACCACGATGACGTTCTTCCGCGCCATCCCGAGCATTGCAATAGCCGCCGGTCTCCCGCCCGACCCCGAGACCGAGAAGCTGGCCGAGCTGACCGAGCCACACCACCACTGAGACCCGGGTACCCGGTTCGGCCGCGGTCATGGCCGAGGCTAGATTCATATCCATGTCAACGCTTCAACTGCGTCGCTACACCAAGTTCGTGGCCGCAGCCACGTTTGCGCTACTGTTGGTTGGCGGGATGGTGACGAGCACCGGTTCGGGTCTCGCGGTGCCCGATTGGCCGCTCAGCTTCGGCCGCGTGATGCCCCCGATGGAGGGTGGGGTTCTGTACGAGCATGGCCACCGGATGGTGGCCACGTTAGTGGGGCTATTGATCGTGATCGAGGCGGTCTGGCTGTGGCGGTCCGAGCCGCGCCGATGGGTGAAGCGCCTGGGAGGGATCGCCGCGGTGGGGGTCGTCGCACAGGGTCTCCTGGGCGGGCTGACGGTGCTGCTGCGACTCCCTGATGCGGTATCGATCAGTCATGCCGTTATGGCCGAACTGGTGTTCGCAATCACGGTGGCGATTGCGGTGGCGTGTTCGGCCGGGTGGCAGCGCGCTCGAACGGAAGACCGTTCGGTCGACCACGCCGTACCGACGCTGGCGGCGATCACCGCCGGGATCGTCCTCGTTCAGATCGCCCTCGGCGCTGCGGTGCGTCACACCGGTGCCGGTCTCGCGATTCCCGATTTCCCACTCGCCTACGGCCAGCTCGTTCCACCGCTCGACTCCGGGCCGGTAGCGCTCCACTTCGCGCACCGCGTCGGGGCGCTGGTGGTGACGGCGGCGGTCGCTTTGACCGCCCTGCGGGTCTTCCATTCGAGGCCCGTGGAGCGGTATTTGGTTCGTCCAGCGATCGTCATGCTGGCGCTCGTCTGCGCCCAGGTTGTGCTCGGTGGGTGGACCGTCCTGTCGTTCAAGGCGGCTGGTGTGGCCACCGCCCACCTCGGAGTCGGGGCATTGCTATGGGCTACTGCAGTCGTACTGGCGATGCGAGCCGGCCGCGTGTGAACGACTATCTGATCCTCACCAAGGCGCGCATCACGGGGCTCGTTCTCGTAACCACCACGGTAGGGTTTGTGCTGGCTTCATCGCAGAGCGTCGATTTGGGCCAGCTGGCGGTGCTGCTGGTCGGAGTGGCCCTCGCGACAGGAGGTTCAGCTGCCTTGAACCAGTACCTCGAACACGAGATCGATGCCCGGATGCGGCGCACTGAGTCACGTCCGCTCCCAGCTGGTCGGATGGGGCGCGGCCACGGGCTGGCGGTCGGCGTGGTGTTGTCAGTCGTCGGAGTGATCTGGCTCGTCGTCAGGATCAACCCGCTGACCGGTGTGCTCGCATTGGCGTCGAGCCTGCTCTACCTGGCGGTGTACACGCCGCTCAAGACGCGCACGCCACTCAATACGCTCGTCGGGGCGGTACCCGGCGCGATCCCGCCCGTGATGGGGTGGACGGCGGTCACCGGCAGGATCGACGTCGCCGCTTGGGCGCTGTTCGGCATTCTCTACTTGTGGCAGTTTCCGCATTTCTTGGCGATTGCTTGGATGTACCGCGACGACTACGCCCGGGCGCGACTGCCAATGTTGCCGGTGGTTGACCCCGACGGCGGTTCGACCGGACGTCAGGTGGTGCTGTATTCGCTGGCCCTGCTCCCGGTGAGCCTGATCCCGACGGTGATGGGGCTGGCCGGGGCGGTCTATTTCTTTGGCGCGCTCGTGGCAGGCCTAATCTTTCTGGGTTTTGGCCTAGCGATGACGATGAATCGCGAGCGAGCCTCCGCGCGACGGCTTTTGCTGGCTTCGGTCACATACCTGCCAATCCTGCTGGTGCTCCTGCTTGTCGATCGGGCCGGCGGACCATGAGCGCCGAACCGCTGCCCCCGGCGGTCGAGGTCACGTGTCTTGGACATCGCTTTGGATCCAAAGTCGCAATCGCCGACATATCACTCAGTGTCGAGCGCGGTGAGCTCTTCGGCCTCGTTGGCCCCAACGGCGGCGGCAAGACGACGCTGCTCAGAGTGCTGTCGACGCTCCTCCATCCGTCCACGGGTGATGCTTGCGTGAACGGTGTCGATGTGCTCGCCGACCCGGCCCGCGCGCGGCGTCAGATTGGCGTTGTATTTCAGCATCCGAGTCTCGACGAACAGCTGACCTCACGCGAGAACCTGCGCCATCAGGGTCACCTGCACGGTATCACCGGCCGGTTGCTGGGTGAGCGCATCGACCGTGAGCTGTCGCTGGTTGGCGTTGCCGATCGGGCTGAGGATTTGGTGCGGATCCTATCCGGCGGTTTGAAGCGACGGGTCGAGTTGGCAAAAGGATTGCTCCATCAGCCGTCGGTGCTGCTGCTCGACGAGCCGACCGTAGGGCTCGATCCGGGTGGGCGGCGCGAGTTTTGGGATCACCTCAGAAGGCTCAGGTCCACGCACGATGTGACGGTGGTCGTTGCTACGCACTTGATGGAGGAAGCGGAGGGTTGTGACCGCATAGCGATCGTGGACCGCGGACGGCTGGTCGCGTTGGGTGCTCCAGATCAGCTGCGCTCGGAAATTCAGGGCGACGTCATCACGCTGGAGACTGACGACGCTGGTTGGCTCGCGACAGCCGTTACCGAACGGTACAAAGCTGCAGCGACCGTAGTCGATGGCCGAGTGAGGATCGAGCGTCCCGACGGAGCGGCGTTCGTGCCCCGACTCGCCGAAGCGTTCCCGGGCCGTATCCGATCGATCACCGTCGGTAAGCCGACCCTCGAGGACGTATTTGTGCACCGCACAGGCCGCCAATTCGTGGACGGTGGCGATGACTAGCCTCGTTCTGCCGACAACCACTCTATGGTGGCGGGAGTGCGTCCGCTTCGCTCGCGACCGCTCCCGGGCGCTTAGCACGATCGCCACTGCGCTAGTGTTTTGGACGCTGATCGGCTTTGGTCTGCGTGGATCGTTCGCTCCGGCCGGTATGCCGATCGATGTCGGCGCGGTGGAGTACCTCTTCCCCGGGACGGTCATCTTTGTGGTCCTGCTGACCGCGATCGTGAGCACGTTCTCGTTGATCGAGGATCGGCGGGCGGGCTTTTTGCAGGGGGTTCTGGTGGCGCCAGTATCGCGGGTGGCGATCGTGTTAGGGAAGGTTCTCGGCGGCTCAACCGTGGCGCTGTTTCAGGGCGCTTTGATCCTGCCGTTGGCGCTGATCGTCGGCATTCCCATCACGGTGGCTGGCGCCGCGCTCGCCTTGGCTGCGCTCTTTTGCCTGGCGTTCGCGCTCACCTCGCTGGGGTTCGTGCTCGCGTGGCAGATGGAGTCCATCCACGGGTTTCATGGCATAGTCAACCTTATCCTCATGCCGATGTGGTTTCTCTCTGGTGCGTTGTTTCCGATTGCAGGGGCGGTTGGTTGGCTTCAGACGATCATGCGGTTGAATCCGGTCGCATACGGTCTGGTCTCGTTCCGAAACGCGCTCTACGGGACACCCACCGCCGAGTGGGTCGGGCCCGGTCTCGCTTGGATACTCACGATCGCGTTCGCTGTGGTGATGTTCGCGATCGCGACACGCTCCATCAAGCGATGATCGATGCTCACCAACTGCCGCTCGTCAACGCCGTGCTCAACGCGACCGCCGCGACGCTCGTTGCCACCGGTTACGTATCGATCCGGCGGCGGTGGATCGCCGTGCACCGGGCATGCATGGTTGGGGCGCTGATCGTGTCGACACTGTTCTTGGCCTCCTACACCACTTACCATTGGAGCGTCGGATCGGTACCGTTCACCGCCCAGGGGTGGCCGCGATGGGTATACTATGCGATTCTGGTAACCCACATTCCGCTGGCGGCAGCGATCGTTCCGATGGCTTTGATTACCGCCGCACGAGCGGTTCGTGGACGGTTCGCGGCGCACGTCCGATTGGCACGCTGGACGGTACCGGTTTGGCTCTACGTCTCGGCTAGTGGGGTGCTGGTGTATATGATGCTTTATCAATGGTTTCCATCCTCGCAGCTAAAGTGATATCGAAATGAGTGAGCCGGTATTCGCAGCGATCTACGCCGTCTTGTGGGCGGTTCTGTTCGGCTTCCTCTTCCGGCTGGGGCGGCAGTCGGGAGAGCTCCAGCGCACGATTCGGCGCATCAAGCGCCATCTCCACAGCGGTTGGCCCGATCCGGAGGCGTGAGGATCAGGTATATTTGCGTCACCCGCCGGGTGCGCCCTTAGCTCAACTGGATAGAGCGCCAGACTACGGATCTGGAGGTTGGGGGTTCGACTCCTCCAGGGCGCACCATTTTGTTCGATTTTGGGCGAGCCGAAGGAATGAATGAACCACACGACAGGTGGATGGGCCTGGCTCTGGCGGCTGCCCACGACGCTGGCGAGCGCGGCGAAGTTCCCGTCGGTGCAGTGGTTGTGCGCGACGATGGGGTGATCGGCGAGGGGGGTAACAGGACCGAAGAGCTCCAGGACCCAACCGCTCACGCCGAGATGCTGGCGTTGCGTGCGGCTGCCGCTCGGTTGGGTTCTTGGCGGCTATCTGGGGCCACTTTGTACGTGACCCTGGAGCCCTGCGCGATGTGCGCCGGTGCCTTGGTGCTGGCGAGGATCGATCGGTTGGTGTTCGGGACTGACGATCCGAAGGCCGGCATGTGTGGAAGCTTGGCGAACCTGGCCCACGATCCCCGACTCAATCACCGAATCGAGATCGTAGGAAATGTGCGATCGGCCGAATGTGGGCAGCTCTTGAAAACCTTCTTTCGAGATCGTCGATAGCCCTGGGCCCCGCTTAACCGCGTCGCACGATTCCGGTCAGCCGGTAAAAAACCAGCAGCCCCATCGCAACAGGGAGGGCGTGGATCCACCCCCCGCCTACCGAGAGCATGAGCCCAATCAGGTATAGGATCGCCAACACGAGAAGGGGGGTCCACAGCACGTCCCGGAAGCTGAAACGAGGGCCTCGTTAATGCAACGGTGTGGTTGAAATCCAGCTTCCCGGATGCGAGGTTTCGAGCGCTGTGGGAGGGGTGGCCGAGTGGTTGAAGGCGCCGGTCTCGAAAACCGGTATACGTTCATAGCGTATCGTGGGTTCGAATCCCACCCCCTCCGCCAACCCGCACGTTCGTCCACAGTGGGGAGGAGACCCCCCTACGAGAGGACGGTTTGTCAGGCTTGATTACTGGGCTACTGAACCGCGATGGTGCCGCTGGCGAAGGTCTCGATCCGATCCGTGACGAGATCCTGGGCGTCGAGCGTCTGGAACAGGAGGCCATGTCACTGGCCGCGCGGCACGATGTCAGGCGTGGTTTCCGTCGCGGTTATCCTTTGCTGGTGCGGCTTGACGCGAACTTCAAGGCGCTTCGTTCGACGTACACTCTCCTAACCGACGCCGTTCAGCGGGATCAAGCGATCTCTCCCGCCGCTGAGTGGTTGATCGACAATTTCTTCATCGTCGACGAGCAGGTCCGCGTCATTCGTGACGCCTTGCCCGGGAGTTATTACCGGCAACTGCCCAAGTTGGCCTCCGGGGATCTTCGGGGCTATCCACGCGGCTACGGGCTAGTACAGTTCTTGGTAGCTCATACCGATAGTCGGTTCGATCCACACTCGCTCGAATGCGCGACCCGCGGTTACCAGCGTCAGTCGCCGTTGACGATGGGTGAGCTGTGGGCGATCCCGATCATGCTGCGGATGGTCTTGATCGAGAACCTGCGAAGAATCTCTGAACAGATTGTGGGTTCGAGGCAGGCCAGAACGCGGGCTAACCAGTTAGCCGATCATCTGCTAGTAGCAGCGGATCGAAGTGCGGACGACCTGACCGCGGTCTTGCGCCGCCACGAACGGGAGCCTCTCGATGCACCGTTCGCTGTCGCCCTCGTGCAGCGCCTTCGCGATAGCGACCCGGCGGTGATGCCCGTTCTGGGATGGCTGGAACAGCGGCTCGGCAAAGAGGGTCTCACACCTGACGAAGTCGTACGCCGCGAGCATCTGAAACAACTTGCCGCGCACGCGACGACGGTAAACCTGATTACCTCGATGCGACGGATCGCAGCTCACGATTGGAACGAGTTTTTCGAGCGCGTGAGCCCGGTCGAAAGCATCCTCCGACGGGATCCTGCCCGGATCTATCCACAGATGGACTTCGCAACTCGTGACACGTATCGGCACGCGATCGAAGAGCTCGCACGAGGCAGTGATCTGAACGAGCTGACGGTGGCCGAGCGAGTGCTCGAGAGAGCGAATCGTGCGAATCTCCGTGGGTCGCAGTCACCGACCGAAGATGGAGACGTGGATCGCTACTTGGGTTACCACTTGATTCGCGGCGGGCGGGGCGACTTCGAGGAGGAACTCGGCTTCCGAGCTCCTATCGCGCGGTGGTTGAGGCGTCTCTTCATAAGGTTCGCAACGCCGGCTTACCTTGGCATCGTGACGATCGTCACCGGGCTGTTGGTATCGCTGTTAGTCGTGTATGGGATGCAGCTTGGTGTCAGCACGGTTGCATTGATCTTGTTGGCTGCATTGTCGGCGATCCCAGCGAGTGATCTCGCGGTAGCAGTTCTGCACCGTGACATGAGCGAATTTCTGAGCCCCAGGCGGTTGCCAAAAATGAACTTTCGCTCCGGTATTCCGGAGCAATTCAGCTCGCTGATCGTAGTTCCGACAATTCTGTCGAGCGAGTCCGATGCTCGCAAAGAGGTCGAGCAGCTAGAGCGCCACTACTTGGTAAGTCCCCCTGGCCATGTCGGGTTCGCGTTGTTGTCGGATTGGCGCGACGCCGAGGAAGAAACGCTGCATGACGATGACATCGTACTGGCCGCCGCTGCCGCAGAGATCACCGAGTTGAACGCCAAATACGGCCCCCGACCTGATGGTGGACCGAGGTTTTTGCTCCTTCACCGGAGACGGGTATGGAATCCCGGCGAGAATCGGTGGATGGGGTGGGAGCGCAAGCGTGGCAAGATCCACGAGCTGAATCGTTTCTTACGCGCGGCGCGTGACACCACGTTCATCGAACGACGCGATGGACTCACCGATGTTCCCAAGAACGTCAAGTTCGTGATCACGCTGGACTCTGATACGAGGCTTCCGCCGGGCTCCGCACAGCGCTTGATCGGCGCGATGGCGCACCCGCTCAATCGACCCCGTTTTGATGCCACCACCGGACGCGTCGAGGAAGGGTATGGAATTCTTCAGCCGCGTATCACACCGGTGCTTCCCGGCGCTGGGGAGGTTTCCTGGTACCACCGGATTTTCTCCGGGCCGACGGGGATCGATCCCTACTCGGCGGCTGTGTCGGACGTGTATCAAGATCTGTTCAATGAGGCATCCTACGTCGGAAAGGGCATCTACGATGTCGATGCATTCGAGGCTGCGCTGACGAACCGGGTTCCCGAGAACTCGCTGTTGTCTCACGATTTGTTCGAGGGCTCATTAGCTCGCACTGGGTTGGTGAGTGACATCGAGTTGTTCGATGATTTTCCGACCCACTACCAGACCAACGTTCGTCGTGCCCACCGCTGGGCAAGAGGCGACTGGCAGCTGTTGCCGTGGATTCTGGGTCGACGTCCGACCGTAAACGGCCAGCGGCGGGACCTTTCCATGCCCCTCATCAATCGGTGGAAGATGGTCGACAACTTGCGCCGGACACTATCTGCGCCATCAACGCTCGCGCTCTTGTTCGTGGGATGGGCGCTGCTGCCACTATCACCGCTGCTTTGGACTGGTTTTGTCGTTGCCGCGATCAGCATGCCGCAGGCAGTGCCGGTGTTGAGCGGGTTGTTGCCAAGACGGCGCGGAATTGCGAAGCGGTCACATGTTCGGGGGATCCTGAGCGATGCCGTGATGGCGATGGCCCGAGTGGGGCTGGCGGTTGTTTTCGTTGCTAATCGTGCAGTGGTCATGGTCGATGCGATCGTCCGTACGTTGTTTCGGCTGGTAACCCGCCGCCGTTTGCTCGAATGGGTAACAGCTGCGCAAGCGGGCCGCGGGGTTGCAACGACACAGGCGGAAATCTACCGCGCGATGTGGAGACCGGTCGTGCTCGTCGTCGTCGCAGCGATCGTACTGGGGCTGGTCCGGCCGACGGCCCTGCAGCTGGCTTTGCCAGTCATCCTGCTGTGGGTCTTGTCACCCGCAATCGCGTTGCGTCTGAGTCAACCTCGTGAAAGGAAGCAGGTCGCAACGATCGGTAGGTCGGAAGCACACACCCTGCGAACGGTAGCACGCCGCACCTGGCGGTTTTTCGAAACGGTCGTTAGCGCCGGTGACAACTGGTTACCACCCGACAACTTCCAGGAGGACCCGGAGCCGCTTATTGCACACCGCACATCGCCCACCAACATCGGCATGTACACGCTGTCGACGGTGGCGGCACGAGACTTTGGCTGGATCGGACTGCTCGAGCTCGAGGAACGGTTGCGACAGACGATTACGGCCCTCGAGAAGTTGGAGCGGTTCAAAGGCCACTACTACAACTGGTATGACACACAGACGCTGTTGCCGCTCGAGCCACGGTACATCTCGACCGTTGATAGCGGAAACTTGGCAGGTCATTTGCTCACTGCGGCTGCAGCCTGCCGGGAGATTCTCTCCGAGCCAGTCGTTCGAGCGGTCGCGTTCAATGGCGTGGCCGACGCAGTTGGGCTGGTCGATGAAGCAGCGCTCGAGCTGGGGCCCGTCGATCGATCGCAAACCGTTCTGCGGCACGACCTCGAGCTGGCGTTGGAGGCGCTCGCCGCTGGCCTGGCCGGGATCGTAGAGACGTCCGCCGACTGGTCAGAGAAACTGGCGGCACTCGATACCGCCGCCGACGAGCTGATCGATGTGGCTGAGGCGCTAACGGCTGAGAGCGACGAGGCGGCGCCCAGGAATCTGTTGGTGTGGGCGCGCGCCAGCAAGGCCTCGATCCATAGCCACCGCAGGGACTTCGATCACCTCGTGCCGTGGGGACGTATGCTGGCCGGAACTATTCCGGAGGAGCTTTCCTCAACCGCGGAGGTGGCGCAGGAGTGGGAGAAGGTCGAGCGGATACTTGCCGCGATCCCGGTTGTTACAGCGTCGCAGGATCTGTATCGGGATGCGCGTACAGCGATCAACGAGCTTGCAACCCGATTGGAGTCTGCTGCTAGCGATAGGGATACGGGTGGTTGGCTGAGACAGCTCGACCGAGCCGTCGATGCTGGGTGTCAGCGCACTCTGGAGCTAACACGGGATCTGAAGGCGATCGCGAGTCGGGCCGATCAGCTCGCCAACGAGATGGAGTTTGATTTCCTATACGATGGGACCCGACACCTTTTTCCGATCGGGTATCGCGTGTCCGAGGGTCGTCATGACAGCGGCTATTACGATTTGCTGGCGTCAGAGGCACGGCTGGCGAGCCTATTCGCGATCGCTAAAAGAGATGTACCGGTAGAACACTGGTTCCATCTCGGTCGCCCGGTAACGCCGACAGGCCGAGGCTCGGCATTGTTGTCGTGGTCGGGGTCGATGTTCGAATACTTGATGCCCAACCTCATTGTCGATGTCGCCCCGGGCACGCTGCTCGATCGAACTCAACGGCTGGTCGTCGATCGTCAGATTCGGTATGGCCGAACGCGTGGTGTGCCATGGGGTGTGTCGGAGTCAGCCTACAACGGGCGCGACCTGAACCTCAACTATCAGTACTCACATTTCGGGATCCCTGGGCTAGGCTTGACTCGGGGATTAAGTGAAGACCTCGTGGTGGCGCCCTATGCGACCGCGTTGGCGGTTATGGTCGACCCCAATGCCGCAGCCCAAAACTTCGGACGATTGGCGGAGCAGGGTGCACTGGGTGTGCTAGGGTTCTACGAAGCGCTCGACTTCACACCCGAGCGTGTTCCCAAGGGGCAGTCGGTGGCGCCGGTTCGCGCGTACATGGCCCACCATCAGGGGATGACGATCGTTGCCATTCACAACGCGCTGAATGACGGTCTAATGCGACGCCGATTCCACTCTGTGCCGATGATCAGCGCAAGCGAGCTGCTCCTGCAGGAGAGAATCCCGCGTGACGTTTCGGTGGCGCGCCCTCGGCGAGAGGAAGTGAAGGCAGCCCGTCATATCCGCGAGATCGTCCCGCCCGTTGTGCGTCGCTTCCGAACACCGCACACGAGCTCGCCACGCACGCACTTGCTGTCGAATGGTCGATACAGCGTGATGATCACCCACGCTGGTTCTGGCTACAGCCGGTGGAACGACATCGCGGTCACGCGATGGTGGGAGGATCCTACGCGCGATTCGTGGGGCACTTTCGTGTATGTCCGGGACGTGACCACCGATGACATGTGGTCGGGCGGCTATCAGCCGACCGCTGCCGAACCCGATCACTACGAAGTTAGCTTCTCAGAGGACCGGGCCGAGTTCCAGCGTCGGGATGGTGCGTTATGGACGTCGATGGAAGTCATCGTGTCACCCGAAGACGATGGCGAGTTGCGCAAGGTCACGATCAAGAACCTCGGCGGTGGGACGAAGGAGATCGAGCTCACCAGCTACGCCGAAGTTGTCTTGACGACCCCTGAAGCCGATATCGCACACCCGGCGTTTCAGAAGCTGTTCGTTCAGACGGAGTTTCTGCCGGCCTTTGAAGCGCTCCTGGCGGGCCGGCGACCACGGTTGGAGGACGAATCAGAAGTATGGGCCGCACATGTCGTGACGGTCGAAGGTGAAACCGTTGGCGGGCTGCAGTATGAGACTGATCGGGCGAGGTTTCTCGATCGTGGGCACGGCGTTCGGAGACCCACCAGCGTCACCGAGGGACGACCTCTATCGAATACCACGGGTGCCGTCCTCGATCCCATCCTGAGCTTGCGGCGGACGGTGCGGCTGGACCCCGGCGAGACTGCTCGTGTCACGTTCTCGACGCTGGTGGCGGGGTCACGGGAATCGGTTCTGGCGCTGGTCGATAAGTACCGCGAGACGACGACGTTCGAGCGCGCGTCGGAGCTCGCGTGGACACAGGCCCAGGTGCAGCTTCAACACCTCAGCATCGAGCCCGACGAGGCTCATCTCTTTCAACGGCTGGCCGGCTACATCCTGTACTCGAGCCCCGTTCTGCGGCCACCGTCCGCGGTTTTGGCCCGCAATCAACTCGGTCAATCGACGCTCTGGTCCTACGGAATCTCAGGCGATCTGCCGATCGTTCTCGTGCGGATTGACCAGATGCGCGACCGGGAAATAGTGCGGCAGCTGATTCGCGCTCACGAGTACTGGGGTTGGAAGGGACTGGGGGTGGACCTCATCGTGGCCAACGAGCACCCTGTCTCGTATGCCGAGGAGCTTCAGGAGTGGCTCGAACGAAGTCTCCGGCTCACCCAGTCGCGGGGCCTGCACGAGGCTCACCGAGGACACGGCGAAGTCCACATCTTGCGCGTAGATCAGATGCCGGAGGAGGACCGTGATCTGTTACGCGCTGCCGCCCGAGTCGTGCTTCTCAGTGCCCACGGCTCGTTGAGCGAGCAGCTAGAGAGCGCCGTCGAGCATCGACCGGAGGCGGTTTTCGGGACGGCGTGGAAAAAACCGCCCGCGGCCCCGGAGGTCCCACCACCCAGACCGCGACTCGCGTTCTTCAACGGTCTAGGAGGCTTCGCCGAGGGTGGCCGAGAGTACGTCACGATTCTAGGCGAGGGGCAGTGGACGCCGGCCCCCTGGATCAACGTTATCGCCAATCCGGGTTTCGGTTTTCAGGTTTCGGAAACAGGCTCCGGCTACACTTGGGCGTCAAACAGCCGCGAGAACCGACTCACACCCTGGTCCAACGATCCGGTGACCGATCCGCCCGGCGAGGTGATCTACTTGCGCGATGAGGAAACCGGCGAGATCTGGACGCCGACTCCGTTGCCAATACGCCAATCGTCGCCCTACGAGATACGCCACGGGCAGGGATGGACGAGATTCGGGCTCCAGTGTCACGAGATCGCGACCGAACTCACCCAGTACGTTCCGGTCGATGATCCGATCAAGATATCGCGCTTGGTTGTCAAGAACCTATCGGGTCACAAACGCAAGCTGTCGGTCACCGCGTACGTCGAATGGGTGCTCGGAGTCGAGCGCGAGCGGAACGCGCCTTCGATCGTGACCAGCATCGATACGGAAACGCAGGCCTTGTTCGCCCAGAACTGGTGGGGCGGCGAGTTCGCGGGCCGCATGGCGTTCGCCGATCTGAGCGGTCAACAAGATGAATGGACCGGCGATCGGGCCGAGTTCTTAGGCCGTCACGGCACGCCACGCGAGCCGGCGGGGATGGTACCGGGAGTGGGTCTGTCCGGGTGGGTTGGCACCGGGCATGATCCGTGCGCTGCCCTGCGCCGACAACTCGTTCTCGAACCGGGAGCGAGCATTGAGGTCGTTTTCCTGCTCGGGCAGGGAGTCGACGCCGATGAGGCTCGAGCACTTGTAACCAAGTACCGAATAGCCGACCTCGACGATGTATTGGGTGTGGTGGTAAAGCGCTGGGAAGACATTCTCGGCGCGTTGCAGGTTCGAACTCCTGACTACTCGATGTCGATCATGCTAAACCAGTGGCTGCTGTATCAGACGCTGTCGTGCCGCATTTGGGCCCGGTCTGCGTTCTATCAGTCCGGCGGGGCTTATGGATTCCGAGACCAACTCCAAGACGTGATGGCGTTGGTCGTTGCCGGGCGGGAGATCCCGCGAACGCACTTCCTACGGGCTGCCACGCGCCAATTCCCCGAAGGTGATGTGCAACATTGGTGGCACCCACCGTCGGGTCGGGGAGTGAGAACCCGGATCTCCGATGACCGCGTTTGGTTGCCGCTGGCTCTTGTCCACTACCTCAACGTCACCGGCGACGAGTCGATCCTGGAAGAGATCGTACCGTTCCTGGATGGTGAGGACCTGCCGGAGGAGGAAGTCGAAAAGTACTTCCAGCCAGCGACGGCCGAAGTCAGTGCCTCGTTGTACGAGCACTGCGCACGAGCCCTCGACGTCAGTCTCGGAGTCGGCGCGCATGGGCTTCCGCTAATCGGATCCGGAGACTGGAACGACGGCATGAATCGGGTCGGAGATCAGGGACGCGGAGAGAGCGTTTGGTTGGCTTGGTTTCTTCACCTCGCGATCGACGGGTTCATCCCGATCGCCGAGAACCGGGGCGACGACGAAAGGGTGGAACGATGGAAACGGTATCTGGATGCGCTCAAACCGGCGATCGCCGAGCACGGTTGGGACGGTGACTGGTATCGGCGTGCTTACTTTGACGATGGGACGCCGCTGGGATCCGCGGCCAATGAAGAGTGCCGGATCGATTCGATCGCCCAATCGTGGGCGGTACTGTCGGGTGCTGCCCGCGCCGATCGAGCCGATCGAGCCATGAAGGCGGTCGAGCAACACCTGGTCAAGCGAGGCGACGGACTGGGTCTGCTGTTTACGCCGCCGTTTGACAAGACACCCAGCGACCCAGGCTACATCAAAGGGTACCTGCCCGGGGTCCGCGAGAACGGTGGACAGTATACCCACGCCGCCATCTGGTCGGTGTTGGCCTTCGCCGAGCTGGGCGACGGTGACAAGGCGGCTGAGCTCTTCTCGATCCTCAACCCGATCAACCATGCAAGCACGAGAGCCGGGATTCACCGCTATAAGGTCGAGCCCTACGTTGCCGTGGCCGATGTATACGCCGAGCCGCCTCACGTGGGTCGTGGAGGCTGGACGTGGTACACGGGTTCAGCCGGTTGGATGTATCGAGCCGGGGTGGAGTGGATCCTCGGTTTTCGCCTGCGTGGAGAGACGCTGTATCTCGATCCGTGCATCCCGCGGGATTGGCCTGATTTCGAGCTGTCCTTCAGGTATCACTCAGCGCAGTACGAGGTAGTCGTGAAGAACCCAAACGGCGTCATGTACGGGGTCCGGGAGGTGCGTCTCGATGGTCGCGATCTCGAGCTGGATCACGAGCGCATCCATTCGCCGACGACGCAGCGCGCTCGGCCCGGGGCCGGCGCGCGAATCGAGCTGATCGACGACGGGGCGACCCACACGGTTGAGGTCATTCTGGGCTAGATGATTGTGCTGGCTGAGTACTTTTCTGAGGATATCTTCTCGGTGTACGTGCGGAGAGGTGTCCGAGTGGTCGAAGGAGCGCGACTGGAAATCGCGTAGACGTTAACAGCGTCTCGCGGGTTCGAATCCCGCCCTCTCCGCCATCCACCTGCGAAGGCGGCCGCGTGACCAGCCCAGAGAACCGGAAAGTGCCAGCGATCGTGATTCCTGCCTACCGGGCGGAATCGACGCTATCGAGCGTGATCGAGCGCATCCCGGCCGAGTTTTGGGACACCGGGTCGGTCATCATCGTGAACGACGCCAGCCCCGACGGAACCGGACAAGTAGCTCGAGAGCTGGCAGCCGACAACCCGCGCATAGCGGTCGTGGATCATCCTGAGAATCGCGGTTATGGGGGAGCTTTAAAGAGTGGACTCAGGGCGGCGTTGAATCGCGGGGCCGACGGCATCGCGATCGTTCACTCCGACGGGCAATATGCGCCCGAGAAAGTGCTCGACCTCCTGGCCCCCGTCTTGTACGAACAGGCATACATCGTTCAAGGATCGAGGCTGCTGGGGGGTAGCGCACGAGGCGGAGGCATGCCTCTTACCCGGTACATCCCGAACCGGGTTCTGACAACGATTGAGAACCTCGCGTTTGGCACTCGAATGAAAGAGTTCCACAGCGGATACATGGTATACTCTCGCTCCCTTCTGGAGCGCGTTCCATACGAGAAGCTGCAGGAAAACTACAATTTCGATGCGGAGATGATCTTGATGGCCCACCTGGTCGGAATGCGTTGCGCCGAGATCGCGATTCCTACTCGCTATGACGAACACAGTTCGAGCTTGTCGCCGATCCCGTACGGCCTGAACGTTCTGCGCATGATCGGCCGACACCTCGGCGGCCACTATCGGGGACTGTTGGAAGAGCACAAGCAAACGGGAGTCCCGGTATGATCCTCGTCACTGGTGGCGCAGGTGTGATGGGTACTCAACTGGTCAAGGGATTGATCGAGCGGGGGTTCGAGGTCCGCGTGTTGGACCGTCCTGGAACCTCGATCGAAGGCGTCGATGTCGAGTTGCGTTACGGCGACGTCAGCGATCCGACAACGCTCGATGGAGTTTTCGACGGCGTAGATACGGTGTATCACTTGGCGGCAGTGATTATCGCCCACGACCCGGAAGTGTTTCAAACCGTCAATGTCGGGGGAACCCGCAACATGGTCGAGGGGGCGATCGCGGCTGGTGTAAAGCACTTCGTGTTCGTGTCGTCGGCGTCGGTCTTGTATCCGTTTACGACTCCGTACTCGGAATCAAAACGTGAGTGCGAACGCATCGTAAGCTCACAAACCGCCATGAAGTACACGATCACCCGCCCCACGCTCGCCTACAACGAGTACGGCGGCCTCGAGTTCAGAATGTTCCTCGACTACCTTGAGCGTTTCCCGATAGTGCCGTTTATCGGAACCGGGAAGGCGCTAAAGAACCCGGTTCACGTCGACGATCTTCTGAAGGGATTCTTGGCCGTGGCGGGCAATCCCAAATCCTACGATCAGACGTACAACTTCAGCGGTGGTGAGGCGATCTCGATTTGGGATCTTGCCAAGCTGATGTTGAAGCATCGCGGCAAGCAGCGCCCGTTCGTACCAATTCCGGTGTGGGCGTGCAAAGTGCTGGCTAGAGGTATGGCGCTGGTGATGGAGAAACCGCCGCTGACTTGGAACGTCATCGCGGGGATCATTCAAGACGCGAACCTCGACCATTCGAATGCAACTCTGGATCTGGGCTACGACCCGATCGGGATCCACGCCGGTTTGCAGGACATCTGGCCGATCGAACAGGGTCAGCGAGCATGAAGTTCAGGCTTCGTGACTACGTTCTGCATCCGCTGGCGATCAAGCGTCGCCACGACGAATTACTCGACTCTGAGTACTGGGCGCCAGAGCGTCGCCGGGCGTGGGTGCAGGAGCGTCTCGATCGGACTCTGCGGCAAGCGGTGAAGAACGTGCCGTACTATCGGCGAACGCTCGGGCCGCACGAGTCGCGGTTCAACGCGATGATCGACGAACTCGATTTGAGCGAGCTGCCGATCCTGACAAGAAATGACGTGCGGGCTCACTTTGACGAGCTGTACGCCGAAGGCATCACCGATCTCGAGGGCAAAACGGTGAGAACGAGTGGCACCACCGGGACCCCAACTCGCTTTGTGATGGATCAAGAGTCGAACCTGAACCAGTTTGCAGCGATGTGGCGGGTGCTGAACTGGGTCGGATACCGGTTCGGGGATCGGTTCGCGGATTTCAAAGCCGATCCCGAGAGGCGATTTCCAGCCAGCTACGACGCACGGCAGAACTGTCTGGTCTTTCCAGTCGAGCACATCAAGAGGGACAATGTCGGCGTCTACGTTCGGGCGCTAAGAACGTTCCGTCCGGTGCTGATCAAGACTTTTCCGACGTCGCTGAACCTCGTGTGTCACTGGATGAAGGAGCTCGGTCTGGAGGGTCTGGAGGTCAGGCGTGTGCTGTGCTGCGCCGAGACGCTGCGCGATCACCACCGAGCGACGATCGAAAAGATCTTGCGCTGTCCGGTCTACGATTTCTACGGCCAGAATGAGCGCGCCGCCGTGATCAGCACCTGTGATCGAGGCCGCTATCACGTTCACGAAGAGTACTCGTTCGTCGAGTTTCCAGATCGCCGCGCCGATCGGTCGGAGCCGGGACAGAGCGTCGAGGTCGTCACGACCACGTTTCACAATATGGCGATGCCCTTGATCCGTTATCAGACCGGTGATCTCGTCACGCTGGATGACGGCGCGCCATGCTCCTGTGGGCGTACGTATCGCACGGTCGAAAAGATCGATGGCCGGCTCCAAGACATGGTCGTCGCGCCCGACGGACGCTACCTCAGCTCCTTCGAGCACGCGTTTTACGATGCCCCGGGCGTGCAGATGAGCCAGATCGTCCAGGAGACGACCGCCGGCATCGAAGTCAAGATCGTGCCCGCGGAGGATTTCGCCGCCGCGCACCTGGATCCGTTGGAGGTACGTCTTCGGAGCATGATCGGAGACGAGATGAGAATCGAGTTCTCGGTCGTCGACTCGATCCCGCCGGGCGAGAACGGCAAGATCCCGTTTATCATTTCCAAGCCCGGAAGCCAGGCGGCAGAGGACGACCCGGCGCAGCCGAGCCGAGCTCGGTGAGAGACGGTTCCTAGGGACTGTCTGTCCGTCTCCCCACGGCGTAGATCAACCCCAGCAGAATTCCCGTCCCGAGCACGATCGAGATCCACGGGGAGAGGCCGTAGGCGGTAGGGATATCGCCGATGAGCATACCGACAACACCGGCCGCCAGTGCATACGGAATCTGAGTCCTCACGTGGTCGATGTGGTCGGAGCTCGTCGCCATGCTCGAGAGGATGGTGGTATCGGAGATCGGCGAGCAGTGATCACCCCAAACCGCGCCCGCCAGTACACCCGAGACAGCGCCGACCAGCACCGTGTGCGATGCCGAGGCCGCTAGGCCGCTGTCCGCCGACAGCGCCACCGCCAGCGGCACGACGACCGGCATCATGATCGCCATCGTTCCCCACGAGGTCCCAGTGGCGAACGAGACAAAGGCGCACATGATGAACACGAGCACGGGCAGCAGACGCGGGTCGAGGTTGCCAGTCAACAGGCCGACGACGTAACCGGCGGTGTGAATCTCCTGAGTTATCAACCCAATCGACCATGCGAGCGACAGGACGATGCAGGCAAACAGCATCGCCTTGAGCCCTGCGACCCACGCCGCCATCGTCTCTTCGAGGTTCAGGATCCGTTGCCAGAGCGTCATGATCGCCGCCACCACACAGGCCGCGAACGAACCCCAGACCAGCGCCGCGAACGAGTTACCATTGGCGATGACGTTCTGGAGGCCGAGGTCGGGATCGCCCGCGGCCAGCACCGCCTCGCGACCAGTCGTATACATGCCGGTCAATGTCACCGCCGCTACGACTCCGATCGGTACGAGCGCGTTCCACCATCGGCGTGGCTTGCCCTCGATCGGGTTCAGGATCTCAGCGTCGAAGTCACTCGCCGGGTTGGCTCCTGGACGCAGGACTTTGCCCTCCCGGCGCGCGCGCAGCTCAGCCGTTCGCATGGGCCCAAAGTCACGGTCCGTAACGATCACCATGAAGACGAGGGCGAGCGCCAGGATCGGATAGAACCGGTAGGGGATGCTCTGGACGAACAACACATACGGCTCGATACCTAGATCGAGCGGCTCCAACGCGCCGTCGATCAAGCCGACCTCGAAGCCGATCCAACCGCCGATCAGCGCGATCGAAGCCACCGGCGCGGCGGTCGAGTCGACGATGTACGCGAGCTTCTCGCGGCTAATCTTGAGACCGTCGGTTACCGGCCGCATCGTGCTCCCAACGATCAGTGTATTCGAGTAGTCGTCGAAGAAGATCATAAGACCCATGACGTAGGCTGCTAATTGCCCTCGGATCGGGCCGACAGCGTGGCGCGTGATCGAATCAACGACGCCGTGTGTGCCACCGTTGCGGCTGATGATCCCGACCATGCCTCCCAGCAGGAACGTGAATATCAAGATCTGAGCGTTGCTCGGATCGGTGATCGCCTCGACGATGTACTTGTCGACCGTGCGCACGATCGCGGTCAGCGGGTTCCAATCGTAGATGAACAGAGCACCGAGCCAGACGCCTGCCAAGAGCGAGATCACGACCTGCCGAAAGAGCAGTGCGAACGTGATGGCGATGATCGAGGGCAGAAGCGACAGCCAACCGGGTAGGACGCGAGTCTGCGCGGTGACTGATCCTGTCGGAGTATCCAATGTTACTCCGACACCAGGTCGGTCGAGCGCGAGACCGCCAACCTTGATCGAATCGCCGCCGGCCACCGCGCCACGGCTGACAGGGTTGGCCGCGCCCGGTATGGTAATGGTGAATTCGAGGTTGTCTCCCGGGGCGACGCCCTCTGCCACGACCCATCCATCGAACGGGACGCCCTTCATTACGACCCGCGGGAGCTCGAGCCGTGCCTGGTTGGCAGCGGGTCGATCTTGTGCCAGCACCGCGGAAGCGGTGCAAGCCAAGCCGATCGCGATCGCGAGAACCGGTTTCACCAAAACGGTCTCCGTTGGAGAATCGAAGGGTCCCCCCAAACTAACCGCGCACGGCGGGCAGGAAAGCCCCGTCGGTGGTTTTGTTGACACCCCAGCATCTCCGATCGTAGGTTCGGCTCTGCCTTTCAGAGGGGCCGCGAACGGACCGACAAAACCACTCACAGGAGGCGCGGTTGGGTACCGTGATCATGGACGCGCAGGCGATCGACCGCGCGCTGACGCGGATCGCTCACGAGATCGTGGAGGAGACCGGCGGTGTGGGGGATCTGGCGATCGTCGGCATCCAGCGTCGCGGTGTACAGCTCGCTGAGCACATTGCAGCCGAGATCGAACGCACTGAGGGGTCGCCACCGCTGAAGGGTGTGATGGACATCACGCTCTACCGGGACGACCTGAAGGCGATTGGTGATCAAGCCGTCGTCGAGAAAACAGAGATCCCTTTTAAGGTAGAGGGCAAGATCATTGTGCTCGTCGACGATGTCCTCTACACCGGGCGGACCGTTCGGGCCGCGCTCAACGAGATCATGGATTTTGGTCGCCCGCGTCGCGTGATGCTCGCCGTTTTGGTCGATCGTGGTCACCGCGAGATCCCAATTCGAGCCGACTTTGTCGGGAAGAACGTCCCGACGTCCCAAAGCCAGCAGATCAAGGTCAAGGTCCAAGAGCTCGACGGGACGCGAGCCGTGGACTTGGTGGAAAGGGAAGAGGCCGAGAGCTGAAGTTCCACCGCAAGGACCTGCTCGGCCTGGCCGGCCTGACGGCCGAGGAGATCACCGACCTTCTCGATCGTGGTGAGCGAATGCTGGACTCGGCCGCCCCCGCCCCTGGCGCTGTCACCGGTTTGTCTGTAGCCAACCTCATTTTCGAGCCCTCGACCCGGACTCGTTGTTCGTTCGAATTGGCCGAGCAGCGGCTCGAGATCGAATGGCTGACTGTCGGTGAGGGTTCGAGTATCGTGAAGGGCGAGACGCTGATCGATACGGCGCGAACGCTAGCCGCGATGGGTGTAAACACTTTCGTATTGCGGCACCCGGAGGTTGGTGCGCCGGATCAGCTCGCTGCCGCCATGCCAAACGCGCACGTTGTCAATGCCGGCGACGGGACGGGTGAGCACCCTACACAAGCGCTGCCCGACCTGCTGACCCTGCGGCGGTACTGGGGCTCGGTAAAAGGGCGCAAAGTGCTCATCGTCGGCGATCTCGTTCATAGCCGGGTGGCGCGGTCGAATTATCACGGTTTTATGGCGCTGGGCGGATTGGTCGCGTTCTGTGGACCGGAGTCGTTTCTCCCGTCACCGGATGAGTTTCCCGGTGTGACACTCAGTTCGGATTTGGACGTTGCGCTTGAGGATTGCGATGCCGTCATGATGCTTCGTATTCAGCGCGAGCGATTGACGGACCGCGAAGTTTGCCCGGACGCTGAGACTTTCCGGGAACAGTATGGGCTGACCGTCGATCGGCTGTCGCGTTTGCGACGCGACGTTCCTGTGCTGCACCCTGGACCCTTCAACCGCGATGTCGAGATCGATGGCGCTGTCGCCGACTCGGAACGGGCCCTCATATGGCCCCAAGTGACGGCGGGTGTGGCGATCCGGATGGGCCTACTGGCTCGGTTGTCCGAGATCCGTCGAGAACTCGGTCTAGCGTCGCGTTGAACAACGGGCAGGGAGGTATCGTGTTGCGCGGTGGGCGGGTGCTGGACCCGACCTCGGGGCGCGACGAGCTGGCCGACGTTCGAGTGGCCGGCCGCACCGTGATCGCGATCGAGAAGCGCGTCGAGCCTGCGGCTGGTGATCACGTGATCGAGCTAGCCGGCATGCTGGTGACGCCGGGTCTGGTCGATCCGCACGTGCACCTTCGTGAACCCGGTGGGGAAGCGAAAGAGACGATCGCCACGGGTGCGTTCGCCGCGGTGGCCGGCGGCTTCACGACGATTTGTGCGATGCCGAACACGCAACCGGTGATCGATACACCGGAGCGCGTCCGTGATGTGATCGAGCGTGGACGATCGGCGGGGATGGCGCGGGTTTTGCCGATTGGGGCGGCGACTGTGGCGTCAGCGGGCGAAACACCGACGGACGCAAAATCGCTGGCTGCAGCAGGCGCGATCGCTGTTTCGGACGACGGCCAACCGATCGCTACCGCCGAGATTTTGGCTCGCGTGCTGGATGGCGCTGCGCGCGCCGGAGTAGTAGTCGCCGACCACTGCGAAGATCTTGGTCTGTCCGGGGGAGGTACGATCTTCGCCGGTGAGGTGGCCGATCGGCTCGGTGTCGGCGGCATCCCGTCCGAGGCCGAGAGCGCGGCTGTAGAGCGCGACCTCGAAATCTTGGCGCGCGTCGGTGGGCGGCTCCACCTGTGCCATCTCTCGACCGCCGAGTCGGTACGGCTGGTCCGCGAAGCTAAACAGGCCGGGCTCCCGGTTACCGCCGAAGCGTGCCCGCACCATTTGACGTTGACTGTCGACTGCACCGAGAGGCAGGGATCGGTCGCAAAGATGAACCCACCGCTGGCTGAATTCGAGGATCGCGTGGCGCTGGTCGAAGCGTTGGTGGATGGGACGATCGATTGCGTTGCTACGGATCACGCACCGCACACGGCCGCCGAGAAGGCGCGCCCACTGAGCGAAGCGCCGTTTGGCGTGATCGGTCTCGAAACAGCGTTTGGTGTCGTTTACACCGAGCTCGTAGAGAGAAGCGATGTCAGCCTGAGAACGCTGCTCGCCCGGATGACCGTGGATCCTGCGCGCGCTTTCGGTATCGAGCGTGGCCGGCTTGAAATCGGTGCACCCGCCGACGTGGCGGTCTTTGATCTGGATCAGGAGTGGGTGGTCGAACCAGAGCGGTTTCGGTCCAAGGCCCGCAACACGCCGTGGGCTGGAGCGACGCTTCGCGGTCGACCAACGTTGACGATGGTCGCCGGTGAGGTCGTGTTCGATGGGCGCTGATTTGTTCGAGCCGTATCGGAAACGCGTGTATTGCGCCGACCTCGATTCCGGTGAGCGGGTGGACGAGGTTTTTTGTGTTACTCGCGTGAGCCGGAAAGTCGGACGCGGCGGTCCATTCTTGTCGCTCGAGTTTGCCGATCGATCGGGCCGGATACCGGGTGTCGCCTGGGACAACGCCGATGCTCTCGCGACGACGTTGGTCGAGGGCGCCTTCGCACGCGTCCGCGGGGCGGTAACCGACTATCGGGGCCAGCCCCAGATTCAAGTCGAGGATGCCGAGCCCGCGCCGCCGGTCGATCCCGGAGAATACCTGCCGCGGGCACCCGTTTCGGGGAGCGAGTCGGTGGCCGGTATCCGTCAGCTGGCGGAGTCGATCACCGAGCCTTGCCTCAGACAGCTGGTCTTAGGGCTGCTCGACGACCCACAGTTTGTCGAGCGCTTCTCGGCCGCACCGGCGGCCAAGGTCAACCACCACGCCTACGTTGGCGGCTTGGCGGAGCACACCCGGTCGGTGATGGATTTGTGCGAGCTAGCGGCGGGACACTACCCCGATCTCGATCGCGATTTGTTGCTGGCTGGCGCCTTCCTGCACGATCTCGGCAAGATCGACGAGCTGGCCGTCGAGCCCGGCTTCCCGTACACAGAAGCCGGCTCTTTGCTTGGTCACATCGCGCTGGGGTACGCGTACGTCCGCGAGCGAATCGCGGCGATCGATGGGTTCCCGGCAGAGCTGGCGACCGACATCGCGCATCTCGTGTTGAGCCATCAAGGCGAGCTTGAGTGGGGGAGCCCGGTCAAACCACAGACGCTGGAGGCGATCGTTCTTCATCATCTGGACAATCTCGACTCGAAGGTCACCGCCGCTCGTGCGCACCTCGATGATGCGACCACTAGCCGCACCGGTTACGTGCGTTCGCTTCAGCGCTCGCTTTTTCGCCGGCCCCGGGACGCTCAGTAACGCGAGGCCGCGGGGTCTCCCCAGGCGGCTTATATTCACACCTCATGAGAAGCGCAGTTCACACGTTGTGGGTCCTGCTGATCATCGTGCCGACCGCGGTCTGCTCACCGCAGGAGCCCGAGAATCCACTGCTGATCGAGCTCGAGGTGAATCGAGAGCGTTGGATCGCTCTCGGTTTGTTGGATTATGATCTGACCTTGGTGAGGAGCTGCTTTTGCCTCGTCGAGTCGATCGGACCGGTTACCGTACGCGTGCGGAACGGTGAGGTTGTGTCCCAGACTTATACCGAAACCGGCATGCCAGTACCCGAACAACACGCAGTGTTCTTTCCTGCCGTCGATGGTCTGTTCGACGTGATCCTGGAAGCGATCGAGTTCGATGCAGATCACATCACGGTCACGTACGATTCAGACACTGGTGCCCCTATGGAGATCTTCATCGACAGCATCGAGGCTGCCGTCGACGATGAGCTCACGATCACGGTCGTTGAGTTGTCCGATGATTGAACTGATCTGTCGCAAGACCTGATCGACCTGCCGCAAGGCGGTCGCCTTGCTAGAAGAGCACGGAATCGGGTATCGGTATCGCGAGTACACCGAAGAGCCGTTGAGTGAGGCGGAGATCCGCGAGGTGATCAAGAAGCTCGACGCGACGCCGGCCGACGTATTGCGAAAGCGGGATCCGGCGTACCGCCGCCTGGGACTGACGGGGGAAGAGTCGGACGCCGAGCTCGTGCGGCTGATGACTGCGAACCCGACCCTGCTGGAGCGTCCAATCGGGGTCGTGGGAGAGCGGGCGGCGATCGGGCGACCACCCGAGAGATTGCTTGAGCTTGCGTAGCGCATCAAACTATCAATCAATCACTTATAGAGGATGAGAAGAATGGATAAGGGCGAAAAGAGAGACCCGGATTGGCGCCAGAAGCTGACTCCGGAGCAGTACCACGTCACACGCGAGAAGGGGACCGAGCGAGCGTTCACCGGTGAGTACAACGACCACAAGGGAGACGGGATCTACGCCTGCGTCTGTTGCGGGGCGCGGTTGTTCGACTCCAAAGACAAGTACGACTCTGGGAGCGGATGGCCAAGCTTCACGCGGCCCGACGAGGAGAACGTCTCGATGGCGCCTGATGACAGCCTGTTCATGTGCCGGACCGAGGTCCTGTGTGCCAACTGTGAAGCCCACTTGGGGCACGTGTTCGACGATGGCCCGCAGCCGACCGGCCAACGCTATTGCATCAACTCGGCGGCGCTCGACTTCAAGCCTCGGGCAAACGAAGACAACTAGTGTCAACAGACCAATTCGACATCGTGATCGTCGGCAGCGGGCCTGGTGGATACGTGGCCGCGATCCGAGCTGGACAGCTCGGTCTCAAGACAGCGCTAATCGAAAAAGACCCATTCCAGGGTGGCACCTGTCTGCACCGGGGCTGTATCCCGACTAAGGCGCTGCTCGAGAATGCGAGTCGCTACCGGGATCTCCTCGACGCTTCCGATTTCGGCTTGTCGATCGGCGAGGTCGAGATCGATTGGTCTCGGATTCAAGCTCGGAAGGCCGGCGTCGTCCGCCAGCTTTCCCGCGGCGTCGCCGGCTTGCTCAAGAAACAAAAGGTCGAAGTGATCACCGGTTGGGGGCGGGTCATGAGCCCGCGTACGGTGGGAATCTACGAGAAGACCGATTATGGAAGGATCGGCCTCGACAAGGGACCGGTTCGAACGATATCAGCCGATCATATCGTGTTGGCGACGGGATCGGTACCGCGCGAGATCGGATCGGTGCCGTTCGACGGTCGGCGGATCATCAGCTCCGATCATGTACTCGAGCTCGAGACGCTTCCCGAATCGATGGTCATCGTCGGTGCCGGGGCGGTGGGCGTCGAGTTCGCCTCGATCTTCCACCGTTTTGGAACCCGGGTCACGCTGGTCGAGGCGCTACCACGATTGTTGCCGATCGAGGATCACGAGGTGTCGGCCGAGCTAACCCGCGCGTTTCGTCGCCAGGGGATAGATGCCCGGACGGATACTCCGTTAACTGGCGCCAGCCCGGTGAACGGTGGCGTCGAGGTCACGCTGGGAAGCGAGTCGTTGACCGCCGACCTCGTCCTGATCGCAATAGGGAGAACGCCGGTGACGGAGGGTGTCGGGCTCGAGAACCTCCGAGTCGAAACGAGCGATGGGTATATCGTCGTCGATGAGCATTGCGAGACCGGGGAACCGGGCGTCTACGCCATCGGTGATGTCAACCCCACGCCGTGGTTGGCGCATGTGGCGTCGATGGAGGGGGTGATGGTGGTCGAGCGGATCGCCGGGCATGACGTGCAGCCAGTTCCGTATGGCGAGACGCCGAACTGCACGTACTGCGAACCGGAGATCGCCAGCGTCGGGCTCACCGAGCAGCAAGCGATCGACCGAGGCCACGCGGTTCGCGTCGGCAGCTTCCCGTTTCTAGCCAGTGGCCGAGCTCAGATCGCAGGCCACACAACGGGCTTCGTCAAAATTGTCGCCGAAGATCGTTACGACGAAGTCTTAGGCGTTCATATCATCGGCCACAAGGCAACCGAGCTAATCGCAGAAGCTTCCGCCGTTCTTCGGTTGGAGGGCACGGTGGCCGAGCTCATTCACACGATCCACGCTCATCCAACACTCTCCGAGAGCGTCCACGAGGCCGCGCACGCCGTCTACGGAGAAGCGATCCACTACTGATTCATGCCAGACTCAGCGGAGATCTACTCGATTCAATTTGAGACCACAAAGGGTCAATTCACGGTCGAGGTTCGCCGCGAGCTCGCTCCGGTAGGTGCTGATCGTTTGTACGAACTCGTTGTGGCACGATTTTTTGATGGGGTGCGTTTCTTCCGTGTGATCAATGGTTTTATGGCTCAGTTCGGCATCCCGGCGGACCCGAAGGTCGGCGATAAGTGGCGAACGGCCCGGATACCGGACGATCCGGTAGTCACCAGCAACAGTCGCGGCTCGATCACCTTCGCCAATGCGGGCCCTGGCACTCGAACGACGCAGTTGTTCATTAATTATCGTGACAACTCTCAGCTCGACGAGCTCGGCTTCGCGCCGCTCGGCAACGTCGTTTCCGGGATGGATGTGGTCGATCAACTGTATGCGGGCTATGGCGAAGGTGCGCCGCGGGGAAGCGGCCCTCGACAGGATCGACTCCATGCCGAGGGCAACGCCTATTTGGAGCGAGAGTTTCCCAAGCTCGACTACATCCTCAGCGCGCGAATTTTGGACCCTACCGAGGCTTGATCGCCTGATTCGCGATCCGTGCGACCGCTGTACCGATGTTATCCAGTGACTCGGTGTCGGCGGGGACATCGTGTCGCCACGCCAAATATGCCGATTGGTTGAATGCGACCCGCACCACACCCTCGGCTGCCTCACTCTTTTCCTGCCAGATAAGCAGCTTGGCCGGCAGGTCGATGGCCGCGGTTGGTGCCGCGTCGATCAAAGGTGTTCCAGCCTCTGCCCGCCCGAAGATCAGCACCGTGCTGGGCGCCAGATCGAGCCCGGCTGCACGTGCTGCTTCAGCGTGATCCACTCGCGCAATAAGCGTCAACCCCTCATCAGCAACTGCGGCCTCGGCGCGGGTCACCGTCTTCTCGAACGAGTTGGCGCTGAGCAGCACACGAAGACCGACGTCTTCACCAAAGGCGGTTTTGCTGGCCGACGCGACGGCGGTTGAGTCTGTCGCTGATGGCGGGGCCTCCCGTATTTCGTCACCGGCGTTGGAACAACCACCGAAGATGATCGGCGCCGCGACTATGAGACACCGAAGCGCTCTTCGCATCGAACCTCCTCCTCGATAAACGATCTGTCGCATGACATGTTTGGTTAGAACTGAATGATATCTCGCGGCTTTGGGTTCGTGCCACCTGTTGTCAGGCCCTGGATGGGTTATCTTGGCGCCCGCCGGCTGACAGACGTAAGCCCCCTGACTGACGGAGACCCGCATGGCGGCGCGTGGCGTTCTCATGGTCGAACCGATCGGGTTCGCATCAAATCCCGAGACGCAACGGGATAACGCATTTCAACTCGCCGCGACCGAAGGTTGGCGCGAGAGCGTCGAGACGAGCGCCAGGGCTGAGTTTCGCGAGTTCCGAGACGCCCTGTTGGAGCGGAACGTGGAAGTGGTCACTTTTGAGGCCGAGCGGGAGGGCTCTCCGGACGCGACCTTTCCCAACAACTGGTTCAGCACACATCGAGACGGACGCGTCGTCGTCTACCCCCTGAAGGCCGAGAATCGCCGGCGTGAAAGAAGACCGGAGATCGTGGCTTATTTGAACGACCGATACGATGAAATCATCGATCTTTCATCAGCCGAAGAGCGAGGCCAGTTCCTCGAGGGAACCGGGAGCCTCGTGATCGATGATCGCGAGCGTGTCGTCTACGCCAGCGAGTCATCGCGTACACATAGTGACTTGGTGCACGAGTGGTGCCGGCTATTTGATGTCACGCCGGTATTGTTTACCAGTCACGATAGGGAGGGAAGGGTGGTGTATCATACCAACGTCGTGTTGAGTCTCGGCTCGGACTTCGCCGTCGTGTGCCTCGAGGCGGTGGAACCGTCGAGTCGGGATGACGTACGCGCGCGACTCGAGCAGTCGGGGCGTGAGGTGATCGATATTACGATCGACCAGATGCATGAATTCTGCGGCAACGTGCTGGAGCTCGAGAACGCTAGCGGTGATCGATTGCTGGTTGGCTCCAGCCGCGCCGCTCGCGCGTTCACCGAGGAGCAACGGTCCGTGATTCACAAATCCGCCGATTTCGTTTCGGTTTCGTTGGATACTATAGAGAAGCACGGTGGCGGCAGCGCTCGCTGCATGCTGGCTGAACTCAACTGACCAGGAGCGTAGATGGAATTCTTTCAACGTATGGTCGACGTACTGGGGGGCATCGTTTGGGAGTCGGGGATCCCGGTTCAGGGCGAGAAGATACCGTTCGTCGTCATCGCACTTCTCGGCGTTGGGATCTACCTGACGATCTATATGGGGTTCCTACAGGTTCGGCGACTCGGTCACGGGTTTGCGGTGACCAGCGGTCGGTACGACGATCCTAACGAGCCAGGTGACGTATCGCACTTCCAGGCGCTCACCACCGCGCTATCGGCCACCGTCGGGATAGGCAACATCGCGGGCGTGGCGATCGCGATCCACTTCGGTGGGCCGGGAGCAGTTTTTTGGATGTGGGTTACGGCGTTCTTGGGCATGGCGACCAAGTACACTGAAGTGACGCTGGCTCAGCAGTTCCGGTCGGTCACGGCGCCGGATCTCGATGCTCACAAGTGGGAGGGCACAGTCGCCGGCGGGCCGATGTACTACATCGAGCGCGGGCTGGGCTCGAAGTGGAAACCGTTGGCGGTGTTTTTCGCGTTCATTCTGGGGATCACGGCGTTTTTTACCGGGAACGCCATTCAGGCCAACACCGTTGCCGATACGATGCTCACGACGTACGGCATCCCCGTTTGGATCACCGGTTTTGTGACCGCAAGTGTCGTCGCGCTGGTGATCTTGGGCGGGATCACGCGGATCGGAAAAGTGACCGGAATCATGGCTCCCGTGATGGCCGCGATTTACGTGACCGGGGCGCTATTCATCCTGCTCACCAACGCGGGTGCGATACTGCCGAGCATCATGCTGATTCTGACCGAAGCATTCAACCCGACAGCCGGGGTTGCCGGGACCGGGGTGGGCGCATTCCTGGTCACGATGATGTGGGGTGTCCGCCGGGGTTTGTTCAGCAACGAGGCCGGTCAAGGGTCGGCCCCGATCGCTCACGCCGCGGCCAAGACCGATGAACCGGTTTCAGAAGGCGTGGTGGCATTACTGGAGCCGTTCATCGATACGATCGTCATCTGCACGATGACCGCGCTGGTTATCATTACGACCGGGGTTTGGAACGAGGCCGTGCCGACCGAGATTACACTCTCGGGCGGAGATTTATCGTACGTAGCCCAGGACGAAGATGGTGGGTTCGATAGCGTCGGCTCGCCAGCCGAGATCCTGGTCGAAAACGGTGAGCCGATCGCCACGACGGGTCAGGCCATGATCGCGTGGCACGAAGTGGCGGTGTTGGAGCTCTTCACCGACCCCGAAATGACGCGCCCGTTTACCGGTCGCATCGACCCTAGCTCGGCCACCGCAACCGGCCAGGATGGCTCGACGTACTCGTCGCTTTACGGGCCGGCGGTTGAGAGCGCGGCACCGCTCACTCAGCTTGGCTTTGAGCGCGGGTTACCCGGATCTTGGGGCGGGCTGATCGTCCTCGTCAGCGTGCTGCTTTTCGCGATCTCGACAGCGATAAGCTGGAGCTACTACGGCGATCGCTGTGCTTTTTACCTGTTTGGCTCCAAGGCCGTCTTGCCGTACAAGATGGCATTCGTGACAATGCACTTTGTCGGCGCGGTCGCCCCGCTTGCCGCTATCTGGGCGATGGGCGACGTTTTCCTGGGGATCGTGATTCTCCCGAACCTGCTGGGGATCTTCTTGCTTTCACCCCACGTCCGCGCGGCGACGCGCAGCTATTTCGAGCGCGAGCCGTGGCGCGAGAATTACGAGGTGCACAAACGTCTACGCGAAGAGAAAAAGGCAAAGCGGTGATACTGCGAAGCCTCGCGGCAGGCGTTCTCGTGGCAGTGATGCTCGGGGCCGCCTGCCCGCGGTCGCAAGAGGATCGTCGTCCCGGCGCCGAGGAGTGGCAGGAGGAGATCTTTCTCCGCGCCGGGGACAGCGCCGAGGTCGATGACGGCCGCTTGCTCTTGGCGATGCCGATCTACGAGCCCGGCGATCGGGTCGCGTTCGTGACGATCGAGCTGAAAAACGCGAGTGGTGAGGAAACACGCGAGCGAATCAAGGTCGTCCGCCAGGCGGACCTTTCGAGTGCAGTTCGACTGGCACCCTACGTTGTCCGTGTGATCGGGTTCCCAGGCGCGGACTCGGCTCGGTTCCTGGTGTACCGGGAGTAGAGCCGCCACGTGACTGACTCGACCACGGTTGCCAGCGGAACTCCCGAGATCGTCGTTCCCGATGATCTCACCATCGAGCGAACTCAGCACCTAGACCTCTACTGGTACATGCTTCTCAATCGCCGGTTGGAGGAGCGGCTCGTCAACCTGTATCGCCAAGGCCGGGTTGTTGGCGGCGTCTATCGCTCATTAGGTCAGGAGGCGGAGTCGGTCGGCACCGCCTACGCACTCGGGAATGACGATTTTCTGTCGCCGCTGATACGAAATCTGGGATCGATCCTGGTCAGAGGCGTGGAGCCGGTCGACATCCTCAAGCAGTACATGGCAAAAGGGACCGGACCCTCGGGTGGCAAGGATCTGAACGTCCACTTCGGCGAGCTGGAGCGCGGCTTCATCGGGCCGGTTTCGATGCTCGGCGACATGATCTCGGTGATCGCCGGTGTCGCGTTGGCGGCTCGCATCCGGAGCGAGAACTGCGTGTGCATGACGTATATCGGCGACGGCGGGTTCTCTACCGGCGCCGCGCACGAAGGGTGGAATCTGATATGCGCACAACGGCTTCCGGTGATTCTGATCGCTGAGGACAATTGCTACGCGTACTCGACCCCGACGCCAAAGCAGATGGGCAATCGTGACATGGTCGATCGGGCACCGGGGTACGGTTGTGCTGGAGAACAAGTCGATGGCAACGACGTGCTGCAATCGTATGCCGCTGCGCGTCGCGCCGTTGATCGAGCCCGCGGCGGTGGCGGACCGACGTTGATCGAAGTCAAAACGTACCGCCGTAAAGGTCACGCCGAACACGACGATCAGCGGTACGTGCCGGAGGGTGAGATCGAGCGGTGGGAGGCCCTCGATCCGATCGATCGGTACCACCGCTATCTGCTATCGGCCGGCATCGTGACGACCGAGCAGGTCGAGATGATCGAGGCCAAGGTCGGCGCTCAGCTCGATGAGGCGGTGGCCGAGGCCGAAGCCGCGCCGATGCCCGATCCGAAAAGTGCATTGGAAGGCGTTTGGTCAACGCCCCGGTGGCCCCACCCCCACCCCAACTTTCACGACTTCTCGCAGGAGATCGGGCACTGAACCGGCTCGCAAGTCTAGCCGCTATAACCGGTTTTGTTGCCGTAGCGTGCACGGTCAACGTCGGCGAGCGTGGAGTGTCGAACCTCCCCGGCGAGGAGGTGTGGAAAACAGAGGTCGAGCTACACATCGGCGAGGTGGCCCACGTCGACGGTCGGGGGCTCGAGGTCACTCTGATCGATGTCGGCGCAGATGGCGCCACGCTCTCGCTCGTGTCGAGCCATGAGGCAGGTGAGCAGCAGGTGAGCCTCGGTGGGGCCGAGGCCAAAGCCAGACCCTATCGCGTAAAGCTCGTTTCAATGCAGGCCGGCGACGGTGTCATCATCGAAGTCCGCCGCGCGTGGGGAGAGTGGCGTCCATGAGCGCACCCGAGCGTGGCGGCGAGACGACGTACCTGGAAGCGATCCGCCAAGGTCTGTGGGAGGAGATGCAGGCTGACGAGTCGGTATTCATGCTCGGCGAGGATATCGGTGCGTATGGTGGTGCGTTCAAAGTCACCGATGGATTTCTGGACCGCTTCGGTGAGCAGCGGGTCATCGACACCCCGATTTCCGAAGGCGCCATCATCGGCGCCGCGGTCGGCGCGGCCTTGATGGGGATGCGACCGGTAGCCGAGATGCAGTTTATCGACTTCATGAGCTGCGGGTTTGACATGCTGACCAATGTCGCTGCGAAGAACCGTTACCGGTGGGGCGCAGCGGTACCCATCGTGGTTCGCGGTCCGGCCGGCGGCGGCGTTCGGGGCGGACCGTTCCACTCGGCCCAAGCCGAGTCGTATTACGCACACACCGCGGGCCTCAAGGTCGTCTGCCCGGCAACCGCATACGATGCCAAGGGGTTGATTAAGGCGGCGATCCGGGACGACGACCCCGTTATCTACCAAGAGCACAAGTATCTCTATCGCAGAATCAAGGAAGATTTACCCGACGAAGACTTCGTCGTCCCGCTTGGCAGCGCGCGGGTCGCTCGTCCAGGCCGCGATCTTAGCGTCGTCACGTACGCGGCCATGGTTCACGTTGCACTCGAGGCGGCCGAAGAGCTTGCCGAGGACGGCGCGGAGATCGAGGTGGTCGACCTTCGTAGCCTGGTACCGTTCGACGAGGAGACGGTGCTGACGAGCGTGGCGCGCACCGGGAAAGCGGTCGTACTCCACGAGGCGCCGCGAACGGGTGGTTTTGGCGCTGAGATCGCGGCAACGATCGCCGAGAAGGCTTTTGAGTACCTGGAGGCGCCGATCGTCCGTGTCACCGCACCGGATACCCCGGTGCCCTACAGCCCGCCGTTGGAAGATTACTATCTGCCCGGAAAGAACGACCTGCTCGAGATCACAAGGAGGCTCCTTGACTACTGACGTCGGCGGCCCAACGACACAAGCGGGACGTGCCACCTGGGGTTCCAAGATCGCTTTCATTCTGGCCGCTGCCGGGAGCGCAGTGGGCCTCGGCAACATCTGGGGATTCCCGACGGTCGCCGGACAAAACGGTGGCGCGGCGTTCCTGCTCGTTTACTTGGGAGGGGTGGCGCTTATCGGTGCGCCGGTGATGCTGGCGGAGTTGATCCTCGGGCGGCGGACCTTGCGCAACCCGGTGGGAGCGTTCAAGGCGCTAGCGCCGCGCTCGGCGTGGGTCATGGTCGGGGGGTTGGGCGTTCTGACCGGTGTCGTGATCCTGAGCTTCTACACAGTGATTGCGGGTTGGACGCTGGCCTACATCTTAAAGACGATCACCGGAACGTTCGGTGCCGGGGCTGACACCGCGGCGATCTTCGCCGACGTGGCGGGCAACCCGGTGGCCGCTATCGGCTGGCACATGGCGTTCATGGTGTTGACGATCGCGGTCGTGTTCGGCGGGGTGCGTGACGGCATCGAGCGCTGGACAAAGGTGCTCATGCCGCTGCTTGCCGTGCTGCTCGTCTTGTTGGCGATTCGAGCGGTTACGCTTTCGGGAGCCGGCGCCGGGCTCGAGTTTTACTTCAGGCCCGACTTCAGCAAGGTCACCGGCTCGGTGGTATTGGCTGCGATCGGCCAGGCGTTCTTTAGCCTGAGTCTCGGCATGGGAGCGATGATCACCTACGGCTCCTACGTATCAAAGAAGGACGACCTAGTATCGTCGGCGCTGTGGGTGACAGCGTTCGACACGTCGATCGCGATCCTGGCCGGGCTGATCATCTTTCCGACCCTCTTCCACGCCGGGCACGAGCCGGGCGTCGGTGGAGCAGGAATGGTCTTTGTCGTTCTCACATCGCTGTTCGGATCGATCCCGCCCGAGCCTTATGGCGGGGTGATCTTTGGAACCGGGTTCTTCCTGTTGCTCGCGATTGCGGCTCTAACGTCAAGCGTTTCCCTGCTCGAGGTCACCGTGGCCTGGATGGTCGACGAGCGCAAAGTGCCGCGTCACCGGGCGGCGATCATGCTGGGCGGGCTCGCGTTTCTGATCGGTGTCCCGAGCGCGCTGGCCAACGGCGCCGTCGGATGGCTCTCTTCGCTCCCAGTCGTCGGGCTCGATTTCCTGACCTTCTTGTTCACGATTTTCGGCCAGTACGCGTTGGTCATCGGGGCGCTCTTTATAAGCTTGTTTGTCGGTTGGGTGTGGGGCATAAGTGCCGCCGGCGAAGAGGTGCGCGTCAACGACGGCAAGTTCCCGCTCGGCCGCGCGTGGGCGTTCTTGATACGGTTCGTATGTCCGGTTGCGATCGTGTTGATCCTGGGCCAGCTCATCTACTCGTTGATCGGGTGAAACGGCGCCGGTGCGGCGTCTGGCTCACCGCGCCGCTGCTCCTGGCGCTGGCGTGTCGGACGACTTCGGGAGCGGGTCCAGTTGTTCGCCAAGTGGATGTCGACGGCGACGGTCGAACCGACCGGTTCGAAATCGTGGCTCCCGACGGCAGCCTCGAGCAGTTGACCGAGGCGCCACGTCCGGGATCAGATCCCGACCGCGTGCTCGTCGTCGCGATCGACGCCGTGCGGTACGAAATATTTGCCGACCTTCAGCGCGAAGGGTTGTTCAAGTCTTTCTTCCCGGCGTCGCGGATGGTGGCGCCCTTCCCATCACTAACCAACGTCAGTTTTACGGCCCTTTTAAAGACTCGCCCCTCAGCGGCGTACGAAGACCGTTTCTACGACCCGGTCGACAATCGGATCGGTGGCGGAATGATGGATCGACTCACGAGTCGGTACAAGAGCTTCGCCGATTTTCATTCGCTGTTCGACTGGGAGGAGCCACACCTTTGGGGAGGAGCAGCGTACTTCGTTCCGGAGCGGGTCTCGTGGGCCGAGCTACTGGAGTTCGAACGTCAGCTCGAGTCGCGTGACGAGCCGGAGCTCGTGTTGTACTTGGGTTCGCCCGACCCGCTGGGACATATGCTCGGTAGGAAGGGTCTGGAGGAATATCTGCGGCATGTCGATCGGGTGTTGGAAGCGTACTTGACAGCCGGTGGTGGAGCGCGGCGGGTGGTGCTGTTCTCGGATCACGGGATGAGCGACGCGCCGAGTCGACTCTTCGATCTCGAACGCGCACTCGAAGATGGCGGTTTCAAGCTGCAGGATCGGATCGAGAGCCCCAAGGACGTCGTAGCGCCGGCCTATGGCTTGGTTGGCTCGATTCAGCTCTATACCTGGTGTGGCAGCGAAGAGGCGGTGGCGCGAGCGGTCGCCAAACCGCCGGGAGCTGATTTCGCGGTGTGGCTGGACGGGGATTCAGTGCGCGCGGTGGATGCTGGCGGAGATGCAACGCTCCAAGATCGGCCAAGCGACGAGTACCCGAACCTTATCGAGCGCGTGCATCAGGCGCTCACCAATCACACCCAGCGCCCGGCCAGCGTGTTGGTGAGCTTGGACGACGGCTATCACTACGGCAGTCGCTTTTTTGACGGGATCGTCAAGATCCAGGGTACCCATGGCTCGGCCCGCTACACCTCGTCGGTCGGTTTTCTCGCCTCGAACGTCGACCGGACACCCGAATGGCTGCCGGCCGAGGAGGTTTATCCGTATCTCGGGTTGGCCCGACCACCCGAGAGCGGGGTCTCTGTCGCGACGCGTTGCTATAGCGGACCTGAGGGGGCCGAGGAGGTGGTAGATTAGGGAGGCTCGCCATCACCGATTTCGTCGATTACCGTAGAAGACGAGCCACATGACCGGGAAGCACGCTGAGGAGATAGCCGCATGCCGATAGATGTCATAATGCCCCAGATGGGGGAATCGATCGCCGAGGGGACGCTGACGACCTGGTATAAGAAGGAGGGCGACCACATCGAGCGCGACGAGAACCTGTTCGAGATCTCGACCGACAAAGTCGACGCCGAGATCCCGTCCCCGGCCGAGGGGACGTTGGGCAAGATTCTGGTCAACGAGGGGCAGACGGTTGAGGTGGGGACGGTCGTGGCGACGATCCTGCAGCCGGGCGAAGTGGCAGGTGTCGAAGCTGAGCCTGAAGTCGCACCGGAGCCGGAGCCCGAGGTGACGCCAGAGCCAGCCGCGTTCGAGCCGTCGCCGCCGCCACCACCGCCACCCGCCCCCGAGCCGGTCGCGGCCGAGGCGGTGACCGTGCCGTCAGGGCCGCCCGAACGACCTGCCGGCGATGGCCGATTGGTGACCAAGGAGGAGCTGCGCCGGACGCGGTCCTCGCCGTTGGTGCGCAACATCGCCGCCGAGCACGGGATCGATCTCACGCAGGTGACCGGCACCGGCCTCTCTGGGCGCGTCACAAAGCGCGACATACTGGCATTCGTAGAGGGCGTGGAAGTAGCGCCTATTCCGCCGCCCGCCGCCGAGCCCGAAGTGGTGGCCAAGCCGGTGGCACCACCGGAGCCGGTGACCCCGGCCGCGCCCGTAGCACCCCCGTCGCGTCCGCCGATCGGTGTGACCGCCGAGATCGCTCCCGGCCAACCGTTCACCGCGAGCGACCGCGTTGAGATCGTACCGATGTCGATCATGCGGCAGAAGATCGCCGAGCACATGATCGACTCGCGGCGCACGTCGGCACACGTCACGTCGTTCTTCGAGTTCGACATGACACGGGTAGCAGAGATCAGAGCCCGCAACAAGGAGCGTTTCCTCGAGGATTCCGGCGTCAAGCTGACCTACATGCCGTTCATCATCAGCGCGTTGATTGCCGGCGTAAAGGAGTGGCCGATCGTGAACGCCTCGGTATGGGGCGACAAGATCGTTCTCAAGAAGGACGTCAACGTCGGCATCGCCGTTGCGCTGCCGCAGAAGGGCAGCTTTGGTCTTCTCGTTCCGGTCATCCGACACGCCGACGAGCTGTCGCTGGTGGGGTTGGCGCGGGCGGCAAACGACCTGGCCGATCGCGCGCGCACCAAGCGGTTGAGTCCCGAGGAGGTTCAGGGCGGCACGATCACGATCACCAATCCGGGTGTCTTCGGTTCGTTGTCCGGGACACCGATCATCAATCAGCCGCAGGTCGCAATCCTCGGCGTCGGAACGATCGAGAAGCGCGTCAAGGTGATCGGTCCGGGCGACTCGATCGGAGTCAGGACGTGCGCCTACTTCTCGCTCTCCTACGATCATCGGGTGGTCGACGGTGCTACCGCCGATCACTTCATGACGGTGATGAAGGACAAGCTCGAGAACTTCAGCGACCCGTCGCTGAAGGAATGAGCCCCAGCTCCCCTACCGGCCGCTAGACCGAGCGCGGGGTGGAAGCCCACCTCCTCCAGTGGCTACAGCTGGCTGCGCGCTGGCTGCACGTCATCGCCGGAGCGGCTTGGATCGGCACATCGTTCTACTTCAACTGGCTGAACGACAGCCTCCGGCCGTCGTCCGAGACACAATCCGGAGTGTCGGGCGAGCTATGGTCAGTCCACGGCGGCGGCTTCTACCAGGTATCCAAGTACGACGTCGCTCCGGAGCGGCTGCCCGAAAAGCTCCACTGGTTCAAGTGGGAAGCGTACTTCACCTGGATTACCGGCTTTCTGCTGCTGGTGATGATCTACTACCTGGGTTCGGGTGCGTTTCTTCTGGATCCGAGGGTGTCACAGATCGGTCGTGGCGCCGCGATAGTCGTTGGCTTGGTGACGCTGTTTGGCGGCTGGGTGGTGTACAACGCGTTGTGCCGATCGCCGCTCGGCAAGCGACCGGTTCTGTTGGCGGCGGTGTTGTTTGCGTTCGCTGTGTTGGTCGCCTATGCCTTGTCGAAGACGTTGAGCCCAAGAGCTGCGTACATGCACGTCGGCGCGATGCTCGGCACGTGGATGGCGGCCAACGTGTCAAGCGTGATCATCCCGTCGCAACGCGCAATGGTACGCGCCATGGCCGATGGCACCCCGCCCGATGCCGAGAAGGGGAAGCAAGCCGCGCTGCGGTCGCTTCACAACAACTACCTCACGTTGCCAGTCCTGTACGTCATGGTCAGCAACCACTACCCGGTGACGTACGCTCACTCCCGCGGCTGGTTGATCCTGGCGGCGATGTTCGCGGTCGGCGTGGCCGCCCGGCACTACTACAACTTGCGGCATCGGGGGCGACACGTGGCGTGGCTGCTACCGGCCGCAGCGCTTGGAGTCTTGGGACTCGCGATTACGACCGCGCCCGACACGTCGGTGCGCGATCGGTCTGCGGTCGGGGGACGCGGCGAGCGCGCCGCCTACCCGGTTGTTCGAGTGATCTTGGAGCAGCGCTGTGTCACCTGTCATTCGGCCAATCCGACCCATCCGACCGTCGCTGGTGTGGCGCCGCTAGGGGTCGAGCTCGATACCGATCAGCAGGCCGTGACGCACGCCGAACGAATCGCACGCGCCATCGAGAGCGGCATCATGCCGCTCGGCAATCTGACGGGAATGACCCAGGAGGAACGTGACCTGGTGGTGCGCTGGGTGAACGAGGGTGCGGCTACCGAATAGCTAGGCCGACTTGGCCGCGGCCGTCCCCAGACCCAGCTTGTGCTCGATCGGCTCCAGAAACGCGATCACGTTCGTCACGTGCTTGTCGAACGGAACCCCCAGCTCCTTGGCACCGCGCTTGAGCTCTTCGCGGTCGATGGCAGCGCAAAAAGCCTTGTCTTTCATCTTCTTCTTCACCGAGCTGACCTTCAGGTCGCCGAACGACCGGCTCGGTCGGACGAGCACGCAACCGATCAGGAATCCCGAGAGGTCGTCAACCGCGAACAGCGCCTTCTCCATCTTTGACTCGCGTGGCACTCCGGTGTAATCGGCATGTGACAGGATCGCACGTCGAAACTCCCTGGGATAGCCCTGCTTGTCCAGGATCTGGACGCCCACGAAGGGATGTCCGTTAGGTCCCTGGTTCTTCTCGTAATCGAAGTCGTGGAGCAAGCCCACCATCCCCCAAAGCTCGGGGTCCTCGCCAAACTGTTCGGCGTAGCCACTCATAGCGGCCTCGACGGCCAGCATGTGCGCCCGGAGGTTCTCGCTGTCGGTGTGCTCGACGACCAGGGCCCAGGCGTCTGCGCGTGTCTTCCCATTTACCGGCATAAAGAGTCCCTACTGATGGATGAGGTGAGGTTTCCTGCGATTACAGGCAGCAGAATATACACCCTCGTGGCTTGCTAGGCCCCCAACCCGGTCTTAGAATCGCCTCCCGATGGAGCCGCCTGCCGAAACGCCCGCTACGCAGCTAGGTCTCGACCACGCCATACTGCTCGAGCTCTACCGGCACATGTACGCCTCGCGGCGGATCGACGACAAGGAG
>JBFGIA010000004.1:0-40235 GCA_041577935.1 Gemmatimonadota bacterium | reverse complement strand
TTACGGGCTCGGGGTGACGCGCGTCATCGCTGCGGCGATCGAGCAGAACCACGATGATCGAGGCATTATCTGGCCAGTGGCGATCGCCCCGTACGAGGTCGAGGTGATCCCGCTCAACATGGACTCGGAGGTGGTCGTGAAAACGGCCGAGCAGATCTACGAGGCTTGCCAGGCTGCGCATCTTGAAACACTGCTCGATGATCGTCCGGACCGGGCCGGATCGAAGTTCGCCGACGCCGATCTGATCGGAGTTCCATGGCGGGTCGTCGTCGGCGATCGGGGTGTGGAAGAGGGAGTCGTCGAGGTGGCAAGCCGGCGTGAAGGGGAGCCGATACCGGTTGCGCCAAACGAGGTCGCGAACCACCTGCGTGAACGGATCGAACCGGCGCGCCACGGCAGTGATTGATGCGGTCGAGACCGCTGACGCTCTGGCGGTGGCTCGGGAGGCGGCCGCGGACGCTGTGGCAGTGTTGCAGGCCGCTGCCGAGTCCGCTCACGAGAACGTGGTCACCGACAAGCAACCTCGTGACTTCGTCACCGCCGTCGATCACGCCGCCGAAGAGGCGATCGTACACCGGATCCAGCGCGCGTTCCCGGATCACGCGGTGATAGCCGAGGAGTCGGGCGAACGCTTGGGTACTACGACTCACAAATGGGTGATCGACCCGCTCGACGGAACGACGAACTTTATGCACGGTTTTCCGATGTATGCGGTCTCGATCGCACTGCTCGAAGGCGACACTCCACAGGTGGGTATCGTCGTCGATCCGGTTCGCGGCGAGTGGTTTACGGCTCGCGCTGGGGAGGGCGCCCGGCTCGATAAAGGTCAAGCCGAAGAGTCTCGTCCGATTCGAGTGGCAGAGTCGCCGCGGCTCGACCGCCGACTGGTGGCGACTGGGTTTCCGTTCCGGCATCCAGAGCAAATCGATCGATACCTGGCGGCGTTCGCGGTCCTCTTCGAGAGCGTCGGCGACATGCGACGAGCAGGTTCGGCGGCACTCGACCTGGCATACGTAGCCGCTGGAAGGGTCGACGGGTTTTGGGAGCTCGGGCTCAACTTGTGGGACATCGCGGCCGGGGAGCTGCTTATCGCTGAGGCCGGCGGGATCGTGACCGATTGGAGCGGTGCCGACGAGCATCGGGATACCGGTTGGATCGCGGCCGGCAGCCCTGATGTTCACGCCGTGCTGATCGAGACGTTGGTGAGATTCGCACTATGAGTTATTGGCGATGATGAGTGGAAGGCGGCGCATCCGGGTCGGGGTTCTGTTCGGTGGACGATCGAGCGAGCATGAAGTGAGTCTCATGTCGGCGCAGTCAGTGCTGGACGCGCTGGATCCCGACAAGTATGAGATCGTCCAGATCGGGATCACAAAGCAGGGCCGGTGGTTGGTCGCTCGCGATGCGGTCGATCAACTGATCAAGAGCGCTAGCGGCAGCGGAGCGCTCGAGGGCGATATCGAGGGAACAGCGCCGGTGACGTTACTCGCCGAGCCCGGGCGCCGTGGTGAGCTAGTCCCGGCAGGCAGCGACGCTGCGCTGCCGGTGGAATCGCGACTCGACCAGCCGCTCGACGTCGTCTTCCCATTGATCCACGGCCAATCAGGCGAGGACGGTGAGCTGCAGGGGTTGCTTGAGCTCGGCGGTATGGCGTACGTCGGGGCGGGCGTGCTGGGAAGCGCCGTGGGCATGGACAAGGCGATCGCCAAGGCGCTCTGGGTCGCGGCTGGCCTGCCGGTTGGCCCACACCTGGTTGTCAAGTCGCCGGCATGGCGAGCCGATGCGGCGCGATTGAAGGGCGAAGTGGCGTCGAAGATCGGGTTTCCGTGTTTTGTCAAGCCGGCCAACAGCGGATCGTCGATCGGCATCAGCAAAGTTCACGCCTTGGAGGAGCTCGAGGCGGCGATTGAAGCAGCGTTTCAATACGATGTGAAGCTGCTGGTCGAGGCGGCGATCGTCGGCCGCGAGCTGGAGTGCGCCGTGCTTGGCAACGACGCACCGGAAGCCTCGATAGTGGGCGAGATTATTCCGGGTCACGAGTTCTACGATTACGAGGATAAGTATTTCGACGACAAGGTGGAGCTGGTCGTGCCGGCGGATCTCCCGTACGAGATCGCAACGCAAGTTCGAGAGCTAGCCATAGCCGCATTCGTCGCGATCGACGCTGACGGAATGGGACGGGTCGATTTCTTCCTCGAGGGCGAGACCGGACAGATCTATCTCAACGAGATCAACACGATTCCGGGTTTTACGCGCATGAGCATGTACCCGCGCTTATGGGAGGCCACGGGCGTGACGTTCGCGGAGTTGTGCGATCGGCTGATCGAGCTCGCTATGGAGCGCAACCGGGAGCGGCAGGCGCTAAGGAAATTCCGGTAGCCAAAAACGAGTGCCTACTTGGCCGTATTCGGGAGAACGGTCACTCTGGTGTTGGCCGAGACCGTGCCGGTCGAGTTACTCACCGTAACTGTCGCTTGTCCCGGAGCGTTCGCGAAAATAAGCCCTCGATCGTTGCGGATGGAGACGGCTGAACTGCTGCTCGTCCACCTTAGTACCGGATTGATGATCGATTGACCCTCCGGGGTCATGGCGAGAACGCCGATCGTACAATCAGAGCGCTCAATCATCACGGCGCAAGGTTTTGTGATCTCGAGCGACTCGATCGGGATCTCGATCGCCGTCGGACCGCTCTCGTCGCATGCGGCGAGCGGTGCGATCAAGAACAGCGCCGGTATGGTTGCTCGAATGTTCATCTTACCTCCTGATAGTCATAGCCTAGAGTCCATCCTCGGGTGGCGGCGGGAGCGCCTCAAGCACGGTAACCGTGGCTTCGTCCATTACCATCGTGTCTTGCGTTTGTACCATGATCGTCGCGTCGCCGGCACCCGCGCCGGTCACATTACCTTGAAAGTCGACGCTCGCTACGAACGCGTTGTTCGACGACCACCGAAGAGACGGATCGGTCACGACCATGCCACCCGAATCGATGGCGATGACGTCGAGTGTGCACATTTCGCCCACTCGAAGGCCCGCGCAGTCACCTATACCGAGGTTGATTTGGACGATCGGGAGAGGCGGCGAGAACTCGCTGTCGCCGCAACCCACAGTCAGCCCGGCTAGCCAACCCCCCGCCAGCAACAGCCAGATTCTAGGTGCGAAAAAAGACATAAATCCTTGCCACAAGTATACCTTCGCTCTGTTGCCCCGGGAAAGGGCTGTACGTTACGTTTGTCGCTTGATTGGCCCGTGGTGTAATTGGCAACACGCTTGACTCTGGATCAAGAGACTCCTGGTTCGAGTCCAGGCGGGCCAACCAACCGATCCGAGCGGGGGGCGCCCTGCTCCCCGCTCGTCGTTCGAACCAGCTTCTAGCGGAAAATCACTGTCGAGTGACTCACGTTTAAGAGGAGATTCAGTATGCGATCAGGTTGGCCCCTACAGGCCCTCATCACTTTTGTCTCGATCACTGCGCTGCCGGTGAGCATGTTCGGCCAGGCGACCCCCGAGTTCGGTTCTACTGAAGTCGAGGTGGTTTCGGAGTCCGAGGCTTTGGACCGGGGCGATGGCAGCGGTAACTATCGTTTGGTCACGACCGCGACAGACAAGTCGTTGGGGATCTCGGTCCAGCACGAGTTGGGTGCCGAACGGGACGGCTACGGTGAGGTTCGCGAAGAGGAGGCGCTTCGCGCCCTCGAGGGCAGGGAGGAGTTGTACCGAGGCGAGTCCGACCCCTCGGCTCTTGGCCCTTGGTCGGACGCCGCCCTGACCTATGCTGTCGCGTTTGATGTCGACTTTGAGACCGATTCTCCGTCGACTTATCACGCGCGTGATAAACAGGTGAAGCAGATCGTGCAGGCCGTCGCGCCGAACGCTGAAATCACGACCCGCGGCGGATCCGATGGAAGGACCCGCGCCACGATCCGGCTGCCAGATGTCCAACCGGTCAACGAGCTAGCCAAGCAGTTCGTCGCCATTCGCACGGCACTTCACGACGCCGGCGTAGGCTTGGCCAAGATGCGGATCGAAGGCAAGGCGATAGCGCCCCAAGCGGCCGCGCAGAGCGTTTCTTCCGAGCCGGGTTCGTGAGTCGGAGGCGCGTGTGAACGACCACACCAAGGGTGTCGAGAGCGTCGTCATACTGGGATCGGGTTGTGCCGGCCTCACCGCGGCGATCTACGCGGCCCGAGCCAACTTGGACCCCCTCGTTGTTCTCGGTGTCGACGCCGGTGGGCAGCTGTCGCTGACCACCGATGTCGAGAACTATCCTGGTTTTCCGGAGGGAGTTCAGGGGCCGGAGCTGATCCAGTCTATGAAACAGCAGGCGGCTCGCTTCGGGGCGCGATTCGTACCCGGTGACGCGACCGCTGCCGATCTTTCCGAACGGCCGTTTCGGCTTGAAGTCGAAGGCTCGCCGGTCGAGACTCAGGCTTTGATCATCTGCTCGGGGGCGTCGGCCAGGATGCTCGGCATCCCGGGCGAGGATCGGCTGCTCGGCCATGGTGTCTCGACATGTGCGACGTGTGATGGCTACTTCTTTCAGGATCAGGAGTTGGTCGTTGTTGGTGGGGGTGACAGTGCCATGGAGGAGGCGATCTTCCTGACGCGATTCGCCAGCAAGGTGTCAGTGATTCACCGCCGGGATCAGTTGCGGGCGTCGAAGATCATGCAGGATCGGGCGTTCGATAATCCCAAGATAGAGTTCATTTGGAACACTCAGGCGACGGAGCTAGTGGGTGACACCGAAGTAGAGGCGGTCAAGCTCTGGAATACGGTCACGGATGAGCGTTGGGAGAAACCCATCAGCGGCTTTTTCCTCGCCATCGGTCACATCCCGAACACCGCTATTTTCGAAGGACAATTGCCGATGGACGACCAGGGATACTTGTTGCAAAAGGAGCCCGGCCGATCGCACACGAAGATCGACGGCGTGTTCGTCGGCGGCGACGTCCACGATCACATCTATCGTCAAGCGGTGACCGCCGCCGCCGCCGGGTGCCGAGCTGCTATCGACGCTGAGCGATATCTGGAACGGGTCGGTGACGCCCCCCAGTCATTCGGGGCGACCGCGCGAACGTCGACCTGAGGGGTAGCACCATGCAAGCGGTCGTCAAGATCAATGCCAAAGCTGGAGCCGCCGGGACGACCGTCACTGAAGTTCCAAAACCCGAGCCGGGGCCTGGTGAAGTACGGGTGCGCGTACAAGCTGCAGCGATTTGCGGTTCTGATCGACACATCTTCCATTGGGACCCATCGGTCCGACACATGATTCATCCACCACGTGTTTACGGGCACGAGTTCTGTGGCGAGATCGATGTCGTGGGGCCAGAACCGGGCCGGGATGATCTTCAGCCCGGCGATTATGTGTCGGCCGAGATGCATGTGACGTGTGGACGTTGCACACCGTGTCGCAGTGGACAAGCCCACGTTTGTGAACGCACACAGATCATCGGTTTTCATCACGATGGGACGTTCGCCGAGTATGTAATCGTTCCGGCACGCAACGTGGTTCGTCTGCCGCGGGATGTCGTGCCGTTGAAGATCGGCGCGTTTCTAGACGCGTTGGGCAATGCGGTACATACCGTCCAAGACTATCCGCTAATCGACGCCCGCGTGGCTGTGCTGGGATACGGTCCGATCGGCGCCATGGCGGCGGCGATCGCAGAGCACCAGGGCGCCGGGCACATCTACATCCTCGATGTCAGTGAGCGGGCGATCGAGCAAGCAGAGCGGTGGCGGGTGGATCTCGGGGCGAGCGGTGTGACGGTTCTGCGAACAGGCGGAGAGCTTTCCGCCGAGGCGACGCGTCGAATACTCGAGGAGACCGATGGCGGCGTCGACCTAGTGTTGGAGATGTCAGGTGCCGAGGCGGCCATCAACCAGGGGTTGGAAATCGCCCGCGGCGGTGGCTCGTTATCGATGCTAGGGATCCCGTCCAGTGAGGGGATCACGATTGAGCGCTTTGCCCGGAACTTCGTTTTCAAGGGTTTGTCGATGCAGGCCATCACAGGGCGGCGGATGTTCTCGACCTGGGAGAAGATGCTGGCGCTGCTGGCCGACGGGTTGCAGGTCGGGTCGCTTGTATCACACGAGTATCAGGGGCTGGAGGAGTTTACCGACGGAATGAACGCGTTCGACGCGCACGAAGCGCTCAAGGTGGTGTTTTATCCGCATGGGGAGAACGGACATGCGTGACGCTCACGCCCTGCTCGATCACTTGACGACCGAGATCCTCGCGCAGAAAGAAGCCGGCACGTACAAGGTCGAGCACCAGCTCGAAGGCCCCCAGGGCGCTACCGTCCAGGTAGACGGACGTTCGATCGTCATGCTGACCTCGAACAATTATTTGGGATTGGCCGATCATCCAAAAGTGCGAGACGCCGCTCGCAGGGCGATCGATGAGTGGGGTTTCGGCATGGCCTCGGTGCGGTTCATCTGTGGGACCCAGACCCTCCACCTGGAGCTAGAGCGCCGGATCGCCGAGTTTTTCGAGACCGATGACGCGATTCTCTACACATCGTGTTGGAACGCCAATGAGGCGCTGTTCGCGGCCACGCTGACCGCCGAAGACGCAGTGTTCTCAGACGAGTTGAACCATGCGTCGATTATCGATGGTATCAGGCTCTGCAAGGCGAATCGGTATCGCTATCCGCACGACGATCTCGATGCCTTGGCGCGGATGCTCGAAGAGGATGGATCTCGGCACCGAATGGTCGTTACCGATGGTGTGTTCTCGATGGAGGGCAAGCTGGCCCGGTTGGACGAGCTCGTGGCCACGTGCCGCCAGCATGGCGCGCTGCTCGTCGTCGACGACTCGCACGCTACCGGCGTGCTGGGCGCGAGGGGGCGCGGTACGGCAGAGGAGCTGGGCGTTCACGGCCAGATCGACATCGTTACCGGAACACTTGGAAAAGCGATGGGTGGTGCGGCAGGCGGGTTCGTTACCGGCCCGCAGTCAGTGATCGACACGCTGCGCCAGCGTTCCCGACCGTACTTGTTCTCGAACTCATTACCACCGATGATCGTTAACGCGTCTTTGGCGGCTTTTGACCTGCTCGATGAGTCTCCAGCTTTGGTCGCTCGGTTACGTGAGAACACCCAATTCTTCCGCACCCAGCTCGAGACACGCGGGTTCGACGTACCGCGAGGTGTTCACCCGGTTGTGCCGGTGATCGTCGGCGAGACAGCGTTGGCGATTCAAATGTCCAAGGAGCTCCTCGACGAGGGCGTTTACGTGTCGGGTTTTGGTTTTCCGGTGGTCCCGCACGGCGCGGCTCGCCTGAGAGCTCAGATCTCTGCAGCACATACGAGAGAAGAGCTGGAGCAAGCCGTCGCGGCGATCGAAAGGGTCGGCCAGCGGCACGGGGTGGCAACACCATGACGGGTGCAGACGAGATCGTAATCGACGAGCATATCAAGGTACGCCGTTTCGTGCTCAACGATCTGTTGACGAACGGGTTTGTAGTTCAAGCGACTGACACAGGCTCGTTGGTCATCATCGATCCCGGCGATCGCGCGGGGGACTTGATCGCCGCCGCGGCAGCGTGGGGCGGCGATGTCCGGTGGATCCTGGTGACCCACCTACACGGGGATCATTGGGCGGCGTTGGCTGAGGTCGTTGACGCGTTGGGCGCGCCCGTCGTTGGGCCGCCGAATGCACCATTCCAAGTCGACCGAGCAGTCATCGGCGGTGAGGATCTCCACTTTGCTGCTCACAACATTCACGTCTCAGCGACGCCGGGACACAGCCCGGAGAGCGTGAGTTACCATATCGACGGCCATGTCTTCGTGGGCGACTTTCTGTTCCGCTTGGGGAGTGGTCGGACCGACGGTGGTGACGCCTCGACGGAGGCGCTGATGACCACCGTGCGCGATGTTTTCCCGACGTTATCTGACGACACCACGCTGTGGTGCGGTCACGGGCCCCCGTCGACCGTGGGTGAAGAGAAGCGTGGCAACCCGTTTTGGAAGATCGCCCTCGAGGGTGATCCGCCGGGCCCGGTTGACAAGGTCGTCTATCGCGGTACCACCGTTCCTGTCCTTGCCTGGGCTGATGATTATGATGGTGGCCGCAAGGCACTGCTCGAGCTCGGCGACGGGGGACGCGTGATCGTCCCTAGCTCGCAGGTGGAACACCCGTAGCGCCGGCTTTGCATCGATTGAAATGACAAACGACGGACCCACCGGGACGATCACCTTTCTCGCTACCGACATCCAGGGTAGCACAGAAATGTGGGAGCGCTACCCAAACCACATGCCGACGGCTCTCGAGCGCCACGATTCACTGCTGAGTTGTCTGGTCGAAGAGCACGGCGGGAAAGTGTTCAAGAACGTTGGCGATGGGGTCTTCACGGCTTTTGACTCAGCCCCGCAAGCGGTGGCAGCCGCATTGGCCGCGCAACGTCGACTGACAGACGAGGAATGGAGCACGCCCGAGCCGCTGCGTGTTCGAATCGCGATTCACAGCGGCGAGGCGGAGGCCCGCGGTGGCGACTACTTCGGTATCGCACTTAACCGAGTGGCGCGCCTACTGGCCGCCGGACATGGCGGCCAGATTCTGCTCTCCCAGGCGGTTGAGCGATTGGTATCGGAGCGTTTTCCAGAAGGCGTCGCATTGCGCGATCTCGGTCTGCGAGCACTCAAGGACCTGACCGAGCCGGAGCGCATCTTTCAGCTGGTGACGAGCGATCTGCCGGATGAGTTCCCACCGCTTAACACGCTCGATGCCCGACCGAACAACCTACCCGCACAAGCGACTGCAGTGGTGGGCCGCTCGCGAGAGATCGAGGAGGTTCGGAAGCTGATCCTGCGTGACGACACCCGTGTAGTCACGCTGACCGGTCCCAGCGGAACGGGAAAAACTCGACTCGGAGTCCAGGTAGCGGCCGAGATCGTCGACGCCTTCGAGCACGGTGTGTTCCTTGTTGACCTGGCGGTCGTCCGTGAGCCCGAGCGCGTCGCGGTGGCGATCCTCGAGGCGCTGGAGGTCGAGGTCGAGGGAACGGACAACGCCGAGAAATTGCTGGCGGATTACTTGAACGAACGCCAGCTGTTGCTGGTGCTCGACAACTTCGAACAGGTGTTGTCGGCAGCCCCATACGTAGCAGAGTTGCTCCGCGATGCGCCGCGCCTGACGGTGTTGGTTACCAGCCAAGCGCCGCTTCGCATCCGCGGTGAGCACGAGTATCCGGTTCCGCCGTTGTCGTTCCCGAACCCGAAACGGCTGCCGGCGATCGAGAAGCTGACCGATTACGAATCAGTGGCGCTGTTTACTGAGCGGGCGCGAGCGGTCGTGCCGTCGTTTCAGCTCCACGAGGGTAACGCGCCGGCGGTGGTCGAGATCGTCCATCAGTTGGACGGCCTCCCGCTGGCGATCGAGCTCGCTGCCGCTCGCGTGAAGATGTTTCCGCCCCAGGCGCTCGTCCGCCGGCTCGGCCAGAGGTTCGACTTTCTGACCAGCGGAACCCGCGATCTGCCCGACCGGCAACGGACGTTACGGGGTGCATTGCTGTGGAGCTACAACTTGTTGAACGAGGATGAACAAGCGCTGTTTCGCAGGCAGGCGGTGTTCGACGGCGGATTCACGATCGAAGCCGCCGAGAGGGTGTGTATCGCTGAGGACGAGCATTTCGACGTCATCGAGATTCTGTCTTCGCTGGTCGACAAAAGCTTGCTGCGTCCGTCGCACAGCGACACGGAGGAACCACGCTTCGAGCGGCTGCGGACGATTCGCGACTTCAGCATCGAGTTGCTTGAAGAGTCGGGTGAGGCCGATCGATGGCGGCGGCGACACGCTGAGGCGTTCGCGGAGTTGGCTCAGGAGGTTGATCCAAGTCGCGCCTCGTGGCCCGAGGTGCCTGCCGCGCTCGCCAGACTGTCAACTGAGTACGAGAATGTTCGCACTGCGCTGTATTGGGCGCTCGGGGCGAATGAGAACGTGCTTGCGGTGCGGCTTGCACAGGCTCTGCCGGCGATGTGGTTTCGGCGCGGAGTGGTCGAAGACGGGCGTCGGATCCTGGAGACGCTGGAGTCTCAGCTCGACGGTCTAGAGCCGGTCTATCAGGCTCACGCTATCAACCTGATCGGCAGATTCGCGCAGATTCAAGGCGACAACAGCCCGGCTACGATAGCCAAATTCGAACAGAGCTTGGCTCTGTATCGAGAGGCTGGTTATGACCCCGGAGTCGCAAGAGCCCTAATGAACTTGGGGAATGCCCGAAGTCGCGACGGATTACGCGATGACGCTCGCCAGCTTTTCGAGGATGCGCTCCAGCTATACAAGAAAAGCGGCGATTCCTTTGGTGCTGCCGGAGCGATCATGAACCTCGGTGACTCGTATCTCGGGGAGAACGACATCGACAAGGCCGAGACGTACTTCCTCGAGGCGGGGGATATCGCGCGCCGCACGGGGAACAAGCTCACGTCGGCATTTGTGAATCAGTACCTGGGTGTCGTAGCGCGTCAACGCAACGACCTCGACACGGCCGAGCGTCACCACAAGAGAGGCCATGCCTTGTTTCAGGAACTCGGTGCGAAGACCGGCATCATGTGGTCGCAGTTCTACTTGGCCGGACTGGCGAGGTCACAGGGTGAGTGGGATCGCGCGCGCGATACGTACCTGGAGGTGTTTCATGGTTTCCGGGAGCTCCGGCTCGAGGCCGGCACCGGCTGCGCGCTGTCTTGTTTGGCTGGGTTGGAGGCCGACGCCGGTCGATTGGAGCTGGGGATTCGTCTGCTCGGGGCAGCAAACCGCATTCTGGAAACGGTTACGATTACAAGGTCGACATTGGAGCGTGACGACTGTGAGCGGCTCCTGGAGGCTGGCCGCACGGAGTTTGGAGAGGAATCGCTGCAGAGATTGCTAGCCGAAGGCCGGGAGCTCGATTTGGATACCGTGGATCAGCTCCTTCAGTCCCAAACCGTCAGCTGACGAGCCCTCGGCGTGGATCGGCGACGGATCGGGGTCTTCGTTTTTCTGACTGCCATGCTGTTGGCGATCGGGACCGGGCATTCGCTCTGGCGATATCGTTCACAGGCCCCGTATCGCAATGCTTGGAGTCAGGTTGCGACCAAGCTCGGTCAACAGAAGGTGCGCATCGACTCGTTGTCTACCGCGCTGGCGAAACTCGAAGCCGAGATCGAAGAGGAGAAGGTCCGGCTGAGCGATTTCGGTCTGGAGATCGCAAGGCTCGAACGGGAAGCGGTCAACGGTCGGCTGCCGAGAAGCGAGTATCGCCGTTACCGCAGTGTGATCGCGCGCCATAACGAAATCGTCGAGACGCACAATGCAGGTGTAGCCGAGATGCAACAGTCGTACGCTCGGTACTCGAATCTGGTCGATACCCACAACGCGCTCATCGATAGCGCCAACCGGCTCCAGCGAACCGCGGTGGAGCGGGGGATTCAGCTACCTCGAATCGATAGCGTGCGCTAGGATGATGGGTGCTACTCGTAGCGCAGGGCCTCGATAGGATCGAGCGAGGCGGCCTTATGGGCCGGGAAGATCCCGAAGAAGATTCCGATCACGGCGCTGAACCCCACTCCTACAAAAAACGACCACAGCGGAATGGCAACCGGAAAGTCGATCAGTTTGGCTACGCCCGCGCCGAGCGCGCTGCCGATCACGACGCCAAAGATACCGCCAATACCGGTGAGCACCGCGGCTTCAATCAGGAATTGCCACAAGATGTCGCGTCGACGCGCGCCAAGCGCTTTCCGAACGCCGATCTCGCGGGTTCGCTCGGTAACGCTGACGAGCATGATGTTCATAACCCCGATTCCCCCGACCATCAAACCGATCGAGCTGATGACGATCATGGCCAGGAACACAGACCCCGTGATCTGATCCCAAAGCTCCAAGAAGTTCGACTGCGTCACGATATCGAAATCGTTCTCTTCCCCAGGCCGCAGCTTGTGTCGTGCCCGAAGCAAAAACGTGATATCATCGCGAGCTCGATCGAGGCCCGCCACCGGCGTCGGCACGACCGTCAACATGATGTCCATTACTGGACCAGGTCCAAAGTCGCGGTGGAATGATGTATAAGGGATAATGACGCGGTTGTCCTTGGTTTGACCCCAGATCAGCATTATTTCTTCTTCGAACACCCCGACAACCGTGTACGGCAAGCCACCGATACGAATCGATTTCCCAACCGCGTCAACGTGCGGGAAGAGCAAATCGGTGATCCCCTTGCCGAGAACCACGACTCGATTACGGTTGGCGACCTCGCCGGCTGTTATGAAGCGCCCACTCTCGACATCGGCAGCGTTGATCTCGGCATAGCGTTCTGTCGTTCCTAGTAGGTCTTGAGTCGTCTTATTGGCGCGATAGGAAATCTGGCGGCTGACCGGGAATGCCGTGCCAAGCATGATATCGGTGTTCTGCACAGTCGACAGTCGTCGGATCGCGGCTTCGTCTTCTTCGGTGATGTCTGGTCTGCGTTCGAGTCGTATGAGTTCGCGTTCACCGGCGACGATTCGACCGGCCCACTTTCGTAGAAACATGTGGTCGGCACCGATTTCGCGTATCTCCCCAACGATCTCGCTGTCCAACCCTCGGACGAGCGAAGTCATCCCGACGATCGCCGTGACACCGATGATGATGCCGATGATCGTCAATGCCGAACGGAGCCGGTGCGACCAGAGCGTCGCGAAGGCCATCCGTGCACTTTCGATAAACTGGCTCGAGGCTGCTTTGCTGTCGAAGTCTGGCCGCATCCGTCTATTCGTAGCGCAGGGCGACGATCGGGTCGAGTCGGGCCGCCTTGGCCGCGGGGTAAATGCCAAAGGCGATGCCGACGATCGAGGCCAGCCCGATCCCCAGCGCGATCGACCACCAAGTCAGGGAGTAGGGCAACGGCGTGACCTTCGAGATCGTGACCGCGATTCCAAACCCAAGTCCTACGCCGATCACGCCTCCGAGCGCAGCCAGAATCACCGCTTCCACGAGAAACTGGCGCAACACATCGCGTCGTCGGGCACCGAGCGCCTTGCGGATACCGATCTCGCGAGTGCGTTCGGTGACGGCGACAAGCATGATGTTCATGACCACGATGCCACCGACGAGCAAGGAGATCGCCACTAATCCGACAAGTGCCGAGTAGACTCCGGTGGTCACCTTGTCGTAGAGCTCGAGAAACTCCTGGGTTGTGATAAAGCCAAAATCGTCGGCTTGGGAAGGTCGCAGTCGATGCCGCACCCGCATGAGCATTCGCGTTTCATCGATAGCGGCCTGAACGTCGTCGGGATTCGCCGCCTTGATTGAAATGCTGACGCTGGCTCGTCGGTCGTAGATCTTCTGCCAGCTGCTGAGCGGGATGACAACGAAGTCGTCCTGTGTGGCCCCGAACACGGTGCCCTGGGGCTTGGCGATCCCGACCACAGTGAAGTGGCGGCCACGCACGCGGATCGTATCATCGATCGGGTCGCTCGTGGGGAAGAGTTCCTCGGCTACGTCGTGGCCGATCACGACGACCGGACGTGATCGGTCTATCTCCAGGGGCGCCAGATGTCGGCCGCGCTCGATTTCGAACGTCGATAGGAACGGAAACTCGGTGCCCACTCCGCGGACCATCATGTCATCAACCGATCGATTCCTGCCCCAGATCTTGTCCCGACGGTACACATCGGCAGCGACATACAAGAGGTTCTCGCCCTGCTCGCTCAATGCCAAGGCGTCCTCGTTGGTCAGCTCGGGCCGCCGCTGGGCCTCGATGATTGAGCGCCAATCGAAGACGTCACTGGTACCCATCCGATCGAGAATAAAAACGTCCGCACCACGGCCGGTGACGAGGTCAGTCACTTTTGAGTTGAGGCCGTTTATCACGGTTACGACCGCGATGATCGAGGTCACGGCCACGATGATTCCGAGCAACGTCAGAAACGAACGCAGCTTGTGCGCGCGCAGCGACATGAACGCCGAGACGATGGACTCCCACCCATTCATGGGAGTAAGACTAAATAGCGGGTGGCGCCGAGCCAACCATGGCCTCTACGTTGAGCGCAATGTTGCTTGGAGCGCACATGTCAACGGCAGGGGGCCTTCACACCGCATTTGAGCGCGGAGACGCGCTCGAATGCACGGCGATTCAGATTTTCACGTCGAGTCCTCGGCAGTGGCGTGGGCGCGAGCTCTCAGACAATGACGTCAAACGTTTTCAATCTGCGTGGTCGGATTCCGAGTGTGAGGTTTGTGTGGCTCACGACATCTACCTGACGCGTCTTGGAACCCGCGATAAGACGATTCTGGAAAAGTCATGCCGGGCGTTCGCAAATGAGCTCGAGACGTGTGAGCGACTCGGTTTGCAGTTTCTAGTCATGCATCCAGTAGGAGACAACGATCCCGACGAGCACGCGGTGCTCGATCGGGTCGCCGACTCACTGAACGAGATATTCGATGACGTCGAGGGTGATAGAACGCAAGTGCTGCTCGAGACAACTGCGGGTCAGGGGGCCAACGTTGGTTACCGATTCGAGCAGCTGGCGCGGATCGTCGAAAGAGTGCAAAACGTTTCCCGGCTGGGGATCTGTCTTGATACGTGCCACGTGTTCGCGGCCGGCTATGACATCTCGACTGCTGCAGGGTGCAAAAAGACGCTGGCCGAGTTCGATGCCATTCTCGGTTTGGAGAACTTGCGTGTTCTGCACCTCAACGATTCGATCAAGCCATTAGGAAGCCGGGTCGATCGGCATGCCCACATCGGTGAGGGGGAGATCGGAGAGAAGGGTTTCAAAGCGATCATGCGAGATCGTCGCTTTTCGTCCGTAGCCAAGATCATCGAAACACCCAAAGACGATGTCATGGACAAGCGAAATTTGACGCGTCTGAGGCAACTGGCAAACAACCGTTGAGTCTCACGATCGGTCGCAGATGGTTGCTCTTCTTAGTGGTCGTCGTTGTCGGTCTGTCGCTTCGGCTGTGGTGGCCCGATCAGAAAGCGTCGTCCAATGTCGAGTCGGTGACATCGGGTCCCTCAGAAGACGCAGGGACATCGGTCGTCGTGAGCCCTACGCCGGGCTGGGACTGGCTGTCCGAAGACGATCGGCGACGCGCCGATACACCGCTTTCGGATGGCGCTCGGGCCTGGCTCGAGACGGAGCGGGCAGTCATTCTTCGGATTGCCGACTTGTTTGCAATCTCACCGGTGGCGTTGGGGGGCATCGTTGCGGCCGAAAAGACATTGCTGGTGGGTCGTGTCGATGCGATCGGAGAGGAGCTCTTTGGCGCCATCTTCGGCTCGCTGCGTGAGCAGGATCTCGAACGGTGGGTCAATGATCAGGAAGCCGCATTTCGAAGCGGAGAGATGGACGGCCGGAGGGGCGGCGTGGTGCGCAACCCGTATCTCTGGACTCTGGGCCCAGCCCAAGTTTCGTTTCGGTTGGCTGTTCAGTACGAACCGATGATCGCCAGACAACTCGATCGGCCCCAACGCGGGGCCAAGGACGTTCTAGAGGCGGTAACCTCCACGCCAGGTAACCTCGAGTACGCGGCTGCCTTGTTGGCGGAGGCACAGCGCGCCTACGGCGATGTCGGGATGGACATTTCGACGAGTCCAGGCGTTCTGGCGACGCTCTACCACCTCGGTGCCCCTACGGTTCGCGCTCGTCGGTTGGCCAGCGAGAACGACGCTCGACGGACCCGTGGCGAGCCTCTGATCGAGCCTCATGTCAACTACTACGGCGCATTTGTCAGCCGGCACGCAGTCGAGATCGAAGAAATCCTTGGGGCCGAGGATTGAGCTTAGGGACCCGCCGACGCGGTGGGTGGGGTAGCAGGGGCCGGTTCGCCCGGGCGGCCGAACTTGAGGAGCATCCGGTCGGTGAGGTGCCGCCGACCCTCCCAAAACTCGGTATGGTCATCCGATGGGTTACGCAGGATCGTGCTGTTCGATATGAACTGGAACCCCGCCGACTGAAATGCCTCGATCACTGTTTGCTCGCCCATACGATGGGTCTGCATGTCGTGTCCATACTTCTTACCCAGCCGCACTTCGATCACCCCCACCTCGCCGCCGGGCTTTAGTGCGCGCAGGATGTGGCCCAGGGCCGTATTCGGATCGGGGAACAGGTGAAACGCTCGCACGATGAGCACCGCGTCTAGGGCCCCGTCAGGCAGCTGGCTCAGCGAGTCGATTAACATGATGTTACCAGCTTGGGCCAGATCACCCCGGTCCACTCGCATCGCCAAAGCGGGGCGGTACCCTTGAGCGAACACCTGGCCGGTCGGCCCGACTCGCTCCCTCAACAAATAGGTGTAGTACCCACCGCCAGCGAGGATGTCAGCCACGACATCGCCTCTGTTGATTCCCATGAAGTCCATGACGGCTTGAGGCTTCGAACCGGCGTCGCGGGCCAGCTCACCGGCGCGGCTCGGGATCTCGTCGTCGTGCACATGATCGGCTGCTGACGAGTCCGACATCGCGGCGGAGTCTGGATCAGCGGTGGTATCTTCGACTGGTGCTTCGCGTTGACACCCGCCGAGCACGATGGCGAGAGACAATCCGAGCAGGAGATATCGATGGCGCATCACCGAAACAACGTAACACGCCTGGCGACTGGGGTCACACGCAGGTGACGTTCGAGCCGATCGAGGTCCCTGCGCCGCGCCAGATGGCCGCCAAATTCCTGGGTGGCTTCGTTCCCGCGGTGGCCTACCACTTTGGCGTGCTCGAGGTGCTCGAGGGGCGGGGATTCGTGCTGCGGTCGGGGTTTCGCGGACCGGGCGAGCCGCGCCAGACCGGCCCGCCGGGGTTCGACTTGGTTGTCGGCTCCTCGGCCGGAGCCTTCTTCGTCGTTGCCGCCTGCGCCGGTGCGACCCGCAACGACTTGATCGGTGCGATCGAGGCCGGGGAGGCTCGCTTCGACCCGTTTGACGCCAAGTACCTGGGGCAAGGGGACGGGCTGCTACACAAGGCCTTGGATTGGGCTCGCGAGGGACCCCGACCCTCGTGGAAGAATCGTCGCACCTGGAGAGCATGGGCTGCCGAATCGACGTTGAACACGCTGTTTCCAGTCTGGAAGCTTGATTCGATCGAGCGCTACCTGAGGGAAGGGATCCTCGGTGGTCGATCGTGGAAGGATCTGCGTTCGGAAGCGGCGATCCTGGGAGTCGACCTAAACCATCCGGTGACGTTTATCAGCGGTGAGCGCGAGTCGCCGATCCTGCAACTTTTCCGCGATGAGCCAGTGGGATCCGAAGCGATCCACCGCATCCTGGGATCTGAAGGTTACAAGATAGTCGCTGAGTTCGAGGCTGCCGGCGTTCCGCGGGACCACCCTGTTCTGGCGCCACTCGTCGCGCAGCCTTGGCGGCGCCTGACCAGCATCTCGATTCGGGGAGTGCCGATGGCCACCGCGGCGGTCGGATCGATGGCTACGTTTCCTTTCTACGCTCCGATACGGTTCATCGACGAATCGGGGAATCCCTATCGGCTCGGTCACTATCCTGTAGTGGTCGAAGATGGCGAAGACAGGAACCCCTTTACCACCGACGTTGCCGAGGATGCGGGTGCGGATTTGATCATCATCTCATCGATCAGTGCCCCGTACAAATACCTGCACGGACTGGGCTCGCTTTCAGAGCGTGGATACGGCGAAATGCATTATCAGAAGTCGGCACACAGTCGGGACTCTAAGCAGGAGAATGTTATCCGGATGCACCGCGATTTCCGACGACTTTACGAAACCGCTCGCGAGCTGCTTGAAAGATCCGAATGCAGCCCGGATGCTCTGGCTCAGCTACGCACAGCCTTTCACGAGGTCGCGCGGATCGACAACACGCGGATCCGAATCACACCAGATCCTGACGTGGCGGCTGAGAATCACATTCTGCGGACGCTCGATCCGCTCGAGTTCAGCCCCCAGGCTGTCCATCGCGCTTTCACGCTGGGTCGGATGGTCGCGGAACGGGTTCTCAAGCGATACCGATTCGAGTTTCTCGACTGAACCGCAGCCCGATATGGTTGTCGCGCCGGACGACCGATAGATTTCCCACGTGGCGCTCAAGGTCAACGAGATCTTTTATTCCATTCAGGGCGAATCCACCCAAGCCGGTCGCCCCTGTGTGTTCGTGCGCCTCACCTACTGCAATCTCCGCTGCACGTATTGCGATACCGAGTATGCGTTCTATCGCGGGTCGGAACGCTCGATCGACGAGATCCTGGAAGAGGTCGCTGCCTATCGCTGCCGGTTGGTGGAGGTGACCGGCGGTGAGCCGTTGATCCAGCGCGAGACTACGCAACTCCTAGAACGATTGCTGGCAGACGGCTACGAGGTGTTGCTCGAGACGAGCGGCGCGTGGCCAATCGAGCACGTTCCCGACGGGGTCAGGATCATCATGGACTTCAAGACCCCGGGTAGCGGGATGGTCGCAAACAACCGTTGGCAAAACTTGCAGCATCTAGACAGTGACGACGAGATCAAGTTCGTGGTTTGTGATCGTGCTGACTACGACTGGGCACGGGGCGTGATTGGCGAGCATGATTTGACTGCGCGCCATTGCGTATTGTTGTCGCCGTCGCATGACGAGCTCGATCCGCGATTGCTTTCCGAATGGGTGCTTGCCGACGGCTTGCCGGTGCGCGTTCAATTGCAGATTCACAAGTTCATCTGGTCGCCGTCGGCGCGGGGGGTCTAGCGTGACCCGCGCGGCCGCGCCCCCGCCGCGCGAGAAGGCTCGCCAGGAAGAGGCTGAGCGGCTCGACGCCGAGATACTGCATGCGGTCGGAAGCGGTTGGATGGACCCGATCGACGCGTCTGGGTTCGATCAGTTGGCGCGGGATGTCTTCGCGCATCAGTTTCGCTTCAATCCGGTCTATCGTCAGTTCTGTGCGCTGCGTGGTGTCAGCGCTTCGCGCGATGTTGCTGGTTGGAAGCAGATTCCCCCGGTGCCAACCGGCGCGTTCAAGGTCGGACGATGGGCGACTTTCCCCGAACAGCGCGAGGCGGCCGCTTTTCGCACTTCTGGCACCGTCCAGCGAACGCCCGGGGTGCACCGGTTTGACACCTTGGCTTTGTACAACGCAGCGATCATTTCTTCCGCGCGGCGCTTTCTATTTCCGGATCGGAAACGAATTCGGTGTTTGTTTCTCTCGCCTTCACCGGCCGAAGCCCCCGACTCTTCGCTGGTCCACATGTTTGCCGTCTACCGAGAGGTGTTTGGCGATCCGGGGAGCGCTTTCTTCTTGTCAGGATCGTCGTCGGGAGGTTTGCGGTTGGAGGAGCTGATAGCTGCGCTCGATGATGCCGAGGAGATAGGCGAGCCGGTTTTGGTGGCCGGTGCCGCCTTGGCGTTCCACAACGCGTTGGCGGCACTCGGATCAGATCGACGCCAGCTGCCCGCGGGCAGCCGCACGATGGTTACCGGTGGGTTCAAAGGCGCGCTTCGGAAAACCGATCCCGACGCGATCGGGAACGCGATCGCAGCCCGACTCGGTGTGCCCGCGGACTACCAGGTGGAAGAGTACGGGATGACCGAGTTGTCGACTCAGTATTATGACGAGCGGTTGCGAACCGAGGTTGTCGAGGATCGCGATCATCCTCGATTGGGGTTCCGTGTTCCCCCGTGGGCGCGGGTGATGGTCATTGACGCCGAGACCGGAGCCGAGCTAGAAACCGGCGGGGTCGGAGCCCTCGTCCACTTCGATCTCGCCAACCGCGCCAGTGCGGTTGCCGTTCAGACGAGCGACGTGGGTCAGCGCACCGCCGATGGCGGCGTCCTGTTGTGCGGACGCGAGCCTAATGCTGAGGCGCGTGGGTGCTCACTGGCGGCCGAGTTGTGGCTCGAGCAGCGGTGAGGAGCGCTGCGGACGATCGAGTCGCGGGTCTTGTCGCTGCTGGTGAGCGTCTCAAGGCGCGGCCAGCAAGTGAGATCATAGACCGTTTGGCAGCCGTTTGCGCCAAATGGCGCGATGATGATTGGTCAGTGCGGCGTGCGGCGATCGAAGCGTTGGCGGTCCACTACCAGGTGCCGAGGCTGTCGATCGTCGAAGTGCTGGACGCTGCGTTCAGCGGCTGGACCGGTGACTCTCTCGAAGCCTGGGTGATTGGCGAGTTGGGCGATGCGCGAGTGTTGGACGGGTTCGTGGCCAACGATTCTAGCTCGCGGGTTGCAGTCGGTCCGGAGTTGGTCGTGGCGGTGGCGGCGCATGGTGTTCCAACCACTCCGATTACCGATATCATGTCAGCCCTATTGGTCAAGGCGCCGGTGTGGCTCAAGCCGGCGTCTGAGACCGATGACCTGACTTCGCGATTCGTGGCGTCCATAGCGGATGACGACCCCGAACTCGGTGCGGCGATCGTGGTTGGCGCCTGGCCTGATTCACCCGGTGGACGGGAGGCTGTGCTGAGGGCCGCTACCACCGTGATCGCGACCGGTCGCGAAGACACGGTGCGGCGATTGCGATCGTGCGTCAACCCGGCTACCCACGTGATCGTTCACGGCCCACGGTTGTCGGCAGCTTTGGTCACGCGCGAAGCATTGACAGCGAATCGCGGTCGAGTGATCAACGCCCTGGCAGAAGACACGGCGTTTGCGGGTCAAATGGGGTGCCTTTCTCCGGTAGCGGCGTTCGTCGAGGGATCCTCTGACGAATTGGCGTCGCTCGTCGAACCGCTGCTGGAGGCTTGCGTCGACCGTTGGCCGGCCCCGCCAAGACGCGACGCGAGCATAAGCGAGCAGGCGGCATTCGGCGAATGGCGATCGCTCATGGATGTCGAAATATCGGCTGGGCTTTCCAGTCGGTGGTCAGGTGATCTCAATGCTCCGTGGACGGTAGTCGCGCGCGGCCAGGCAGAGCCGCCGTCAGTGCCCCCAGTGCCGCGGTTTCTTGCGCTCGTACCCGTCGACGGTGTGGATGATTCGATTCAGCTATGTGATGAATGCAGGGGGTTGATCGCTACTGTGGGTGTCGCGGCTCGTGGCCAGCTGTTTGGTGACATTGCGCGCCAGTTGTCGATGGCTGGCGTAGAGCGCATTTCGGTGCTCGGGGCAATGCAGCGGCCGCCGCTCGGTTGGCGACGAGATGGTCGGCCGACGCTCGCCGACCTCGTTCGTTGGGTGGAGATGGAACGGTAACAGCCTACAAAAAGCGGCCGGTCACGAAACCAACGCAACCGGCCGCTTGAGATTGAAAGAGCCTCTGCGTTACCGCTCTTCTACGCGCTGCACCTTGACAGCCTGCGGTCCCTTGGAGCTCTTACTGACTTGAAACTGTACTTCTTGACCTTCGGTCAGCGTCCGAAAACCGCTCCCGACGATATCGCTGTAGTGAACGAAAATGTCGCTGCCGTCAGGACGCTCGATGAACCCAAATCCTTTTTGTGCGTCGAACCACTTGACGGAGCCCTGCTCGGCCAGGGCCTCTCCCCGTCCAAATAAATTCTTGAGCATACGGCTAACCGAGAAACTCCCATTGGAACCCATGGGGAACCTCCGAGAAACAAACGAGAAAACGGTTCAAATGAAAGTCGTAAGTGATAATTGGGCAGTCACTTGCGACTATATACCCGCCGCACCTGTGGAGCCGGCGGCGGCGCGCGCAATATAGGGCACCGGACTCGATCGGGCAAAAGCATTCCAGTGGATCGCGCTCCGACCCTCGCCTATACTCCCGGCGCCTACCGAGGAGGGATTGGATGGAGCTCACCGAGCGCGAACGATCGCGGTTGAGACAGTTGGTGGCTGAGGCCCGCGCATCTGCCCCGGATGAGGGCGTACTAGCGAGGCTCGAGGCAAAGCTCGCTGCCGGCGGGGGACCGATGTTCGCGAAGTACGCCGAGCTGCTCGAGCCAGCGCCCGAAACCGACCCCGAGATCTTGGCTCGGTTGCGAGACGCCGTCGATTCCGCCTCACGGATCGGTATTCGGTACACGGCCCGCACAACGGGCGAGACGACCGAGCGAGTCGTACGACCGTTCAACATTCACTTCTATGACGGTCGCGAGTACCTCGAAGCGTACTGCGAGCTACGAGCCGCCGATCGGGTTTTTGCGGTTGGCAACGTCGAGGCGATCTTGGACGTCGACGAGCGTGAGGTGGGATCGGCCAACTCGGGGTAGTCGTCAGCTCGGCCCTGGGCGCCGGTCAGGTAGAACAAGCGACCGCAACCGCGCAACTCGCTCCTCGGTCGGAGGATGGGTCCTCAGAAGTCCCCGAGCGCGTTTTTCGAACTCCTTGATGGGGTCGACTATGTACAGCGGCGCGGTAGCCCGGTTTGCCACTTCGAGCACCTCTGGATCGCCGGCGATCTTCTCGAGAGCGCGTGCCAATGCCTCGGGGTAGCGGGTCATCTCCGCGCCGCTGAGGTCGGCCAACGTCTCCCGCCGACGGGAGACGGCGGCTTGTAGCAACCGCGCCGAGATCGGCGCCAGAATCGCCACCAATAGTGCCACTACGACCATGATCGCCCCAGCTCCCGTGTTGCGTGCGCGCCTCGGTCCGCCGCCCCACCACATGTGACGGAGCGCCAAATCGGCCAGCAGTGCGATTGCGCCTACGCTCACCGCGACCAGCGTCGTGTAGCGGATGTCGTGATTGCGAATGTGGGAAAGCTCGTGGGCGATCACGCCTTGTAGCTCATCACGGTCGAGTTTCTGGTACAGCCCGCGGGTCACCGCTATCGCTGCGTGTTGAGGGTCGCGGCCGGTTGCAAACGCGTTGGGTGCCGTATCGTCGATGACGAAGATGTCGGGTCGCGGCAGGCCCGACGCCAGCGACATCTCATCGACGATATTGATCAGCATGCGATCGCGCTCGGGATCAGCGGGCCGCGCGTCGCTGGCGGCGAGCGTCATTTGAGCACCGCCGTACCAAGTGATCGTCAGGAAAACGACGGCCACGGCCCAAGCGGTGATTAAGCCTGTAAGCGGATCGCCCCAGACAGCACCTAGCGTCGCTCCGAGCAACGCCAGCAATAGGCCGATGGTGGCCGCCAAAAACCACGAACGGCGGCGGTTGGCTTTGATCTCTCCGTAGAGGCCGCGGCTCTCCATCGCGCGTGGCCGGCGGGATCCAGACTCGATCTAGCGGAGGTCGACTTTTACCGGCTCGCGCTCAGCGTCCTCGCCGGTCTCGAAGAACTCACGAGCGGTAAAGCCCAGTATCCCGGCGATCAGATTGGTGGGAAACGTCTGAAGCCGAGTATTGAATCTCATTACAGTATCATTGTAGAACTGACGCGAGAACGAGATGCGATTCTCGGTGCTGGTCAGCTCCTCTTGAAGCTTCAACACGTTCTCGTTGGCCTTGAGCTCGGGATAATTCTCGACCACCGCAAACAGCGACCGCAACGCACGGGTCAGCATGTTGTCGGCCTGTGCTTGCTGGGCCGGTCCTTGCGCGGAGACCGCCTGGGCCCTCGCTTCGGTGACCTTGGTGAGCACGTCCTGCTCGTACTCCATGTAGTCCTTGACTGCTTCCACAAGATTCGGGATCAAGTCGTAGCGGCGCTTGAGCTGGACGTCGATCTGTGACCACGCGTTCTCGAGCTGATTGCGAAGCGTGACAAGGCCGTTATATGTGAGAATCACCCACCCGGCGACGACCACGATAAGTCCGATGAACAGTAACCCGAGAAGACCGAGGCCGTAGCCGAGCATGGGGCACCTCCAGGGAATAAGGGGATCAACAACGTCATCAAGTCTCTACCAAGCGTGGCGACAGTAATGCCGGCCTTTATATTCGTCCAAATGCAGATTGTCGACCAAATCTCGATCTTCATCGAGAACGAGCCGGGCAGTCTCGGTGCGCTGTGCAAAGTGCTCGCGGCCGAGAGCGTGAATATCCGGGCGATGATGGTCCCGAGTGGTACCGACTATGGTATCGTGCACACGATCGTCAGCGACCACGAAACTGCGCTCCAGGTGTTGGAGCAAAACAACTACCGCACGTACACGAGCAGCGTAATCGAGCTCGAGCTTGATGACGCGCCTGGCGCGCTCGCCAGATTGGCAGAGCAGTTGTTGCACGGCGATGTCGACATCAAGTACGCCTATGCGGCGGTGGCAAGCGGTCGTGGTCGATTGATCCTGGCGGTTTCTGATGCCGAGCGCGCGAGCAAGTTATTGGGCGCTGAGCGCGAAGCGTTTCACAGATAGTCGTCGCGAGCCTCACCGGATCAGCGCCGCCTGCGTGGCCGAGCGTTGTTGCACCAACATCGCCTCTGCCGCGGTCTCCCCGCTGCGGACCGCACCCTCCATTGTGGCCGGCCAACCTGTATCGGTCCAGTCGCCAGCCAAGTACAAACCGTCAATCGCACCGATTGGACCCGGTCGGCAGCGAGCCACGTTTGGCCCGGCGCGGAATGTCGCCCGGGGCTCCTTTACAACGGCTGAGCGGATGAGCTCGGCGCCGTGGCGAGTCGGAAACATGCGCTCGATGGCTCGATCGCAGCGCTGCGCGACGGCGTCCTTTGGCATGTCGACCCACTCGTCGGCGGCGCTCAGCGACACCCCGAGACAATGTCCCGCTGCTTGAGCCCCCAGGAGCTGCGAGCGGTTGAATATCCATTGCAGGTCAGACCCGAATGTGCCGGCAAAATCTAGATCCGTGATGGGCCGGTCGTACCACAGATAGACGTTTACGATCGCGCTGCTCCCGATTCCAGTGTATCCCGTCGGTGGACGAGCGCTGACGGGGAGGATCCGTTCCAACGCCTCGGGCGGGATCGCGCACACGACGTTCATCGTCTCGAGGCGCTCGCCATCTCGTAACCGCACGCCGGCGATGCCGCGGTTTCCGACCTCGACCGTGTCGACCCGAGTACTGAGTCTGACGACGACGCCCACTCGCTCGAGTGCTTGATGGCCCGGCGCGCCGATCGCCCGCGTAAGTCCAACCGACGGTAACCAGACGGCGCCGCCATGAGGGCCTGCCCACAGCGCTTTGCGAACGAAAAAGGCAGTTAGCGGGATATTGGCCTCGTTGGCGACCACGTTGAGCGCGGGTCGCACCAGCGGATCCCAGAAACGCTCGATTGAAGCCGCCGCCGCCCCACGCGCTGAGAGCCAATCACCAAACGGAGTACTCTCGAGATCTGCATACCCGTCGTTGTCGAGATTGGCCAACGCGCGCGCATCCCGTGCAACGCTTGCCCGTTGGCGAAGATCGAGGTGTCGATAACGAAGAACGGCCGCCGCCATGTGGAGCGGGGCTGGAACCGGTGCGGCTGTCAACGTGGCTTGGCGGCCGTCTGGATCCAGGATTGTGACACCGAGCCGGGGCTGGCGCACAAACGCGCTCGCCGGAGCGCCAATCGCATCGAGAAAGGCGCGCAGACGGGTGCAAGCACCGACTAGAATATGCTGACCGTTGTCAATCTCGGCGCCGGTGTCCGGGTCCTCAAACGAGTACGCACGGCCACCGAGAAACGGTCTCTGCTCGAGCAGCGTCACACGGTATCCGGCCTGCGCGAGCTTCAATGCCGAGGCCATGCCGGCCAGACCGCCACCCACAACCACGACCGACAATTGATCATGCGGAGTTCGATTCAAGAGAACATCGCCGTCACTGCGGACCCCAGACCAGATCGAAGCTTCGATGTGCCCGCGAGACGTACTTCGCCGCGAAGCGTGGACTTGGGATCGGCCGCGATCCGCTCGAGTAAACCGCGGTAGACACCGACCAGAGCCGCCGGACAGGCACGGGTCGACCGCGGTAGACGCCGATACAGCCGTGGTCCGGCGTTGTAGTATTGCCGGGTCCGCTCGGCAACGGAGTGTATAAGCGCGTCGAATCCGGATTCCGCACAACCCCGGGCGACAGCGGCAGCAGTGACGCCAAACCGATCGGTTTCCTCAAGCGGCAGATACCATCGGCCGTTACCGGCATCGTCGCGCACGTCGCGCAGAATGTTGGTGAGCTGGAGTGCGTATCCTAGCTCCTCAGCTGCGGTGGCCGACTCGCGACCAGTACCACCAAAGATCCTGAGCGCGATCAGGCCGACTACGCTGGCCACGCTGTAGCAGTAGCGGAGCACCGCCTCCCAATCGTCGAACGTGCGCGGGTCGAGATCGCTGGCGACGCCATCGAGGAGCTTCCGGTACAGCTCGGGTGGGACCTCGAATCTGTCGGTCGTATGGGCGAGCGCGGCCCACTGCGGGTCGGGTGGCTCGCCGGTCACCGACCGCTCCAGCGCAACGCGCAGCTCTTCGAGGCGCTCCTCTTTCTCCTCCCGCGTACCATCGCTATCAACAGCTTGATCCGCGCGCTGGCTAAACCAGTAAACGGCCGAAAGTGCGCGCCGCCGCTTGGGCGGCAAGAGTCGAATGCCAAGTCCAAAATTGTGCGCCCATCGTCGCGTGTCGGCCTCACACGCTTCGTACCCGGCGGCCACCATCGGTGTCACGGATGTCGCGCTCACGAGCGTTTTGAGTTGAGTCGAACGCTGCGACGCGGGGCGCGAAGCATTTCGCTGGCGATGATGGCTGTCTGCGCTTTGCGGGAAACGACCGGTCGATCACGCAAGGTATCAAACCCGCGAGCTTCGATCGCGTCGCAGATCGCCCATCCGCCGCGCGTAAAACCGCGGACGATCGGCCGCCACCGGACGGGAAGCGAGTCAGCCAACGACCACCCTTTCTGCAGCCATTGGCGCGCGGCTTCCACTTGCTCCTTTACCAGATCGATGAGCGCAGGCGAGGCGGTGGCACGACTGAGTTCCACGCTGGGCTCCACCGCGTGCCGAGTGCAAGCGTCGAGCGGTAGGTAGCAACGGCCCCGGTCCCAGTCGCGCCTCAAGTCCTGCCAGAAGTTCGCCAGCTGAAGCCCGATGCATGTCGCGTCCGACAGCGGTTCCTTTGCCTGCTCATGATCGATAACTGCCAGGACCATCCGACCGACGGGCGTAGCGCTGTAGCTGCAGTACTCGAGCAACGCATCCGCGTCAGCGTAGCTGTGCACGGTTTGGTCGCGACGATTGGCCTCGACGATCCTCAAAAAAAGGTCGGGTCGTAACTCACGTCGGCCGGCGGTCCGGCTCAGCGCGACCAGAATGGGTTCATCGGCTGGTGGTTGACCGGCCAGCGCGGACGTCACGGCCGTCTCCCACGCATCGAGGGCTGCAACGCGGTCGCCGGCGAACTCGTCGCCGAGATCGTCAGTCGTGCGACAGAATGCGTAGATCGCTGCCAGGTCCTCGCGCTCGGCTCGCTTCAGCAGCACCGACCGGACAGGGAAGTTCTCATAATGGGTGCGGGCCAGCTCAAAGCACTCGGCTTGGGCATCGGATACGGAGCTCATGCTGGCGGCAGAACCTAGAGCATTAGCGCGTGAGGTCGAGTCGGCGCATCATCTTCTGAATGCTCGCTCATATCTTCCTCTTTGTTTGAGTAGTGTTGTTTGACTGCCTTCACCATGGCCCTAAGCAATGCTCGTGCCTAGATTGTCAAGTGCTTGTGGTTCAATTACTTAGCGAGACGGCGATTACGCCAAAGGTGCAGCCGTGGAGTACCAGAGAAGCCCGCGGGCTGCACCCACGACCAGGATTCAACCGCTGTCGAGTGCGGCACATGTCCGCTATCTTGCGTTGGTAATGACCCCTGAGTCGACCAAGCTGGAGCTCGCGATGCGGTGGTTGAACGATTCTTCAATCGATCTCAACCACGAAGAGCGCGAGCTTCTCGTGGAGTACGTTGGGCGCTATCCCGCCGACCCGACGCTGACGCCTGTCGACCGGCGCCGGCTGGCGCGGGAGTTTGCGTTGATCGCCAGCCGGCTGGCGCACGACGCCGGCGCGTGACTCGTCCGAGGTGACGAGCTCGCGCCCCGGCGCAGCTGCTCCGATCCGCCGTCCATCTTCTGGCCGCGCCACGATGATCGTGATGTTCGGGATCGGCGTGAGCCGCCTATTCGGGCTCGTTCGTGAACAGGTAATCGCTTACTTCTTCGGGCGCGCTGCGACCTACTCGGCGTTCGTAGCAGCCTACAAGCTCCCAAACTTAGTCCGTGTTCTGCTCGGCGAGGGGAACTTGTCGGCATCCTTGATCCCGGTCCTGGCGGAGCGCATGCGAGCCGCGGATCAGGGCGAGGCGAGACGGGTTGCGCAGAGCGTGCTCGGGCTGCTGCTACTGACGGTTGGATTGATCACCCTGGCCGGGATGGCCGCCGCACCGGCGCTGGCGTGGGTGGTTGCACCGGGGTTTGACCCCGAGCTGCGAGCGCTCGTCGAACGACTGATTCGAATCCTGTTCCCGACCGTTGCGTTCCTGGTTGCCGGTGCCTGGTGCATGGGGATCCTACATGTCAACGGTCGCTTCTTCTGGCCCAACTTTGCGCCGCTGTTCTGGTCGGCGATTTCGGCGGGTGCGCTCATCGCCTTTGTGGGTCGAGTGGAGATGGAGCCGATTTACATATTGGCTTGGGGTGTCGTGGCCGGCAGCCTCGTCCAGCTGTTGGTGCAATTACCGACTACTCGCGCTGTTTTGGGTACGCTGCGACCGCGCACGGGCTGGCGCGAGCCCGCGGTACGGCGAGTGGTGGCGCTATTCGCGCCGATGATGATCGGCACCGGAGTGGCGCAGTTGTCAACGCTCATCGACATCCAGATCGCCTCGTTTCTTACCGACGCTGGGGTGGCCACGCTGGCTTACGCGCAACGCCTCTACTTGTTGCCTTTATCGCTTTTCGGTGTAGCGATCGCCCAAGTTGCGCTGCCGACCTTGGCGCACGACTCGGTGGGGCAGTCGATCGAAGTTGTCCGAAGCGAACTCGCCAGCTCGTGGCGGCGGATGATGTTCTTGATGCTGCCGGCGAGTGTTGGGCTGGTCGCGTTTGGCCGGCCGGCGGTCAGCTTGGTGTTTGAACGCGGGCGATTTGTCACCGACGATACGAACGCCGTCACCTGGGTGCTCGCGGCCTATGCGGCCGGGCTCGTCGCGTACGGTTCCGTGCGGCTGCTCGCAACCACATTCTACGCTTTTCAGGACACGCGAACTCCGGTCCGGGTTGCGGTAGGAGCGTTGATCTTGAATGCGGCCCTGGGCATCGGTTTGGCCTGGACCATCGGACTGCCCGGTATCGGCTTGGCGACAGCGTTGGCCGCCACAGCAAACGCGGTCACACTTGGCGTTCTGCTCAGGCGGAGTTGGGGCAGGCTGTTCGACTCTGAAACCTGGCGCGCGGTGACGCGGATGTTTAGCGCGGCGATCGTCGCCGGGCTGGTCGGCGTGATGCCGTATCTTTCGATCATGAATCGATGGTCGGCATGGCAGCTCGCGGAGCGAATCGGCGCCTCACTCGCGCTCTATGTCGGCGTAGCGGCGGTCTATTTGGCTGTCGCGGCGATCTTGCGGGTCGTCGCGCTGGACCAGTTGTTCGGTCAGCGGGGTTGAGAGTGGGGTCCATCCACGCTGCATTTCACGAGCCTCGGACCCGCGTCTACCGCGTCGTCCAGACGGGGGTATGGGGGCTCATAATCTTGTCGATTGTAACGCTGGTTATCGAGTTGATGGCCGATGCCGAGGTGCGTTCCGGCTGGCTGGCCAACCTCGACCGCGGCATTCTGACGTTGTTCGCGATCGAGCTGGTGCTCAGGGTCGGTTCATACCGGCCACGGGAATTGAAGATCTTCGATCGCTCTCTCATGGGCCAAGCCCGGGCGCATGTGTTGGGTCGCCTCCGCTTCTGCTCAAGGCCCGTGATCATTATCGATATCGTTACCGTGGCAGCGCTGGTGCCTGCCTTGCGTGGGTTGCGCATACTGCGATTGCTGCGGTTGATTCGGACGGCAGAACTCTTTCGATATAGCCGCCCGTTCGGTGGGCTCGGGCGAGCGTTTCGCGAAAACTCGTTGTTGTTCACATTCGCCCTGGCTGCGCTCGGCGTAACAGTTGTGCTGGGGGGTTCGACGCTGACGCTCGTCGAGCGCGATTTGAATCCCACAGTTGATTCTCTTGGAGATGGTATATGGTGGGCCCTCGTGACTGTCACGACGGTGGGGTTCGGCGATATCACGCCGGTCACGACATTGGGCCGGATGATCGGGGGAGTACTAATGATCGTCGGGCTATTGAACCTAGCCTTGTTTGCTGGGATTGTTGGCAACACCTTGGTAGGCGTTGTAGTGAGGATTCGGAGGGAGCTTTTTCGAGTGATCGATTACAGCGGTCATGTTGTTGTCTGTGGTTACGATGCTGGCGCCCGGGTCCTGCTAGACTCACTACGGCAGGAGTTCAACCCCTCGCAGGCCGCGCTCGTACTTTTCAGCGAAGGCATTCGGCCAGAAGACCTACCGCCCGATTTTCTCTGGGTAAACGGCGACCCGACGAAGGAGAGCGAGCTCGACAAGGTGCGCCTGACACACGCCCGAGCGGCGATACTGGTCGCTCGGCGGGACATACCTCCGCAACAGGTGGATGCGGTGACAATTCTGACGGCGTTTACGATTCGTTCCTACTTGCTGGCCCGTCAGCAGTCCCATCCACGGCGTGAACCACTGTACGTCGCAGCCGAAATCCTCGAGAGCGAAAACGTCGGCCACGCGATGTCGGCGGGTGCCAACGAAGTGATCGAGACAACCCGGTTGGGTTTCTCGCTTCTGTCCCATGCGGTGGCAATGCCTGGGACGGCGTCGATCATGAGTCAGGTCGCGACGATTGGCGCCCACAGTATTTTCGTCGCTCCGCTACCCACTGATATCCAGGTTCCGGCATCGTTTGGCGACGTCGTGCAACACGTCAAGCGATCCTCCGGCGCGCTGGTCATTGGGCTCAGAGACGCGAACACCGGTGATCATGTCGTCAATCCCGCCGACATGACCGAGATCGGTCGTGACTCGCAGTTGATCTACTTGGCAGAGAGTCCGGTACTTCAGAAGGCTTAGCTTTCTGATGAGCTGGCCTTGAGAAGCGTCGAAGGTGCAAGAGCCGGTGAGCTGCGGCCGGCGTAACTTTCATAGCTATGAGTCGGTTGAGCGAGAAGATCGCCCGGTTGCCCCGCAAGCCCGGGGTGTACCTGTTCAAGGACAAAGTTGGAGCGGTTCTCTACGTCGGCAAGGCGGCCGATTTGCGTGGCCGCGTCCGGTCCTATTTACAAGCGCCCGGAGTTCTGCCCGACAAGACGCGTGTGCTAATGCGCTACGCCACGGACATCGATTATCTGGTCACCGACAGCGATGTCGAGGCGCTGCTTCTCGAATCGAACCTGATAAAAGAACACAATCCGCGCTTCAACATCCTGCTTCGAGATGACAAATCGTATCCGTACATCAAGGTCACGCTGCAGGAGGACTTTCCTCGAGTGTTCGTCACGCGTCGCGTCGTCGATGACGGCGGCAGGTACTTCGGACCCTACACGCATGTGAAGCTGCTGAGACGCAATCTGGCGTTCGTAAAAGAGCTCTTTCCGGTACGCTCGTGTCGCTATGACCTTCTTCGCGAGCGCCCGTCCAGACCCTGTCTTGATTACCACATCGATCGCTGCGACGCGCCATGCGTTGAGTATGTGTCCACGGACGAGTATCGCTCGATGATCCATGACGTGGTTGCATTTCTCGAAGGCGATACGCAAACCGCCGCGAGCCGATTGGAAACACGCATGTTGAAGGCGGCTGAGCGGTTGCAGTTCGAACGTGCCGCCGGCTACCGGCGTCAGCTCGACGCACTGCATGAGATCAGCGAGCGTCAGCGCGTAGCGGGTCTGTCGGGTGATGACCGCGACATCGTAGGCCTGGCACGGGATCAGAATGAAGCCTGCGGTGTGATCCTGCGGGTACGCGATGGGCGAGTCATGGGGAAGGAGCACCACGTGCTGGGCAACGTGGCCAGCGCTAGCGATGGCGAGGCGCTATCGCTGTTTCTTACCCGGTACTATTTGAGAGCTGATCGCTTTCCGCGCGAGTTATTGGCGCCATTCGACTTCGACGACCGGTCGCTGGTCGAGATCGCGATCCGCCAACAGGCTGGCCACGCCGTCGAGATTCACGTGCCCCAACGCGGCGAAAAGGCGAAGCAAGTCAAGCTGGCGGTTCGCAACGCCCGCTATCAGCTCGAGGAGCGCCGGCTGAGGGAGCAAAACGAGACCGAGCGCGCATCAGAGGCGGTGGTGGAGTTGAAGGACAGTTTGGGGTTGGCACGAACCCCACGCCGTATCGCCTGCGTGGACATCTCGACGATCCACGGTGAAGACAGCGTTGGGTCGGTGGTAACGTTCTTCAATGGAGCGCCTCGAAAAGCGGGATACCGCCGCTTCCGGGTCAAATACGCCGAGGGACAGGACGATTTTGCGATGATGGCGGAGGTGGTAGAGAGATACTTCCGTGGTCTCCTGGATCACGACGAGCCGTTACCGGACCTGCTTTTGATCGATGGGGGGAAAGGGCAGCTCAATGCAGCCCGCGGTGTATTGGAGGAGCTCGGCGCGCTGCCCGATCTCGACGTTGCCGGTTTGGCGAAGCGCGAGGAGGAGATCTACCTGCCCGAACGCAAACAACCCGTGTGGTTGCCGCGCCGATCGCGAGGTCTGCAGACGATGCAGCATATTCGAAACGAGGCGCACCGCTTCGCTGTTTCGTACCACCGCAAGCTCCACAGTCGGCGCCTGATCGGAAGCGAGCTCGACGAAGTCCCCGGAATCGGTCCCAAGCGGAGAGCCGCATTGCTGCATCACTTTCAGTCGGTCGATCAATTGCGCCACGTACCAGCCGAGGAGATCGCGAAGATTCCCGGGTTTTCGGTGGCCCTCGCTGAGCGCGTGAAAGCGGCGCTCGAGTGACACCTGAGGCGCTGACCGCGGCGGTCAAGTCCCACGCGCTGGAGCTTGGTTTCGATGTTGTGGGCATCGCTCGGGCCGACCGCGTCAAGGAAGCCTCTCTTCTTGCCGAGTGGCTGAATCGGGGTCATCACGCAAGCATGGCCTGGATGGCCAATCACTTCGAGAAGCGGGTTGACCCGCGTCAGCTGGTCCCCGGGTGCCGTTCGGTCGTGTGTGTCGGTTTGCTGTATCGCCAAGCGGGCGACGGTCCACAGCCGGACGGCGTAGCGGTTGCCACTTACGCGTGGGGCGAGGACTACCATCGAGTTCTCAAGGACAAGCTGCATGCGCTTCTGGCTCATGGGAAAGCACTCGATGCGAGCTTTGACGGCCGAGCTTTTACTGACTCGGCACCGGTCATGGACAAGTACTGGGCCGAGCGCGCGGGTTTGGGCTGGCGCGGCAAGAACACCAACCTGATCAATGTCAGCCTGGGATCGTTCTTGTTCCTGGGCGAGCTGGTGGTTGCGGCCGAGCTCGTGCCCGACACGATCGGAGTCGATCATTGTGGCACCTGCACTCGCTGCCTTGAAGCTTGTCCGACCGGCGCGCTCGTCGCACCGTACGTGCTGGACTCGACGCGCTGCATCGCATACCAGACGATCGAGCACCGGGATGAGCTGTCTGCGGAGGAGGAAGAGGGGATCGGGAACTGGCTCTTCGGTTGTGATATCTGCCAGGACGTGTGTCCCTGGAATCATGATGCCCCAACCGCCCGTGAGCCGAGGTTCGAGCCTCGGCACCAAGCGTGGCCGACCGATCTGGATGGTGTGGTCGGGATGACCGATGATGATTTTGTCGGCCGTTTTGGCGATTCCGCCATCGAGCGCACACGGCGCGGAGGCTTGGCGCGCAACGCCGCGATCGTGGCTGGAAACACCGGGCTCGGTTCGGCCTCGGCGCTGGAACTGGCTACGGCCGACAGAGATCCGGTCGTGGCGGGTGCTGCGGCGCGAGCGCTCGATCGTCGCCGTGACGCCGAAGCGGATCCAGCGTGTTGACCGTTCGTCAGTACGCGGTTGGGCCGTTTCAGTCCAACGCCTATTTGGTGTGGGACGTGGCGCCGGGCGAGGCTCTGCTGGTCGACGCCGGTGCCGAGGCGCCGCATCTGTTGCGGGAACTCGAAGAACACGACCTGGAGCTGACGGCGATTCTGCAAACCCACGCGCACGCCGATCACATTGCGGCGCTACCGGAGATTGTGGCGGCGACGGGGGCCTCGGTTTATTTGCATCCAGACGCGCGACCAATGTTGCTCAGCGCCGAGGAGAACCTCTCTGCGTTGGCAGGCATCCCGATTACGGCACCGGTCGAAACCCTTGCCGTGACAGAAGCCGATGAGCTGAAGCTCCTCGGCCGCAAGATTCAGATCTACCATACGCCGGGGCATGCGCCGGGGAGCGTATGCTATCACTTTGTCGACGACGGCATCGTGTTCACCGGGGATGCCTTGTTCGCCGGTTCGATCGGTCGGACTGACTTCCCTGGCGGTTCTTACGACTTGTTGGTCGATTGCATCAAGAAGAAACTGCTCGTGCTCCCAGACGAGACGCATGTCTACTCGGGGCATATGGGCCCGACGACGATCGGCCACGAACGGGCGACAAACCCGTTCCTATGATATGAAGCGCGCTCTCGAGCGATACACGGAGTACCTGTTGCTGGAGAAGGGTTTGGCGAAGCGGACCATCGACGCCTATCGAGCTGACATCGAGCGCTACCAGTCGTTCGCGTCCGAGAGCGGCAGGGACCCAGAAGAGCGGGACACGGTGCGAGCCTACCTGACCGAGCTCGATCGGCAACACATGAAGGCCTCGACGGTTTCGCGCAGATTGACGGCGCTGCGCGGATTCTATGCATTCGTAGCTAGCGAGGGAGGATTGGCGACCGATCCGACGGAGGCGATCGATGCACCTCGACGCGGTCGACGGCTGCCTACCGTGCTGAGCCTCGAGGAGGTCGAACAGATCATCGATGCTGTGGGTGGTAAAGAACCCTTTCCGTTACGTGACCGAGCGATGCTCGAGTTCCTGTACGGTACCGGGGTTCGGATTTCGGAGTTGATCGCCGTCCAGCTCGAGGAATGCGACTGGGCCGAGCGCACGGTTCGACTCGTCCCCGTTCGCCGCCGTGTGCGGCGCCGTGATGCCAGCGTCGGCGTCGAGTTGACCGGTCCCAAGGGCGAGAAAGCGCGTGTCGTGCCGATCGGGGGTCGTGCGATCGAGGCGCTGGTTCGATACATCGAAGAAGAACGGGTCTCGCTGAAGGGTGCAGAAACCCAGGGCGTGTTGTTCCTGAACTTCCGAGGTCGCCCGTTGTCGCGGATGGGCGCGTGGAAGATCGTTCGGCGTTACGTTCGACGGGCCCGGATCGACAAGAATGTCACACCACACACGTTTCGCCATACCTTTGCCACCCATTTGCTCGATCGTGGCGCCGACTTGAGGGCAGTTCAGGAGATGCTTGGTCACGCCGATATAACGACGACCCAGATCTATACGCATATCGATCCTCCTTATCTGAGGGCCGAGCACCGCCGGTACCACCCTCGGGCGTGAGACCTGGTCGACAGACCCTCTTGGCCGCCGGGCTCTGGCTGGCGGCGACCGCTTCGGATGTGTTGGCCCAGCAGCCGGTCATCACGGTCGATCCCGAGATTCCGACCGCGGTCCGTGCGCGCATCGACAGCACGCTGGACGGCGTCGATCCTGTCTCGATCGCCGATAGCGTCTTTGTACCGCGAGGTCTGACACGCGAGGGGGCGCTCGTCCAAGTCGGCGGCACGGTGATTCTCGAGGGTCGCGTAACCGGCGACGTGACGGCGATCGATAGCCAGGTGTACGTCCGACCGGGAGCGGTGGTTGAAGGTCGGTTGACGGTGCTCGGTGGCGCGCTCTTCGGGTCCACGCTGGCCACGGTTAGGGACGGTGAGGAATGGGTGCGGGACGCCCCGCTCGAGGTAATCACCGATCTCGACGGCAATCTCCGGATCGCCTACGTCGAGCCAGAGCGCCCGTTTCCGATCGAACCCAAGGGCTTTTTGGGCTTCGTCCCACGTCAATACACCGGTGTCGACGGTTTGGCGTTCAGCCTGGCGGTTGGGCTCCGGCAACGTCCCGAATGGCCGCGTACGAGGCTCGCTGGAGGCCCGCTACTTCGCACCGCTCGCGGTGATGTGGGTTGGGAGGTTGAGCTCGCTCGTGAGTTGAGTGAACGTGCCGAGATCGGTGTGCGGACGTACTCGATTACCGATACCAACCAGCGGTGGCACCGATCCAATCTGGGCAACTCGCTGCGGTCGCTGTTCTTTGCCGACGACGACAGGTTGTACTTCGAACGACAGGGTTACGAAGCGTGGGTGTCGATGTCTCTGATGCCAGAGCTGCGCTTCCGCATTCGTTGGCGGGACGACGACTTTGACAGCCTCGAGACCAAGACCCCCTTCGCGGTTTTTGGCAACGATCAGGATTGGCGAATCAATCCGCCCATCGCGCCCGGGGATGGCCGCGCATTGGGCGCCCGGCTCACCCTTGACGGGCGCGACTCGCCTCGGTTCCCGACACGCGGCATATACGCGGACCTGCAATACAATCACTGGGGGTTTGGCGGCGATTTTGAGTTTGATTGGGCGCAGGCCGAGACGCGCGGGTACTTGCCGACGGGGGGAGGGTCTTTCGCGGCGGTGCGCGTTGTCACCGGTGGGCGGTTGGGGGGTGGCGACAGCTTGGAACCGCAGTTCATCTATCGGCTCGGCGGCCGCCGTACCATGGTTGGCACATCGGCCCTCTCGGAGCGGCTGACCGGCGACCGGATCCTCATCGCCAACGTCCGCTACCATCTGGCTCTCCCGAATCCGATTGAGCGCTTTCAGCGCTTCTACGCCGTCGGTCTGTTCGATATCGGCGATGCGTGGTTTCCCGGCGACTCGTTCAGCTCCAACGTCGGCGTCGGCGGAGGCGTTGCGTTTCACGGACCGGTCAAGTATCTGGGCGCGTTTGTGGCCTACAGCGTCGACTCCGAGGAATGGGCGTTCTACGGCGTAATCTCGCCTTGGTTCTAGCTGCCATTCCAGCGCGCTACGGGGCGACTCGGTTTCCCGCGAAGGCCCTGGCAGAGATTGCGGGCCGCCCGATGATCGCGTGGGTGGTTGAGTTGGCCGATCGAGCGGCGACAATCGACGAGGTGAGGGTGATTACCGACAGTCCGGCGATCGCAGAGGCGGCTGAGACGGCTGGAGCTGTGGCGGTGATCAGTGAGCGTGAGGCGGCTTCGGGCAGCGACCGCATCGCGCATTTGCTCGAGCTGGATCCGGTGGCCGCCAGGGCTACCGTCATTGTCAACGTGCAGGCGGACGAACCGCTCCTCGAGCCGACCGCGATTGATGCTGCCGTTCGAGCGCTGGATGTGGATCTGCGGGTCGATATCGCGACGCTGGTGCGGCCGATCCGGGACGCGGAGCGGGCCGACGATCCGCACCTGGTCAAGGCGGTGATCGGTGAGGATGGGTGCGCGCTCGGCTTCCAGCGCGAGCCGGCAACAGAGAGCGAGGTATCTCGGGTTCATGTAGGTCTCTACGCCTACCGACGGAGCGCCTTCGATCGCTTCGTCGCCGCACCACCGTCGAAGTCGGAATTGAGGCATAAGCTCGAACAGCTCCGTGCGCTCGAGCTGGGGTTGGTGATCCGGTGCCTCGAAGTCGAAACGGCGGCCATCGGCGTGGACACACCGGCTGATTTGGAGCGCGTGGAGGCTGTGCTGAAACGCCTCGACGCGAAACGTATCTCGCCTTAGATTTCACGTTTACCTGGACCAAACAACACTGGTGCGCTGATGCCCGATCGCGACCCCACGAAATACGTCTTCGTGACCGGGGGGGTCGTGTCCTCGCTCGGCAAGGGTATCGCTGCCGCATCGCTGGGGATGCTCCTCAAAGCGCGCGGGCTCTCGGTTACGATCCAGAAATTCGATCCCTACATCAATGTCGACCCGGGCACCATGAGCCCGTTCCAGCACGGCGAGGTGTTTGTCACCGATGACGGTGCTGAAACCGACCTCGACCTTGGTCATTACGAGCGCTTCATCGATCGATCGCTTTCCCAGGCCAACAACGTTACGACTGGACGGATCTATCAGAGTGTGATCGCCAAGGAGCGTCGCGGCGACTATCTGGGCGCGACTGTTCAGGTCATTCCGCACATCACGGATGAGATCAAACGGGCGATCACCTGGCTGCCCGAGCAGGAACCGGACATCGATGTGGTGATCACCGAGATCGGCGGCACCGTGGGTGATATCGAGAGCCAGCCGTTCCTGGAGGCGATTCGCCAGTTTCGGCTCGAAGCGGGGCCGCAAAACGTCTGTTTCGTGCACGTTACCTTGGTGCCTTACATCAAAGCCGCCGAAGAGCTCAAGACCAAGCCGACCCAGCACTCGGTGCGCGAGCTCCGGGCGATTGGAATCCAACCCGACATCCTGCTGGCACGATGCGATGCGCCGCTAACGACCGAGATGCGGCGCAAGATCGCGCTGTTTTGCAATGTATCAGTCGAGGCAGTGATACCGGCTCGCGATGTAGCATCCATCTATCAGGCTCCGCTCGCACTTCATGAGTATGGGGTTGATCGATTGGTGGTCGACCGGCTGGGTCTCAATCGACCAGAACCAAACCTCGACGATTGGCGACGCATGGTCGATCAGATCTACCACGCTGAGACCGAGCTCAAGATCGCGATCTGTGGCAAATACGTGGACTTGCGCGACTCATACAAGTCGATCGAAGAAGCCCTCGTCCACGGTGGGATAGCGAACGATGTCGAGGTGCGAATTCGGTGGGTCAACGCCGAGGATGTGACCGCCGACAACGCGGAGTCGAAGCTGGGCGATGTCGACGGCTTACTCGTACCACCGGGCTTTGGAGAGCGTGCGATCGAGGGCATGATTCGGGCGATCGAGTATGCTCGTCGAACCCAAATGCCGTTCTTTGGCATCTGCCTCGGTATGCAATGTGCTACGATCGAGTTTGCACGACACGTCTGTCAACTAGACGACGCGACGTCGTCAGAGTTCGACCCGGATGCGGAACACCCGGTCATCGCGCTGATGCCGGACCAGATTGACATCGAAGACAAAGGTGGGACGATGCGACTCGGAGCGTATCCGTGTGCGCTCGAAGAGGGGAGCCTGGTGCGTCAGATTTACCAGACCGACCAGATAGACGAGCGACATCGCCACCGCTACGAAGTTAATAACGAGTATCGCGAGGTTTTGAGTTCGCACGGATTGAAGCTGAGCGGCACGTCGCCGGATGGCCGGTTGGTCGAGGTGATCGAGCTGCCGGGTCATCCGTGGTTCATAGGCTGCCAGTTTCATCCAGACGTCAAGTCGCGCCCGCTGCGACCCCATCCGCTGTTTCGAGATTTCGTGCGCGCGGCCGTGGAACACCGCGAACTTCGCGGATCTGAGGAGACGACTGTGATTGAGCGAGGCGAGCGGCAAGAAGTAACGACGTGATGTCGTCCCCCCTGGCGCCATGCCGGCCCGTCGTCTGCGGACCACACTCGCTTGGTGATGGGAGTCTCTTTGTTCTGGCTGGTCCCGACGTGCTGGAGAGCCGGGAGATGGCGCTCAAGACCGCACGCGAGCTCAAGTCGGTTGCCGACCGGCTCGATCTACCGTTGGTTTTTAAATCTTCATATCTAAAGGCCAATCGATCATCGTCCCAGGCGTACGTCGGCCCCGGTTTGTCGCGGGGTCTGGAACTGTTGGCAGAAGTCAAGAAGACCACCGGTTTACCCGTGTTGACCGACGTTCATTCGATCGAAGAGGTGGATCCGACAGCACGAGTTGCGGACATGATCCAGGTGCCCGCGTTCCTATCGAGACAGACTTTCTTGATCCGAGCGATTGCCGAAACCGGTCGGGTGGTCAATCTGAAGAAAGGGCAGTTTTTGGCGCCGGACGACATGAAGCTGGCAGTCGAGAAAGTCACCGCGACTGGAAACGACCAGGTTATTGTGACCGAGCGCGGGACGACGTTTGGCTACCATAATCTGGTGGTCGATATGCGATCGCTGGGTCGCATGCGCGCTATTGGGGCGCCGGTTGTCTTTGATGCCACACACTCAGTGCAGCTGCCGTCAGCCGCCGGAGGAGAGTCTGGTGGCGAGCGCGAGTTCGTAGCGCTGTTGGCGCGCGCCGCGGTTGCGGCTGGCGTCGATGGCGTGTTTCTCGAGACGCACCCCGATCCCCCGTCGGCAAAGTGTGATGCAGCATCTCAATGGCCACTCGAGTCGTTCGCAGGGCTGATGGAGACGCTCCTGGCGCTGCATGAGGTGTCGCGGCAGGGCGTGCCAGCGTGAACGCAGATCTCGGGCGGATCCGGGCTCTCGCCTTCGACGTCGATGGGGTGTTGACGGATGGGACGGTCTACATCGGTGCATCGGGCGAGGAGATGAAGCGGTTCTCGGTCCAGGACGGGACAGCGATCTACTGGTGC
>JBFGIA010000003.1:0-41741 GCA_041577935.1 Gemmatimonadota bacterium | reverse complement strand
ACGTCGCCGCGGTGCTCGATCGGATCCCGGAGAACGTTCGGATCATTCCAGGTCATGGACCGGTCGCCGACATCGAAGACTTGCGTCGCTTCCACACCATGCTGACCGAGACGACAGCGATCGTCCGCGGCCACGTTGAGGCCGGCAAGACCCTCGAGGCGATCCAGGCCGAGGAGACGTTCGATGATTACCCCGGGTGGGGCGACATCTTTATTACCGCGCCGCAGTGGAGCGCCATGATCCACGCCAGCCTGATCCGCGAGGACGCTTAATGCCGAGCCGCTGACGCGCGTCCCAACCACGAACGACGTGACCTTTTCGTTTCGGAGGTGGGATGCGCTTACAGTTGTTTACCGGAATCGCCGTCGCGATCGCGTGCAACGGTGTCACGACACCTGAGGTGACGGACGCGCCCTCCCCGGGCGATCTCCCCGACGCCGATGTCGCCGTGCCGCTCACCGAGCTGACGGCGGCGACGTACGAGGGGTTTCTCGGTGGGCTCTACCCGGGCGGCGCCAACACCGTGCCCGGTGACCACGCCGCGGTGGGGAGGGATCGGGCGGCCCAGATCCAGCCACTTGACCAGAACGGCGATCCCAGCCCGGACGGCGTGTACGCGTTGTTGTCGGTCGGCATGTCGAACACGACACGCGAGTTCTGCCGCGGGCGGGTCACCGACTGCGCCCCGTGGAGCTTCGTCGGACAGGCGCTGGCCGACCCGGCGGTCGATCACGAGCACCTCGTGCTGGTCGACGGTGCGGTCGGCGGTCACCCGGCCACCGATTGGGACTCGCCCGACGATCCGGTCTACGATCGCGTTCGGGACCAGCGATTGGCGCCGTTGGGGTTGACCGAGGCACAAGTTCAAATCGCGTGGATCAAGCAAGCCAACCCGCGGCCGACCGTTTCGTTGCCAGCCGCTGACGCGGATGCGTTACAGCTCGAAGCGAGCTTGGGCGACATCGTGCGCGCCCTCATGGTCCACTACCCGAACCTGCAACAGGTGCTTGTCTCGAGCCGAACATACGCCGGCTACGCCACCACGACGCTCAACCCCGAGCCGTACGCGTTCGAGACCGGCTTTGCGGTCAAGTGGCTCATCGAAGCCCAGATCACGCAGTCGCGAACCGGAGTCATCGACGCCGAGGCCGGCGACCTTAGTCTCAATTTTGGCACACCGTGGCTGGCGTGGGGGCCGTATCTCTGGGCTGACGGCGAGAACCCGCGCGCCGACGGTTTGATCTGGGTGCGCGAAGACTTTGTCGGCGACGGCACGCATCCGTCACCTTTGGGCGAGCAAAAGGTCGGCGCGATGTTGCTCGAGTTCTTCAAGACCAGCGCGCAGACGCGGTGCTGGTTTCTCGCCGGCGAGAGCTGTTGACGCTTGAGTGATGAGAATCCGCCCTCCGGTTTGCTCCGAGGGGCGGGGTGAACGCTGAAGGGTTCGAATTTTTTGCTCCTGTAGCAACTGGCTTCGGCATTACTTCCGTCCGCGAATTCGACGGTGACCGGCGAGCAGGTCTTCATCCATGAAAAGACCATAGAAGAAAACGTTCATGACCTCGTCAACCTCAAAGGCCCCCAACCCAGATAGCGTGGCGTTCGACGGCAAAACTCGACGTATTGTGCGCCAAAAATACGGCGCAGATGCTCCTCTTCTATCAATACAAGAAAGTGCAGGCTGATCAGAACAACGAGTAACGCCCCAAGACACCACAACGACCAGTCATTGAGAGCGAAACCCAGTAGGAAAAGAAACCAGCCGACGTATTGCGGGTTCCTGCTCCAACGGTATGCCCCGGCCTCCGCAAGCTCGCCCGGATCTAAACAGAGAACCTTGGGCAGAGAGCGAAACGCGATGACGCCACGCAGGCATAAGACGATACCGACAATACCAACCAGGACACCCATGCCATCCAGCAATGTGCTTGGCATCGCATATGTAGTCGCGAATTCAATCACCAGATTCGGGACGAATAACATCGCACAAAGCAGCGCCAGCCCGAAAAACGTTAATTTGCCTCGCTTGCGATACTCGTATCGGGCATATAGCAGCGCAGTTGCTGCAACTGGCAGCGTCAAAGCGAGCAAGTAAGTCAGCATAATTCGCATCCCCACGGTGGGGCACCTCGTCGATTGAACAGCGGCGTCTGTATCAGCGATAGTGGGCGCGTTCCGCGGGCTTGACGGCCGCAACCTCGTGCCGGGCCACCATGCCGACGTTCTACGCCGCGACATTCTCCGGACCTGCTGCGTCGAGCGCGGCGTCGTAATTGGCTGACAGACCGGCCGGGTACTCCAGGTTCTGTGCTGCCATCGATTCCTGCCGGGAGGTGCCGCTTCGAGTCGCTTTATTGATGTGTGGTCTCGAAGGGTGACCGCGAGGGTTCCGGGCGCCCGGAATCGGTTCGACCCACTCGCCCTTATCGTAACCGGACAAGCTGCAGGATGTCTGTGGGGATAAGTCCCCCGCGCTGTAGGTGCTTGGCCCCTCAGGCGGGGATGTTAGCTCGCTAGCTCGTTGGCGGTGGTTTTTCCCAGGAATCGCCTGTGCAATCGATCATCGGCAGTGAGCTCGGGGTGGAACGCGGCGACGAGCGCGCGGTCGCTCTCGGCGAGAACGATCTCTTCGTCGACCGTCGCCAATACATCGATCCCCGGACCCACACGCTCGATAATCGGTGCGCGAATAAACACCGCCCGTAGCGGCCCGCCGTCCAACCCAGCGACATCGAGATTGGTGACGAACGATTCGCGCTGACGACCGAACGCGTTTCGCCTGACGGTGATATCGACCAGCGAGAGGTGGGGTGTGGGCGCGCCGCGGACTTCGGTCGCCAACAGGATCGCCCCGGCGCACGTACCAAAGACCGCCATCCCCTCGCGGTACCGGTCGGCGATCGCCGACAGCAGATCCTCGTAGTCGAGCAAGCGACGATGGGTCGTCGACTCGCCACCCGGGAGAATCAGGCCGGCGACGTCGGTCAATTCGTCGGGGTGTTTGATCTTGCGCGCGGCGCCGCCGGCTCGCTCGACCGCCGCTATGTGCTCGGAGACATCGCCCTGGACGCCAAGCACACCGATCGCGGGGCGGCGGCTCAAGTCGAGCGGGTCTGCATGAGCTCTTCTTCGGTCAACCGCTCGAGCCCCACCATGGCCGCGTCGGTGCCCAGCTCCTCGGATACGCGGGCCAGGATGTCGGGATCGTCGTAGTGGGTCGTCGCGAGCACGATCGCACGCGCGTACGCAGCAGGGTTTTCGGACTTGAAGATGCCCGAGCCCACGAACACACCATCGGCGCCGAGCTGCATCATGAGCGCCGCGTCGGCCGGCGTCGCGACCCCGCCGGCGGCGAAGTTGACCACCGGCAACCGCTCGGTGCGCGCGGTCTCCTCAACGAGATCGAGCGGTGCGCGCAGCTCCTTGGCGGCCACTAACAGTTCCTCGGTCGGACGCGTTGCGAGGTCCCTGATCTGGGCCCGGATCAGTCGCAGATGGCGCACCGCCTCGACGATGTTGCCGGTCCCCGGTTCACCCTTGGTGCGGATCATGGCCGCGCCTTCGCCGATTCGGCGCAACGCCTCGCCCAAGTCACGGGCCCCGCATACGAACGGGATCGTGAACTCATGCTTGTCGATGTGGTGCGCCTCGTCAGCCGGCGTCAGCACTTCGGACTCGTCGAGATAGTCAACGCCCAGCGCTTCCTCGATCTGGGCCTCGACGAAATGACCGATCCGGCACTTGGCCATGACCGGGATCGACACCCCGGCGACGATCTCCTTGATCTTGGTTACCGGTGCCATTCGGGCCACGCCGCCGCCGGCGCGGATGTCTGACGGGACACGCTCGAGCGCCATCACCGCGACGGCACCCGCCTGCTCGGCGATCTTTGCCATCTCGGCGGTGGTCACGTCCATGATGACGCCGCCCTTGAGCATTTGGGCGAGACCGCGTTTAACCTCGATCGTTCCCGTTTCGCGCTGGTTCATGCAGTGCCTCCTGCGCACAAAGATACACGTCCTTCAGGGCGCCAAGTACCTTTCCGCCATGCTTCGCACGCTTCCCGCCGACCCGCGCCGCATTCTGATCGTCCGGCTGGGCTCGATCGGTGACGTGGCACGCGTGCTGCCGATGCTGAACGGCCTGCGGCAAAAGTTTCCCGGCGCCGAGATCGACTGGGTCGTCCAATCGAAAGCCGCCGATGTGCTCCGCGGTCACCCCCAGATCGACGAGCTCTTCGTCGTCCCGTTCAGGCGCTGGAGGGAGATACTGTCGCGTGCTCCCTGGAAACTCCGCTCGCGGATGCGTGCCCGGGGCTACGATCTGGTGCTCGACTTCCAGGGGATGTTGAAGGGCGCAGTTTGGGCGGTTGGCGCCGGTGGCCGAGCGGTTCGCGTCGGTTGGGGTCCCGGGCACGCGCGCAACCTCGCCTGGCTGTGGTACCACGGTCTACGCTACCCGCCAGGGAAAAACGTCAACCGCCACTTGCGACACCGCTCGTTGGTGGAATGGCTCGACGTGCCCGATGTCGTCGCCGCTCTTCTGGAGTTTGATCCCCAGGAGAGATCGCGCGTCGATCGGTTCCTCGAGCCGATCAGCGACCAACCGCGACCCTGGTTGTTGGGCTATCCCGGGTCGAGCGTGAGCGGCAGCCACAAACGATGGGACCCGGCTCGGCTGGAAGCAGCGCTGCGCGAGATCAAACAGCGTTCCGGCGGCACGTTACTGATCGGCTGGGGCCCGGCGGAGGAAGAAGAAGCCCAAGCGCTGGCCGATGCGCTGGGCGACGCCCACTTGATCCCCCCGACGACGGTTCGAGAGCTCACGTACCTGCTCTCCCGGTGCGACCTGTTCATCGGGATGGACACCGGCCCGATGCACCTCGCGGGGCTGGTCGGGACACCCGTGGTAGCGGTCTTTGGACGCTCGAGCGCCGCCGTTCACGGCCCGGCGGAGCACCTGCCCGGAGTGGCGGTCGCTGGCGCCGAGGCTCGCCATTGGCCGCGGCGAACGCGGTCCGGACTGGAGCCCTTCACCGACCCGGGGCCCGCGGCGGTCGTCGACGCGGCGCTCGAAGTGTTGGCTTCGCGGCGCGGCGGCTAGCTCTCGTCGGACTCGCGCAGCGCAGCCAGAACCGAGTAATCCTCGAGCGTCGTTGTGTCGCCGACCTCCTCGGCGCCCGAGGCGATGTCCTTTAGCAACCGACGCATGATCTTGCCGCTGCGGGTTTTCGGGACCGCCTCCGCGAACCGGATCTCGGCCGGTCGAGCGATCGCGCCGATCTGTTCGCCGACGAACGCTTTGAGCTCGGTCTTTAGTGCCTCGGTCGGCTCGGCGTTTGGCTCGAGCGTGCAGAAGGCGACCACCGCCTGGCCCTTGATCTCGTCCGGACGGCCTACAACAGCAGCCTCGACGACCGCGTCGTGGGCCACTAGCGCGCTTTCGACCTCAGCGGTCCCCAATCGATGCCCGGCAACGTTCAACACGTCGTCGACGCGCCCCACGATCCACAAATAGCCGTCCTCATCGATGCGTGCGCCATCGCCGGTGAAATACCAATTGCGATCCCCGTACTTCGACCAGTACTGATCGCGGTACCGGTCGTCGTCACCATAGATCGTTCGCAGCATCGACGGCCACGGCTGCTTGATCACGAGGAGACCACCGGCTCCCGGTCCGACGGACTCGCCGGCCTCGTCGACGACATCGGTCTCGACGCCGAAGAAAGGCTTGGTCGCCGAACCGGGCTTGGTCACCGTAGCGCCGGGTAACGGTGTGATCAGAATCGATCCGGTCTCGGTTTGCCACCAGGTGTCGACGATCGGACACTGTTCGTTGCCGATCATTCGGTGGTACCACATCCACGCTTCGGGGTTGATCGGTTCACCGACGGTACCCAACAGGCGCAAAGACGAAAGGTCGTGTCCCTCGGGCCACTTGTCGCCCCACTTCATGAATGCGCGAATCGCAGTCGGCGCGGTGTAGAAGATCGTGACGTTGTGTCGCTCGACGATGTCCCAGAATCGATCCGGCTCGGGATAGTCGGGGGCGCCCTCGTAGATCACCGTCGTCGCTCCCATCGCAAGCGGACCGTACACGATGTACGAGTGGCCGGTGACCCACCCGACATCGGCCGTGCACCAGTAGATGTCATCTTCGCGTAGATCGAAAACGTATTTGGTGGTTAGCGCGGCTCCGAGCAGGTAGCCGCCGGTCGTATGGAGGATGCCTTTGGGCTTCCCGGTCGTGCCCGAGGTGTAGAGGATGAATAGCGGGTGTTCAGCGTCCAACGCCACCGGTTCGCAGTTCGCCGGCGCATCCCGAACGACGTCGTTCCACCAGTGATCCCGGCCTTCGGTCCATTCGACCTCGGTGCCGGTGCGGCGCAGCACGATTACATGTTCAACCGACGGGCAATCGGCGACGGCACGATCGACGTTGGCCTTTAGATCGAGCACCTTGCCGCGTCGCCATCCGCCATCCGACGTGATGATGGCCCGAACCCCGGAGTCGTTGACCCGGTCTTTGATCGCCTCGGCACTAAAGCCGGCGAAAATCACCGAGTGCACCAGACCCAGTCGCGCGCAGGCGAGGCACGCGATCACCAGCTCGGGAACCATCGGCATGTAGATCGCCACTCGGTCGCCGGTTTCGAGCCCTAACTCATGGAGTCCAGCAGCGAAGCGACAGACCGCGGCGTGGAGCTCGGCATAGGTCAACTCGCGTTGCTCGTTCGGCGGCTCGCCTTCCCAGCGGATGGCGACCTTGTCACTTCGCGCACCGAGGTGCCGATCGAGACAGTTGACGGAAGCGTTCAGCTTGGCGCCCGAGAACCAGCGGGCATACGGTGGGTTCCACTCGAGAACCCGTTCCCAGGGTTCGATCCAATCCAGCTCTGCGGCCATCCGGGCCCAGAACGTCTCCGGATCGTCGAGCGACTCCCGGTAGAGGCGCTCGTACTCTTCGATCGAACCGATATGAGCCCGCTCGGCGAACTCGGGAGGCGGCGGGAAGCGCCGCTCCTCTTGCAGCATGGTATCGATATTTGGCATTGGCCTCGATCTCGTGTTGGGGCTAGAAAAAAGCGGCCGTCCCAATTTAGGACGGCCGCTTGAAGCGTTACGCGATAATCGCGCGTTTGCGCGTTGGCGTTTCTTACTCGCCCGCGCAGGGGTTAGCCGCGTCTGCGTCCGGACTGCACGGGTTCGCAGCGTCCATGGCGTCGTCAGCCATGCCTTCCATCTCGTCCATGGCCTCGTCAGCCATGCCTTCCATCTCGTCCATGCCCTCTTCGGCCATGCCTTCCATCTCGTCCATGGCCTCGTCGGCCATTCCCTCAACCTCACCGGCCGCGTCGTCCATGGCGTCGCCGGCGTCTTCGGCCTGCTGACAGGCGCCGATCGTTAACAGCGCTGCGAACGCGAAAACGGGAAAGAGCTTCAAAAACCGCATGCGGGAGACCTCCGGGGTCCGAGTTCGGAAAAAGAGTCGTCGTCGAGCCGGGTCGTCCAGGAACACACAGGGGAGGCGCCTGAACGTGCACTGAATGTCGCCGTCTACCCGGTCTGGCGTCAACCCGCGTGAAAAGGGCCTCATCGCAGCCCGTTGGCGGCCATCCAGTCGAGCGTCATCTCCATAAGCTCGACCACGATCTCAGTTTGAGAGCGGTGCACATGACCGCTGTCGTGCCAGATGACCCGTTTTGGCTGGCGCACCGCGCGTTGAAGCCGATCGCCGCTCTGCGGGTCGACGCGCTGGTCGTCGGTGGCGTTTACCACCAATGTCGGGCGCGGTGCGATCTCGCCGGCGTACTTGGCGGGCTCGAGCGGCGCCACCATCCAGGCCGTGACGACCGCCAGACCATTCATCACCCAAGCGGGTCCAGCATCGGCATAGGCGTAGTATGCCATGCGACGAATGTCGGCACCGCCGTGCAGCAGCGCGGCGCCGGCCAGCCTCCGGTCGGTCGCCGCCGTAACTGTCGCGAACGGGACTCCGAGGCTGACACCGATGATCGAGACCCGTTCGGGGTCCACGTCATCTCGGGTGTACAGGTATTGGGCCGCCAACAGGAGCGCCGGCGGCGTCTCCAGAAATCCGCGTCGGAGAGGAATGAGATACCGCATCCACTGCCATCCCTTAGGCCACATGGGACCGTTGTACGGGTAGTCGACGCTGGCCAGGATCAGGTTCTCGGTCTCGAGCGGGACGTCGACCGTCATACGACCGTTCCTCATCCCGCCAACCAACAGCGCGGCCGGGTAGCGTGTACCAGTCCGTTCGCCGAGGGCGCGAACGCGCACCCGCACCTCGAGGCCGGTGTCGCTGACCAACGTAACCTCGGTCAATTGCTTGCCGTCTTCGGCGCGGCCGAAACCGGTTGAATCGCGGACCTGAATGAGCTCCCCCGCGGTGCGACTGAACACAGGTCGATAGTCGCGTGTGCTATAGCGCCAGAGCGCGACCGCCAGCACGAGCGCAGCCGCGAGCAGGATCAGCGTCGTCTTGCGTCTCACGTTTGGCCGCCGGCGGTGGGCTCGGCTATCGTCACCGTCCTTCGATGAAATCGCCATCTGACAATGGACATCGCCGCGTGCATGACCGCCAAAGCTTGTTGACCCCACGTGGATCGACAAGCGGGTTGATGAGGGGGTGGATTCCGTTGGGGATTGTGTGCGTGGCGATCGGTGCGGGGTGTCTCGGTGTCCGGCCACAGCCCGAGCCTGAAGTCGTTCCTGCCGAACCGGTTCGCTTGGCGCTCGATCTCGACAGCTTGTCGAACGTTTTCGCCGCCGCCGCTGATTCACTGCCACCAAGCGAGCTATCACTGCTCGAAACGCAAGTGCAGCAATGGCTGGCCCGACTCGATTTCGAGGATCCAGCGCTGTTGCCAGAGGGTGAGACACCAGGCCGGTATTTTCGCACCTACCGGGGACGACTGTTGGATACGCTCGGCTGGGCCGCGTTCCGTCGCCAAGACCTGAGGCAGGCGGAGGCCGCGCTCGTGTCGGCGGTTGCCGAGATCAACAGCCGCGGCACGACGACTGGCTACGCCGAGCACTTCCTGCACCTGGGACGCGTGTACGCTGCCCGCCGGCTGTGGGACGACGCGATCGACGCGCTCCTGGACGCCGAGATTCGCGGTGTGGGAGAGCGGGCCACGCCCCCGCTCGAGACGGTCTACCGGCGGCGGCACGGCTCGCTCCGAGGGCTCGACGATCTACGCACCGCCGAGCGCGCCCGGATCGAAGACGAGCGCCAGCAACTGTTGGTGGCTGGACCGCTCCGTGACCCGCTGCCTGACTTCGCTTATCCGCGACGTACCGGTCCGCCACTCGCTACTGGCGCTTTGATCGGCCGTCCGCTCGTCCTCGTCGTATGGGACCCGGCGTGCGACGGCTGCTCGGGCTACGCCAGTCGACTTGGCGAGTTGGCGATCGCGATGCGACGCCGAGGCGGGGCACTGGTGGGCGTCTGGCTGGGGGCTGATCCCGCTGCCGCCGGCCCGCCACAGTCGTTCGCGATCGTTGTTCCTCCCGACCGGGACAGCTCCCGGTCGGATTTTGGCGCCGACGTGACGCCCCAGATCCTGGTCGTGGACGAGTCCGGCCGGATTCGGTACCGTTGGGCCGGCGCTAGCGCTGCGCCGCCGCCGACTGACGACATCCTCGTCCAGGTGGATCATCTTCGGAAGCGAGCGGCAGCCATCCGCTCGAGCTCCAACAGACCCCAATCCGGGGAGGCTCGATGAGCGAAGACGTCGTCACGACGCCGGAACCAACGACCCGTCAAGGCAAGGGTTTGCCGCCCGAGGCCTACGAGGAGATCCCCGGCCGCGACTACCAACCGTATGTGCCTGCCGAGGCTACACTGCGCGAGTTCACGCTGCGCGCGGTGATCATCGGCATCCTCGTTGGCGTCGTATTTGGCGCCGCCAACGCGTACCTGGGTCTCAAGGTCGGTCTGACCGTGAGCGCGTCGATCCCGGCAGCGGTCATGGGCGTGGCGTTCTTCCGCGCACTTAAAGGCGGTACGATCCTCGAGGGCAACATGGTCCAGACGGTCGGTTCGGCGGGGGAGTCGCTGGCGGCCGGAGTGATCTTCACGCTGCCCGCGCTATTCATCTTCGGATTGTCACCCAGTCAATTACTGATCTTTACGCTGGCCGCCCTCGGCGGATTGTTGGGGGTCCTCTTCATGATCCCGCTGCGCCGTTACCTGATCCGCGACGAGCACGGCAAGCTGCCCTACCCGGAGGGGACGGCGTGCGCCGAGGTGCTGGCCGCCGGCGACACAGGTGGCGCCAAGGCGCGACTTCTGTTTAGCGGCCTCGGGGTGGGGGCGGTCTATCAGTATTTCGTAAACAACAACGCGCTCTCGCTTTGGCGCGGCGACCCGGCGTTTCGGATCCGCGGCTATCCCAAAGCCGAGTTCGGCATCGACGCCACTCCGGAGCTGCTCGGGGTCGGTTATATCATCGGACCACGGATCTCCGCGATCCTGTTCATGGGAAGCGCCGTTTCGTGGCTCGTCTTGATTCCGCTGATCGCGACCTTCGGGGCGTCCGCAGGCACACCGCTCTATCCCGAGACCGAAGCGCTGATCCGCGACATGGAACCAGGCGACATCTGGAATCGCTACATCCGGTACGTCGGTGCGGGCGCGGTCGCGTTTGGCGGCATCATCACGCTCGTGCGCGCGCTGCCGACGATCGTAGGCTCTTTCCGGATGGGCATGCGCGGGATCCGTGAAAGCACCGACCAAGGTTCGATCAAGCGGACCGAGAGGGACCTCCCGTTCACGACCGTGATCGCTGGAGCGCTCGGGATCGCATTGATCCTGGCTCTCCTGCCGGCTTCGTTCGCCCCCGCCGGAGCGCTCGGGGCGATCCTGATGGTCATCTTCTCGTTCTTCTTTGTCACCGTCTCGTCGCGTATCGTCGGGCTGGTCGGCACATCGTCCAATCCGGTCAGCGGCATGACGATTGCCACGTTGCTGCTGACCGCGCTGTTGTTCGTCGCGTTGGGCCGGACCGAGAACACGGTCGGCGATCCCCGCATGGCGATCCTGCTTGTGGGTGCGATCATCGCGATAAGCGCGGCGATCGCCGGCGACACGTCACAGGACCTCAAGACCGGCTTCCTGATCGGGGCGACGCCGCGACGCCAGCAGATCGGCGAGATGATCGGCGTGCTGACGGCGGCCACCGTAATGGGTTCAGTCTTGATGGTGCTGCATGGCGGGATCGGGATCGGCTCGGAAGAGCTTCCGGCTCCGCAGGCGACGCTGATGGCGCTGGTGATCGACGGCGTGGTCAACGCCGACTTGCCGTGGGCGCTCGTCGTGGCGGGAATATTTTTGGCTGCGATGTTCGAGATGGTCGGGTTGCCATCGCTGGTGGTAGCGGTGGGTCTCTACCTGCCGCTCTCGCTCATGTCGCCGATCTTGGTCGGTGGTATCGTCCGATTGGCGATCGAGAAGCGTCACGCCGCTCGGATCGATGTCTTGCGCGAGAAGCGAGAAAACGGCGTGCTGTTCGCTTCGGGGTTGATCGCCGGGGCCGCTCTCGTCGGCGTCATCATCGCCGGCCTGGTGTTCTTTGGTGAGCAGTCGGCACTGATCAGCGCCTTCCAGACCGCGGTCACCGGTGTGACCGAAGGTGCCGGCACGGCCGTCTCGTTGATCGTGTTTGGTGGGTTGGCGGGGCTGCTCTGGTACGTCGCCGAACGCGCGCATTCGGGTGGCGAGGTGACCGAGGATCTTCGGCGAGCCGAAGAGATGTAGGCGCGAGATAACATAGAGAAAGGAGATGTTGTGGACGTTTATGACAGTGCACGCATAAGGAATCTCGCCGTGATTGGACACGGCGCGTCGGGCAAAACCACGCTGGTAAACGCGATGGCGTGGTTGGCCGGCTCTTGCACCCGCATGGGTTCGGTCGAGGATGGCACTTCGCTGACCGACTTCACCCCCGACGAGACGGAGCATCAGATATCAGTCAGCCTGGCGATGGCTTACGCCGAGTTTATGGATACCAAGGTCAACCTGATCGACACGCCCGGTTATCTCGACTTCGCCGGCGAGGTCGTGTCCGGTTTGCGAGTGGCGGACAGCGCGTGCCTGGTGGTCAACGCGGTTGCTGGCGTCGAGGTCGGGACCGAGCGCGTGTGGGAGTACGCCGAAGCCGAGAAGCTGCCGCGGTTGATCTTCATCAACATGATGGACAAAGAGCATGCCGATTTTGAGAAGGTCTATCGACAGATTCGCGATGGATTGTCCCCACGTGCCATTCCGGTCGAGATCCCGATCGGACAGGGCGCCGATTTTCACGGCATCTGCAATCTGTTCAACGAGAACGCGCACCTCTACGAGGATGGCGCGACCGGGAAGCGGAAGATCGGGGAGATCCCGGATGAAGTGCGTGCCGACTATGATCGCTACCGACGGGAATTGGTCGAGACGGTCGCCGAGACCGACGACACGCTGATCGAGCGCTATCTCGAAGGTGAGGAGTTCAATCGCGATGAGGTGACGGGGGCGATGAAAGCGGGGATGGCAAGAGGGGAGCTGTTCCCGGTTTTCTGCGGCGCGCCCGAGCAGCTCAAGGGCGTACGTTCGCTGCTCAAAGAGGTCGTGGAGCTATGCCCGAGCCCGGCCGAGCGTCCGGAGATTCGGGCCACCCGTCCAGGCGACAGCGAGAAAGTGTTCGTGGCGCGCGAGAACAGCGCGCCGTTGTCGGCGCTCGTCTTCAAAACCACGACAGAGCCGCATGTTGGCGAGCTGTCCTACTTCCGCGTCTTCAGCGGTCAGGTCAAGAGCGGTCAGGACGTTTACAACTCGACGCAACAACACGACGAGCGATTGGCGCACGTCGGCATCATGCAAGGCCGCGATCGAACCGAGGTCAAGAGCGTCAACAGCGGTGACATCGGGGTCGTTCCCAAGCTCAAGGATTCACACACCGGAGACTCGTTCTGCAGCCGTAACGATCAGATTCTGCTTCGCGGTATCGATTTTCCAAAGCCGGTCATATCCGTAGCGATCGAGCCGATGCACGAAGGCGAGGAGGAAAAGATCGGGAGCGCGCTGTCGAAGCTCCACGAGGAAGATCCGACGTTCGTCCATGCCTACAACCCGGAGCTCGGTCAGACGATCATCCGCGGGATGGGTGAGCTGCACCTACAGGTCGTGCTCGAACGCATGAAGCGCAAATTCCACGTCGAAGCGAAGATGCTGCAGCCAAAAATCGCCTACCGTGAAACGATCAAGCGGCGCGGAGAGGCCCAGGGACGTTACAAGAAACAGACCGGCGGCCGGGGTCAGTTCGGCGACTGCAAGGTGCGGCTGATCCCCAAGGGCCGCGGCGAGGGGTACGAGTTCGTGGATCAGATCACCGGCGGTGTCATTCCCAACAAGTTCATCCCGGCGGTGAACAAAGGGATCCAAGAAACGATGAGCAAGGGTGTGCTGGCCGGCTACCCGGTGGTCGACCTTCAGGTCGAGCTGATCGATGGCTCGCACCATTCGGTTGATTCAAGCGAGATGGCGTTCAAGGTCGCTGGCTCGATGGCGTTCCAGAACGCGATCGGAAATTGCGACGCCGTTTTGCTCGAGCCGATCATGGAAGTGACGGTTGTGACGCCGGACGAGTACCTGGGTGACGTGATCGGCGATCTGAATCAGCGTCGAGGCAGAGTGCTCGGAATGGAGCCGAGCGGAAACGGAAAACAGAAGATCAGCGCACATGTTCCGCAAGCCGAGCTGTATCGCTACTCGACGAGTCTGAGATCGATCACTCAGGGTCGGGGCGATCACGCGCGTGCCTTCCACGGGTACGAAGAGGTGCCGCACGATATCGCGCAGAAAGTGATCGCCGAGGCGGAGAAGGAACGCGAGGGGGCTGGGATCAGGCACTAAGCCTGCCGGAGGGAATTGTCGTCTGGGGGGATACTGCGTCCTGCTTGATCGCCGTCGTGGATGAAATTCGTGGCTGCAGGATGCGGTGGTGATGGACGTCTCGCTAACCTGTGGGTCGAAACGACTCCAAACGATCGATATACCAAGCTGGAAAACCGTACTCCCTGGCCGGTTTCACGATCCGCTCGACATAATCCGACCCAGCGGGTTCTCCGCTTAGCTGCGGGGCGATGTACGTGAGCGCCGGTTTCCATCCACCGGATTTCGTCTCGACCAACACTGCCTCGGGCAGGTACCGTCCTCCAAGCACATTCTCGGCGTGATCATAGAGTCGCGCGAGTTCAGCGTGCGTCCCCGGCGCAAGAATTCCATAGACCGTATGTCGATCCGAACGTGCGATATTCGCCAAAGGTCGAATTGTGATGTCAAATCCGGGCAACCGAGCGACCTCGTAAGTCCGAGGCTTGTAGTCCACTTCCTTGAGCACATCGAGATTCATGTAGGAACCCCAGAAAAACGTCCAGACTTCTGGCTCGTTCATGATTACTCCTTCTTTTGCAGCAATACTTACGAAAAACTCTTCAAAAATGATCTCAATGATGAGACTCTTCAAATTGCCACAAGCTGGCTATCGAGTGCCTTGGCGATGGACAATCATCTGGGCGGCCCCCTGTGGCCGCGCTCCACTTCGCGGAGCCTCGAACCCGTCGACAGCGTCGATCCCGACCCCTACTTGCGTTTCACGTCCTTCAAGATTTCGCGGGCGGCGTTGTAACCGGGTCTTGCGGTCACGCCGCCGCCGGGGTGCGTACCGGCGCCACACAGATAGAGGTTCTCGATCGGCGTGCGATAGCGGGCCCAACCTGGGACCGGACGCATGATGAAGAGCTGATCGAGCGTCATCTCACCGTGATAGATGTTGCCTTCGGTCAAGCCGAAATCGGTTTCGAGATCGCGCGGGCTCAAGACCTGTCGAGCGAGCACGATCTGTTCGAGGTCGGGCGCGTACTGAGTCAACGTTTTCACTGTCCGATCGGCGAGCTCGGAGGTTTTCGACTCATCCCACGTGCCATCGTTGAGATGATAGGGCGCGTACTGGACGAGGATCGACATAACGTGTTTCCCGGGAGGCGCCAGTGATGAGTCGGCCAGCGAGGGGATGACCGCCTCCAGATACGGCTCCCGAGAGATCTCTCCGTACTTGGCGTCGTCGTACGCGCGCTCCAGATAATCGAGGCTCGGGCTGATCGATACAACACCACCGAGGTGAGCCGCATCACTAACAGTGAAGCGCGGAAGCGTATCGAGCGCCAGGTTCACTTTGGCGCAGGCGCCCCGGTACTTGATGTTCTGAACCTGACGCACGAATCGCGGGGCGAGATCGAGCGGGTCGACGAGATCGAGAAACGTGCGTCGCGGGTCAGCGTTCGAGACGACACGCTTGGTTTCTATTTCGTCGCCGTTGGCGAGTACCACACCGGTCGCTCGGCCGTTCTTGACGACGATCCGAGTGACCGACGCGTTGGTCTTGATTTCCACGCCACACGACCGAGCGAGATCGTGCAACGCGTGTGACAAAACGCCGACCCCGCCTCGTACCCGGTCCACGGACCGGACCGCGCCGTTTTCCGTGCCAACGTGATTGTGGAGCAGCATGTACGCCGTGCCGGCCGCCATCGGACCCTGGAACATGCCCGTGATACCCGTGGCACCGAGTGTTCCTTTGAGCAGATCGCTCTCGAACCACTCGTCGAGCAGCTCGGCGACGGTCATGGTCAGAAGCCGAGCCACCTCCATCATCTCGCGCTTCCCGAGCCGGCGGGCCCGACCTCCGAGGCGCACCAGCGACCACAGATCACTCGCATCGACCGATAGCAGATCGGGTGGGGTTCGTTCGTAGGCCGTCTCGAGTAAACCGGCAGCCTTGGTGATCAACTCGACAAACGAGCTCCACTTCTCGGCGTCACTCTTCGAGAGCGTCGCGATCGCCTCGGTGGTGGTTGCCGGGTCACGCCACAAGAGTAGGTGACGGCCATCGATGAGTGGTGCAAACACGACCGGGTCGCAGCGCACGATGTCGGGTGTGACCCCAAGCGCCTGATCGAGATCGCCGACCACGCCGGGATGCAAGACCCCGATCTGGTGGCATGCGGCATCGACCTTGAAACCGGGGTGGATCTCCTCGGTCACCAGGGCGCCGCCGACCGCGTCGCGACGCTCCAGCGCCAGTACGCGTAAACCCGCCTTGGCGAGGCGCGCCGCGGTGGTGAGCCCATTGTGCCCGGCACCGACGATGATGGCGTCGTAAGGTCGGCTCACGTCACATATCCTCGAGCATCGTCAACGCAGCCAGCCGTCCCGAGGCTCCGGATATCCCGCCACCCGGGTGTGTGCCCGATCCACATTGATAGAAATCTTTGATCGGAGTGTGATAGTCCGCCCACGGCGCCGCCGGTCGCATGAAAAAGAGCTGATGCAGCGAAAGCTCGCCATGGAAGATGTTGCCCTCGGTCAATCCGAAATCGCGCTCCATGTCCCACGGCGTCAGGACTTGGCGATGGAGGATGATGTCTTTCAGGTTCGGCATGTATTCCGACAGCGTGTCGATCACGGCGTCACCAAAATTTTCGCGCCGCACGTCGTTCCAGCCGCCATTCAGCTCGTATGGCGCGTACTGGACAAAAATCGACATCACGTGCTTGCCCGGTGGCGCCATGTCGGGATCGATCATCGATGGGATTACGATGTCCATGTAGGGATGGCGTGAGAAGCCTCCGTACTTAGCGTCGTCATAGGCTCGCTCCAGGTACTCGACGCTAGGGCTGATCGACACCGCGCCGCGCAGGTGAGGTCCGACGCCGGGGAGGCAAGCCAGGTTCGGGAGCGCATCCAATGCCAGGTTCACCTTGCCCGACGATCCGCGAATCCTAAACCGCTTGATTGCACGGACAAACTCGCTCGGCAGCTCGTCGGGTTCGATCAGGCCGAGAAACGTGAGCCTGGGGTCGACTCCGGATACCACGGCGTTGGCCCTGATCTCCTCGCCCGATTCCAGTGCGACGCCGGCCGCTCGACCGTTCTCGATGATGACACGCGCGACCGATGCTTCGGTCCGGATCTCGGCGCCCAACCCTCGCGCTGCGCTGGCGATCGCCTCGCTCACGCTGCCGGTCCCGCCCTTGGCGAAACCCCACGCTCGGAACGCGCCATCGATCTCTCCCATGTAGTGATGCAGCAGTACGTACGCGGTTCCCGGTGAGCGTGGCCCGAGGAAAGTGCCGATGACGCCACTGGCGGACATCGTCGCTTTCAGCGCCTCGGTCTCGAACCACTCATCGAGATAGTCGGCCGAGCTCATCGTCATCAGCTTGATCAATGAGTACAGCTTCTCTTCGCCGAGCCCGCGAAAGTGATTGGTGAGTTTTAGTAGCGACCGAAGATCACCAGGGCTCAACGACGTGGGATCGGGTGGCACCATCGAAAGGATTGGTTTGACCGCGAAGGCGAGGTGGTACATCAACGTGCCAAACTCATCGTACGCTTCGGCGTCGCTGGGTGAATGGCGGTAGAGCTCGCGGCGGGTCTGATCGTGATCCGCCCACCGTGCTAGGTAGTCGCCGTTTGGCAGTGGCGTGACGGTGCTCTCGAGCGGGAGGAGGTCGAGCCCGTGGGCGGAGAGGTCTAGCTCGCGGATGATCTCGGGGCGGAGCAGGCTCACCACGTAAGAGCAGACCGAATACTTGAAGCCGGGGTAGACCTCCTCTGTGACCGCAGCGCCGCCGACCAGGTGACGCCGCTCGAGAACTAACACTTTCTTCCCAGCCCGTGCGAGGTAGGCCGCGGCGACCAGGCCGTTGTGGCCGCCGCCGATCACCACCGCGTCGTAGCGGTTTGCAGCCATCAGGCTCGCTTTCGTTCGGGGTCGAAGAACGGCGTCGTGACGACCCTGGCTAGCGCCGACTTGCGCTGATGCTCGGCGGTGACCTCCATTGTCAGCTCGGTGCCCGGTTCCGCGTGTTGCGCACGGAGGTGCGCCAAGGCGACGTACTTCTTGAGCGTCGGTGACCAGGCTCCGCTCGTCGCATAGCCGATCTGCTTGGTGTTCGAGTACACCGGCACGCTCGTTCGCCAGGCGATCGTCGGAAGCTCGGGCGGGAGGCCAAACTCGGCGTAAACATCCTCCAGCGACTCCCACTCGATTTCCAGACCCCTGAACCGCCACGCCGGGCCCCGGCGCTGTTCCTGGAGCAGCGCGGCTCGGCCGACGAAGTGATCCTTGTCGAGCACAACTGTCCACCCCAGGCCGAGCTCGAATGGCGATGACTTGCGCGTCTCAAGGAGCGCCTTGTTGGCGGGGATGTAGTCGACTTGATTCAACAACAGACCGGCTTCGATTCTCGCGACGTCGAGCGCCAGCATTCCGGCGGGGGTGACTCCGTACGACTCGCCGGTGGCCATGAGCGTGTCCCAAAGCGATACCGCTCGCTCTGCGTCGACCCAAACCTCGTAGCCCAGATCGCCGGTGTATCCAGTGCGTGAGATCGTGACCGGCACGTCTTGCACTCGCGCTGGCGTCAATCCGAAGAACCGCAGCTCGTCCAGCTCGGCGTTGGAAGCGTGCTTTAGGATCTCGCGTGAATTGGGTCCCTGTAATGCCAGCGCTGCGATCGAGTCGGTGACGTCGTCGATCGTCACGTTTAGCCCAAGTGCGTTATCGCGGAGCCAGCGCAAGTTCGGCTCGGCGGCGGTCAGTCGAAACGTCTCTTCACCCAACCGCGACAACGTGCCATCATCGATGACCTTTCCGTCCTCGTCGCACCACGGAGTGTACATCACCTGATTGACTGCACACTTGTTGACGTCGCGTGTGATAACGCGATTTAGCAACCGTCCGGCATCCGGCCCGCGCACCGAGTACTTGTAGAGCGGAGACACGTCGATCAGAGCCGCCGTGCTGCGGATCGCGTGGTATTCGCGTTCGTGGGTGAGCTCGTACGAGCTGGCTACGACGTAGCCGGCCCAGCGACGCCAATTCTGCGCTTGGCACAGCCGACCGGTGCGGGTGTGGAAGGGCGTCGTTCTTAGCATTAGAGGATCGTCGGCTGGTACCACCATGCGCGACCGGCGCTCCGTTTCGCGGAGCCTCCTCGAGACCTTCGGTCTCTGTGGGGTCTCCGCTCACTCCCGCGCAAAACGGTCGCTTCGGGTGGTGCCAGCCGCCAGCAATAATCCATTTCGAACTTCAGCCACACGCGTCGGCGTTCGTCACCCGAGCCTCGTTCATGTAGATCCAGCCGTTGCGATCATCTTTGGTCTGAACGCGAACCCACCAATGCGGGTCGGGCTCGGCGACAACGGTCCATGCGGGACCCTCAACGGTCCCATGTTCGTCGGGGTCTTCGAACATCCAAAACGCCTCGACTTCCAACATCCGTCCACTCAGCCAGGCGGTGAAAAACCCTTCGCCCAGGTAGTCGAGCACGACGAGCGTATCTCCCGCTTCGTAGTGGTAGGTGTCGTAGATGGTGTCAGTTACTGATCGATGTACCGCGACGAGCCCCAATCGATCGAGGTGCACGTTACCCTCGATCGCGGTGAACAATTCGTCGTCACTCATCGTGAATGCGACAACCGTCGTGTCGCCTTCCGCTGCATACACCGGTATCTCTCCGATCGCCGTCCACTCTCGGTATACGCAGCATTCAAATGGACAGACGTTCTTGCGGACGACCGGTGCCACCGGGCGCGCGACAAGGGAGTCTGCCTCTTGCGCGACGAGCGGTGTGGTTACAGAGAGCGCGATGAGTACCAGGAGAGCCGGCCGCATACCGGAATCTTTCGTCCCCGATGCGCCGCCGCAATGGTTGGGGTCGCGGCCCGTCGTCGGTGGGGTCACCCTGAGTGGCCGTTTGTGTGGGAACGAGCGGAGACCCCGCAGGGACCAAAGGTCTCGAGGAGGCTCCGCGAAGTGGAGCACCGGCCACGAGGGGTGATCCCACCAGCGAGAACCTGTGACTACGCCCTATATTCAAGAACATGTCCGGTCACTCGAAATGGTCCACGATCAAGCGCAAAAAGGCCGCTGCTGACGCAAAGCGCGGCAAGATCTTCTCCAGGCTGATCAAGGAAATCACCGTCGCAGCGCGGGATGGCGGGGGTGATACCAGCATGAACCCTCGTCTGCGCACTGCGGTCGAGAATGCCAAGGCGCAGAACATGCCCGCCGACAACATCGATCGGGCGATCAAGCGTGGTACCGGCGAACTGCCTGGCGTCAACTACGTGCCCGTCACTTACGAGGCTTACGGGCCTGGCGGGGTGGCGATTTTTATCGAGGCTCTGACCGATAACGAGAAACGGACCGTTGCCTCGGTGCGTCACACACTGACCAAATACGGGGGCAACCTCGGGAAGGATGGTTCGGTGGCGTGGATGTTCGATCAGAAGGGCCAGATCTTGATCGACGCCTCCAGGTTCGACGAAGAGTCGGTCTTTTTGCCGGCGATCGAGGCCGGCGCAGAAGACGTCATCTCCGATGGCGACTACTTCCGCGTGATGACCTCGTTTAGTGATCTGCATGCGGTGCAGGAAGCTCTGCGCGAGGCTGGGATCGAGAGCGAGGAAGCCGAGCTGACGATGATCGCCAAGAGCGCCGTCGCCGTGGAAGGCGGTGACGCAGAGAGGCTTCTCAAGCTCCTCGACGCTCTTGAGGATGACGACGATATCCAGCGCGTGGCGGCCAACTTCGACATCGACGAGGAGATCTTGGCCCGCGCCAGTTGAGGGGAGGTGACAGTGCGAGTTCTGGGCATCGACCCGGGCAGCACGGTGACCGGTTACGGCGTGATCGAGCAGCGGGCCGGATCCACGGTCTGCATCGACTGCGGTACGATTCGAGGCGGTAAGGGATCACTAGCCGACCGATTGGTCGCAATCGACGATGGTTTCCGAGCGCTGATCGAGGAGTTCTCGCCGACCGCGATCGCGATCGAAAACGCGTTCCTGGGTCAAAACGTCAAGGCGTTGGCGGTTATGAGTCAGACGCGCGGTGTGTTGCTGCTCGCTGCTAGGCGCTCGAAACTGCCAATCCACGAGTATGCGCCGCGCCAGGTCAAACGATCGGTTGTCGGCAATGGCGGTGCCAGCAAGAGTCAGGTCGCGTACATGGTGAGCTCATTGTTAGGGTTGGGCGAGACGGAACTGCCGCCCGATGCCACCGATAGCTTAGCGGTGGCACTGTGCCATCTTCATCGGGACACCGTCCCAGCGGTGAAATCGACATGATTGGATCGTTGAGTGGGGAACTCGTAAGCAAGGCGATCGACGAGTTGATTGTCGATGTCGGTGGAGTCGGGTACCGGGTAGCGATCCCGTTGTCGACCTACGAAGCTATGCCCGCCGAGGGCGACACAGCGCGCGTCGTGACTTATCTGCACGTGCGGGCCGAGGAGCTGACGCTGTACGGTTTTGCCACTACGCGCGAGCGGCGCCTCTTCGAGACACTGATCGGCGTTAGCGGGATCGGTCCGCGGTTAGCGCTCCACGTGCTGTCCCGGCTGACTCCGGAGCGGTTCGTGACCGCCGTTCGACGCCAGGACCTGGCGACGCTGACCGGCATCAGTGGGGTGGGAAAAAAGACCGCCGAGCGAATGGTGTTGGAGCTGAAGGACAAGGTCGCCGATCTGGCCGAGTCCGAGGTGGACGAGGAGCCGATCGAGCTGACGACCGAGGGGCAGGATGCGGTCAAAGCGTTGATCGCACTCGGGATCCGCCGCTCGGCTGCCGAGCGAGCGGTGCAGCACACGCTCAACGATCACCCCGACGCGGAGGCGCCTGAAATCACGCGCCACGCGCTGACCACGATAAACGAGTAGCCGATGGCAGAAGCCGATAAGCCGTTTCGATCGTACCTGACGGGTAGCGCCACGCGCCCCGAGCCGGCCGCACCCGAGGAAGAAGTGTTCGAGCAGACGCTCCGCCCGCGGACGCTGGCCGAGTTCGCGGGCCAGGAGAAGCTCAAACAAAACCTCGCGATCTCGATCGAAGCCGCCAAGCAACGTGGCGAACCGCTGGGTCACTGCTTGTTCTCCGGTCCGCCGGGACTCGGCAAGACGACGCTGGCCCACATCCTGGCCCATGAGCTGGACGGCAAGATCCGCGTCACCAGCGGCCCGGTGCTCGAGAAACCGGGCGATCTGGCCGGTCTGCTGACCGGTCTCGAGCGCGGCGACGTCCTGTTCATCGACGAGATCCATCGTCTGCGAACGGTCGTCGAAGAGTACTTGTACCCGGCTATGGAGGAGTTTCAACTCGACATCTTGATCGATTCGGGCCCGGCGGCGCGATCGGTATCGCTGCCGCTCGAGCACTTCACGCTGGTCGGTGCGACTACCAAACGCGGATTGCTGACCGGTCCTTTGCGTTCCCGGTTCGAGCACGCCGCGCGACTCGATTTCTACACTTCGGAGGAGTTGGCGCAGATCGTTGAGCGGTCGGGCCGAATCCTCGACGTCGCGATCGATGCGAACGGCATCGCCGTCATCGCCGAGCGTTCGAGGGGTACGGCGCGCGTCGCCAATCGGCTGCTCAAGTGGAGCCGTGACTTCGCACTCGTCAAGGGCGACGGTCGGATTACCGGTGAGATCGCGGGCGCCGCGCTGGAGGCGCTCGACGTCGACGACGTCGGCCTCGACGAGATGGACACCCGGATCTTGAACGCGCTGATCGAGAAGTTCGGTGGTGGTCCGGTGGGGGTGAACTCGCTGGCGGTGGCGGTCGGCGAGGACGCCGACACGCTCGAGGAGGTGCACGAGCCGTTCTTGATCCAGAGCGGGTTTCTACATCGCACGCCGCGTGGCCGAGTGGCGACCGCCCGCGCCTACACACACCTCGGGATCGCGGGTTCGCCACCCAGCGCCGACAACCCGCAGGAACACCTGTTCGACAGCTGAGCGGCTAACCCGAGTCTGACTCAAATTGATGGTGCACACCTCTCCGCCGACCGGAACAGTCACCTTCCTCTTTACCGACATCGAGGGCAGCACCCGACTTTGGGAGCAGGACCCTGTCGGCATGGAGAAAGCGCTCGCCGATCACGATGCGATTCTGCGGCGCGCGGTCGAAACCCACTACGGGCACATCTTCAAGACGATCGGCGACGCTTTCTGCATCGCGTTCGCGACACCGTCTAATGCATTGGCGGCTGCGCTCAACGCTCAGCGGGGACTCGAATCCTCCGTTGAGACGAGCAGCGCGCTCCGCGTGCGGATGGCGCTGCACACCGGTCAACCCGAACACCGCGATGGAGATTACTTCGGTCGTGATCTGAATCGGATCGCCCGGCTGGTCTCAATCGGACACGGCGGTCAGGTGTTGGTTTCTGGAGCCACCCGCGACCTGATCGGGGACGATGCGCCTGGAGGTGCCGGATTCCTCGATCTCGGCGAGCACCAGCTGAGAGATCTCGAGCGCGCGGAGCGAGTGTATCAGGTGCTGCACGCCGACCTGCGGAGCGACTTTCCGCCGCTCGAGTCGTCTGACCAGCCGCGGCACAACCTTCCCCATCGGCTGACCCGCTTTGTCGATCGCGAACGCGCGATCGAAACGGTCAACGCGCTGCTCGACCGGCATCGCATGGTGACGCTCACCGGGCTTGGCGGCACAGGGAAGACGCGGCTCGCGACTCGGGTGGCGCGCGGACTGTTGGATCGATTCGAGGACGGCGTCTGGTTCGTTGAGCTGGGCGCTGTGACCGACCCGGGACGAGTTCCCCAGGCGGTTGCTTCGGCGGTTGGTATCCGCGAGGCCGGCGGGCGACCGCTGCTCGATACACTGACCAACGGGCTGCGCTCGAAGCACCTGTTGTTGCTTCTTGACAACTGCGAACACGCGCGGGATGCATGCGCTGAGCTGGCGGCGTTGTTGCTTCACGCAAGCCCCGGGGTCCGAATCCTGGCTACCAGTCGTGAGAGCCTGGGACTCGAAGGCGAACAAGTGTGGCGGGTGCCGGTGCTCGATACCCCGAACCCCGATCAGTTGCCATCGACCGCTGTCGCCGAGGCCGCCCAGGCGTTCGATGCCGTGCAGCTGTTTGTCGATCGCGCGCGGTTGGCACGCAGTGACTTCAAGATCGACGAACAGAATGCGGCTACCGTAGCCAGGTTGTGCCACGGGTTGGATGGGATTCCGCTGGCGATCGAGCTCGCCGCCGCCCGCATCGCGGTCCTATCGGTCGACGAGATCGCCGATCGCCTCTACGATCGGTTTCGACTCTTGCGCAGTGGCTCCAGATCGAAGGGTGCCAGGCACGACACGTTGGAGGCCACGATAGAGTGGAGCTACGAGCTCCTGGAACCCGAAGAGCAGGCGCTGTTTCGCAGCTTGTCCGTATTCGCCAGCGGTTGGACGTTGCGCGCCGCGGAGAGCGTTTGTGAACCGGCAGACAGCGTGATCGATTCTCTGGGTGCCCTGGTCGACAAGTCATTGGTGCTTGTCGAACGAGAACCCGCCGGCGAGTCACGCTATCGAATGCTCGAGACGACCCGCGACTACGCCGCGCAACGACTGGCGGAAACCGGTGACGCGAGTGCGGTTCATGATCATCACCTGAGCTGGTTCGAAGAGCTTACCGAGCGCGCTGAGGATGGGTTGAGTGGCCCCGACTCGGCGGAGTGGATGGATCGTCTGCGGGCCGACAACGACAATCTTCGCGCCGCGCTCGAGTGGAGTCTTCGAGAGGAAGGGTCGGCTTCGGCGCTGCGGATGGTGAGCACGCTTTGGCGCTACTGGCGTCGCGCCGGGGCGCTGACCGAAGGGATCGATTGGGCCACGCGAGCGGTTACCAGCGAGGGGCAAACGGATGCGCGCGATCGCGGAAAGGCGTTGTACGGCCTGAGCTCGTTGCTGTTTTTTCACGGCTCTTTGGCGCGCTCGCGAGAGATCGCCGACCAGGCGCTGGCCCTTGGCGAGGCCGAGAACGATCCGGTGATTACGGTCCGTGCGTTGGCCGCTCAAGGACGGATCGACGTTACCGAGGACACGCTCGACGCGGCGATCGATCGGCATGAGCGCGCGCTCGCGATTGCCCGCGGCTTCGACGTCGCGTGGGCCCACCGCGCGGTATCGCTGCTGCTCGGGAACCTGGCCGAAGCGTACCGGGCGCAGGGCGATTTCGAACGCGCCCGGTCGCTCTATCTGGAGGGACTCGAGGTCTCTCGCGCGCAGGGCAACGTCACCGCGGAGGATGTGTTGCATTTCAACCTGGGTCAGGCCGAGCTGGAGCTGGGAAACACGGATCAGGCACGCGAGCACTACCGTGAGGGGCTGACCTTGGCGCTTCGATTCGATAACCGATTGACCAAGATGTACGGATTGGTAGGCCTCGCTCAGGTGGCTTCCACCGAAAGCGACCACCATCGCGCCGCGCGTCTATTCGGTGCTGCGGAGGCGTTGCGTAAGCCGATGGGCGCGGTTCTCGACGACGTCGATCGTGATCTTTATGACCGCTATGTATCGGCGACGAAGAGTGCACTCGGCAACGAGTCGTTCAACGTCGCGTGGGCGGACGGACTCGCGATGAACCTCGAAGCCGCCGGCCAGCTCGCGCTCTCAGATCCGAGAGACGTCGGTTAGGTCGCGGGCCAGTTCCGGAGGCGCCCCAGGGGCCACTCCGTAGTAACGGCGCTCGAAGTAGAGGGCGACGTTCACCAACCCGATCAGCACCGGGACCTCGACCAGCGGCCCGATCACAGTAGCGAAAGCCACCCCCGAACCGACACCAAAGACCGCCACCGCGACCGCGATCGCCAACTCGAAGTCGTTGCTCGCAGCGGTAAGCGAGATGGTGGCGTTCTCCGCGTAGCCGGCTCGGATACGGCGGCTTCGACCCGCAAAGAAGGTGACCAGAAACATGAATACGAAGTAGATAGCGAGCGGAATCGCGATCCGCACCGCGTCGAGCGGCAGCTGGACGATGAAATTGCCCTTGAGCGAGAACATCACCACGATCGTGAACAGCAGCGCCATCAGCGTGACCGGGCTGATTCTCGGAATAAAAACCCGCTCGTACCATTCGCGTCCCTTCCGCTTGACGAGCATCAGCCGGGTCAGCACCCCCGCCAGGAAAGGAATCCCCAGGTAGATGAGGACGCTCTGCGCGATCTCTCCGATCGTGACGTCGACGATCCTGCCCTGCATGCCAAACAGCGGCGGCAAGAGAGTGATGAAGACGTAGGCGTAAAAGCCGTAGAAGAGCACTTGGAAGATGGCGTTGAGTGCGACCAGGCCGCCGACGAGGTCGCGATCACCACGCGCCAGGTCGTTCCACACCAGGACCATCGCGATGCAGCGGGCGAGACCCACGAGGATCAACCCCACCGCGTATTCTGGTAGGTCGGACAGAAAGATCATCGCCAGGGCGAACATCACGATCGGTCCGACGACCCAATTCTGGAACAGCGACAGGGCCAGCACGCGCTTGTGCCGGAAAACGTTTCCCAGCGCCTCGTAGCGGACCTTGGCGAGCGGCGGGTACATCATCAGGATCAGGCCGACCGCGATCGGGATGTTGGTCGTGCCGACCTGAAAACGGTCGATGAAAGACTCGACTTCCGGGATCAAGTACCCGAGGCCGACCCCCAGCGCTATGGCCAGAAAGATCCAGACCGTCAGGTAACGGTCCAGCAACGAGAGTCGGCGAGCGACGCCATCAGTCATGACGCAACCTCATTTCGCTATCGCCTCCAGCTGGCGGCGAGACGTCTCCTCGAGAATCACGCTCGCGCAAGAAGCGAAATCGAGCGCGCAGTCCATGCGCAGACGATAGAAGACCTGTTTGCCTCGCTTCTCGTCCTGCACGATCCCAGCTTCGCGGAGTAGGGCCAGGTGTTTGGAGACCGTCGAAACGTCCGCACCGACCATCTCAGCCAGTTCGCAGACGCAGCGCTCTTCCCGGCACAGCTCCTCGACCAGAAAGAGGCGCGTCGGGTGGGCCAACGCCTTGATTACTCGGGCCTGCGCCTCCAGCCTGCGTTTGGTGTGCCCCTCGAGCCTGCCCATGCATGGCATTTTAGCCAAATAACCAAATAAGTCCACTCCCAGTGAGGACATCCGTTTGTCAGCGGTATATTGCCAACCGACCTATGCACTTCATCGTTTTGACCTCTGATCAAGCCGAGACCGCGGCCGAACGGTACCGTGTCCACGACAACTCACCGGCCCGGATGGCGCAGCAGCTCGAGATCATTGGTGACACCGCCAAGCTCAGACTGTGTCGCACGATACGCCGACTCGAGCGCCGGTTCGAGATCGATCTGGGTGCCGTATGTCAGAAGTTTCTCGAGACCGAGTGCGGACCGACGCCGGCTGTTCAGCGTCAGGTTATGGAGTACGTCGCGCGGCGACGCGAGCTGGGAGGTGGCCGTCGCGATCTCGTCGTGTCGGTTGATCGTGTACGCCAGATCGGTCGATTGGCCGAGGGGGATCCGGAGTGGGCGAGTTCGCACGACTCCTGATCCTGTTCGGCCTGGTATGTATCGTGTTGGGGGTCCTGTTCCTGCTGGGACCCAAGATCCCTGGAGCGGGAAAACTTCCCGGCGACATCCTGATCCGGCGCGAAGAAACGACGATCTACATCCCGCTCGCTACATCGCTGGTCGTTTCGATCGTTCTTACCCTGCTGATCAACTTCCTGGTGCGTTAGCGAACGGTCGCGTCGATGTCTGAGGGCGGTGCAGTGTCAATGGACGCCTTCGACTACGAGTTGCCGGCGCACCGAATCGCGCAGTACCCAAAACAACATCGCGAACAAAGCCGGTTATTGATCGTCGATCGACAGAGTGCGAGCTGGCGCGACGCCGAGTTTCCGGACCTGGTCGAGGCGCTTGTTCCCGGTGACTTATTGGTCGTGAACGACACGCGGGTGTTTCCGGCGCGGTTGTTCGCGCGGCGGAGCTCCGGCGCCAAGGTCGAGCTGTTGCTGTCCCGGCCGCTGGACGACGAAGATCCCGAACGGGCATCCGGACGGGTGTGGGAAGCGCTCGCGAGACCGGCGAAAAAGGCTCGGCCGGGGGAACGATTGACGCTTCTGGCCCACGACGGCCACCCGGTACCGGGGGCGTGGGTCGAGATCACCGCCCCGCGTGAGGGGCCCGGCATGCGCGCGGTCCAGCTCGACGTTCCCACGTCGGCTTGGGAGTGGATCTTCGAGCACGGACACGTGCCGTTGCCGCCGTACATCGATCGCGATGACGAGTCGAGCGATCGCGAACGTTATCAGACCGTTTACGCGGCCCACCGCGGTGCGATCGCTGCACCGACCGCTGGGCTCCACTTCACTCCTGAGCTGTTGGCTAGCCTGGAGGAGCGCGGCGTCGAACGCGCGATGCTGACGCTTCACGTCGGGCCGGGCACATTTCGGCCGGTGACCACCAAACGCGCGGAGGATCACACCATGGACGCCGAGTGGCTCGACGTTCCTGAAGCGACCGCCGATGCTGTCGCGCGAGCCCGTCAACGGGGCAACCGCGTGGTGGCGGTCGGCACGACCACAGTACGAGCGCTCGAATCGTCGACCCGCCAGGGCTGGACCGATCTCTACATTCGGCCGGGACACGAGTTTCAATGCGTGGACGCGCTGGTCACGAACTTTCATCTGCCACGATCGACACTGCTGTTGTTGGTAGCTGCGTTCGCCGGCACCGAGCTCATCCTCGATGCCTACCGTCACGCCGTCGATTCCGGTTACCGGTTCTACTCGTACGGCGACGCGATGTTGATCGTGTAGTTTCCGCGTCCATGGCGACGATCGAGTTCATCGGCGCAGCCAAGGTGGTGACCGGTTCCAAGCACCTGTTGGAGGCTGCTGGACGACGGATCCTGATCGACTGCGGTCTCTTTCAGGGCTCCAAAAAACTGCGTCAGCGAAATTGGGAGCCCCTGCCGTTCGACGCGGCGTCGATCGACGTTGTTGTGTTGACCCACGCACATATCGATCACACCGGGTACCTGCCGCGCCTCCTGGGCCAGGGTTTCGACGGTGAGGTATACGCGACGCCGGCGACCGTCGATTTGCTCCGCGTTCTGCTCGAAGACTCGGGTGGGTTGCAAGAAGAGGAGGCGCGTTACCGCAATCGCAAAGGAATCACCTCGCACAAACCGGCTCTGCCGCTATACACTGCTGACGAGGGTCGTACCGCCGCCAAACGCGCAAAACCGATCATGCACGGTGACCCGATCGACCTCGGCAACGGCCTGACCGCGACGTACCACCGCGCCGGGCACATCATCGGGGCCGCGTTCGTAACGTTCGACATCGAGGAGAACGGAACCCGGTCGAGGGTCGTCTTCTCGGGTGACATCGGGCGGTTCGGGGTGCCGATCCTTCCGGATCCGGATCCGATCGACGAGGCCGACTACGTGGTGACAGAATCGACCTACGGCGACCGTGTACACGAGCACGAGCCGGTCGCCGACCAACTCGAACGCGTCGTGCTGGCGGCGGTGGAGCGTGGGGGGGCGCTGATCGTGCCGGCGTTTGCCGTCGGTCGAACTCAAGCGCTGATGGTCCATCTGAACGAGCTCGAGCGCGCCGGTCGAATCCCTTGTCTGCCGACGTTCATCGACAGCCCGATGGCGCTCGACGCGGTCGATATCTACAGCCGCCACCGCGAGGAGTTCGACGACAAGACGTGGGAGCGGGTGATCGCTGAAGACACACCGCTCCGGTGCACGGACTTTCGGCTCGCCCGCAGCCCCAAGCAATCCAAAGCGATCAATGAGATCGACGAGCCGATCATCATTATCTCGGCCAGCGGGATGGTCACCGGCGGTCGCATTCTGCACCACATGCGAAAGCGGTTGCCCGATCCGCGGACAACGGTGCTCATGGTCGGCTATCAGGCGCACGGGACGCGGGGCCATCAGCTGGCTTCCGGCGATCGTACTGTCCACATCTTTCATGATGAGGTTCCGGTGCGCGCCACGGTGGAGGTACTACACGGTATGTCGGCGCACGCCGGCAGCAACGAGCTCATACGATGGCTCGGTACGGTGACCGAGCCGCCCCAAGGCGCGTACGCCGTACACGGCGAACCCGATGCAGCAGCGGCGCTCGTCAGCCGTCTCAGTGACGAGCTGGGCTGGCGCTCGTCGGTGCCCGATCCGGGGGATCGCGTCGAACTCGAGTCCAACGGACGAGCCGCCGAGTAGCGGGTAACTTCAGGCCCATGCACTGGAAAGCAGGCGCCCTCGACGATCGTGCTCGTACGGGGGCGCTTCACACTGATCACGGCGTCGTCCGCACGCCGGCTTTTATGCCGGTCGGGACGCTGGCCACCGTCAAGGCGCTCACGCCCAACGATCTCATCGAGCTCGGGGTCGAGATCGTGCTCGCCAACGCGTACCACCTTCATCTGCGACCGGGAGCAGATATCGTTTTCGAGTTGGGCGGGCTGCACCGGTTCATGGGCTGGGACGGGCCAATTTTGACCGATAGCGGCGGCTATCAGGTGTTCAGCCTGGCCGCCCTCAGACAGATTGACGACGAGGGGGTCACATTCCGGTCACATCTCGACGGTACCACGCACCGTTTTACACCCGAGAGCGTGATGCAGCTTGAAGCCAAGCTCGGTGCCGATATCGTCATGGCGTTCGATGAGTGCGCACCGTATCCGTGCGAGCCCAACGAAGCGCAGGTCGCGGCCGAGCGGACACTGCGCTGGGCGGAGCGGTGCTTGACCGCCCACCGGGCGCTAAACGGTGAGCCGTGGGTGCATCACCGGTTTCTGTACGGCATCGTGCAGGGGTCGGTGGATGGTGGGCTGCGGCGCCAGAACGCACGCGCGATGACGTCGCTCGATTTCGATGGGTTCGCGATCGGCGGGCTGTCGGTCGGTGAATCAAAACCGCTCATGTACGAGATGCTCGATGTAACCGTGCCGGAGTTACCGGCGGACAAGCCACGTTACTTGATGGGAGTCGGTTTCCCGGAGGATGTTGTGACGGCGATCGGTCGCGGTGTCGATCTGTTTGATTGTGTCGCTCCCACGCGCCACGGACGCACCGGCGCGGCGTATACACGCGACGGCCGGATCAACATCGAGAACGCACGTTTTGCCGCCGATGATCGCCCGCTCGACGAGAAGTGTGGTTGTGCGGTTTGCAAGACGTGGAGCCGGGGCTACATCCGACACCTTTTCCGATCCGACGAGATGCTCGGTCCCCGGCTTCTTTCCTACCATAACGTGGCGTTCCTGATCGAACTTGTAGAGCGGGCGCGGCGAGCGATCGAAGCCGGAGAGTTCGAACAGTGGTCGAGTGGTTGGAGCGATCGATACCTGCTCGCATCAGCAATGGAGGCGCAATGCATTATGTGATACCCGTGCTCATGGGGTCGCCCGGTGGTCAAGGCGGAACCGAAGGGTTCTTCGTTTCGCTGTTGCCGATCGCGGCGATGGTCGCGATCCTGTGGTTTCTGCTCATCCGCCCGCAGCAAAAGGAGCAGCAGCGACACGGCGCGCTCGTAAAGGGCCTGAAAAAGGGCGACGAGGTAGTTACCGTGGGCGGTCTTTACGGCCGCATCATGTCGCTCAACGAAGAGAAGGTGTCTCTGAAGGTCACCGATGGGGTCAAGGTCGACGTCGAACGCAGCAAGGTCGTGCGAGTGCTAGGCAAGCCCAGCGAGCCGGAAAAGTCGTAATGGCGATTCGCGAGCTGCGTTATCTCGGCGACGCGGTTTTGCGTCAGAAGACCGAGCCTGTCGAGCGGTTCGACGCCGATCTCGGAACGTTGCTCGACGATCTCGCGGAGACGATGTACGAGAACGCTGGGGTCGGGCTTGCAGCACCTCAGGTCGGCGACGCGCGGCGTGTCACGGTGGTCGACGTGAGCGAAGCACGTGACGGGACCGAGGTCCTCGAGCTCATCAACCCGGTCGTCGTATCAAAGTCCGGGACGGTCGATAGCGAGGAGGGATGTTTGTCGATCCCAGGTGTCGTCGAGATGATCGAGCGATCGGCCGAGGTCGAGGTCGAGTACCAGGATCGTAATGGTGTTCGCCACACCGTTTGGGGCGTCGATCTGTTGTCGCGGGTTCTCCAGCACGAGCTCGATCACCTGGACGGGATCCTGTTCATCGATCACCTGGGCACGCTCCGTCGTGACCTCGCAGTGCGTGAGTTCAAGAGCGCGATGGCGGAGAAGGGCCTTCCGGTCGGCCCGGCGTAGCGGGCGAGTCCGTGCAGGTCGTCTTCTGGGGCAGCCCCCGATTCGCGGTACCCACGTTGAAAGCGCTGATCGACAGCCATCACTCGGTGGCGGCGGTCGTGACGCAACCCGACCGTCGTCGCGGTCGCGGCGGACAAGTCTCGCCTACCCCGGTCGCACAAGTCGCCGCGACCGCCAGCATCCCGCTGCTCAAGCCTGACAAACCACGCGGCGAGAGTTTCGTCGTCCGTTTGACCGATGCCGAGCCAGACGTGTTTGTCGTAGCCGCGTACGGCGAGATCTTGCGCCCCGAAGTGCTCGCGCTGCCGGCTCGCGGGGCGTTCAACGTGCACGCGTCGCTCTTGCCCGCCTACCGCGGTGCGGCTCCGGTTACCCGCGCCATACTCGACGGTTGTGATTCGACTGGCATTACGATCATGCGCATGGAGGCTGGGCTCGACACCGGCCCGATCTGTCTACACGCCGAGGAGCCGATTCACGCCGATGACTCGGCAGGTTCGGTCACCGAGCGTTTGGCAACGCTCGGCGCGACGCTGATGGTCGACGCGCTGGCTCGTCTCGAAGCCGGGACCCTGACAGAAACACCGCAGGACGACGCCCTGGCTTCGTACGCCATGAAAGTCACGGCTACGGATGCGCACCTCGATTGGTCCGCCGGTGTCGCGTCGCTCGAGCGCGCAGTACGAGCCTACGACCCGTGGCCCGGTGCGTGGACGACGTGGCGTGGCGAGCGGCTCAAGGTGTTCCGGCTGCGACCGATCGACGGGGCCGAGAGTGCGCCGTCGGGCGCGGTCGTGCGTGTCGATCCCGAGCCGGTGGTTGTCGCGGGTGATGGACTGGTCGTACTCGATGTCGTCCAACCGGCCGGTAGAGAACGGATGTCGGGCTCGGATTGGGCTCGGGGCCGGATGCTGGCCGCCGGTGAGCGGCTGGGTGAGGATGCGTGACGACCAGCTCCCCGCGTTGGTCGCCGCGACCGACGATCGGCGTTTGGAACACCCTGGTTTCGCGACCACGCTCGAGACGATGCTCGAAGCCGGGCTGCCAGGTGTTTGGCTGCGATCGCGAGCGCTAGACGACCGCGCGTTCTCGGAGCTGATCGCGGGGGTCCGTGAGCGCACCGATCGTCACCGGGCCGAGCTCTGGATCGGCGACCGGGCCGACTTAACGCGCGCATTTCACGCCGACGGCGTGCAGTTGCCCGAGCGCGGCCTTTCGATCGCCGGCGCGCGCCGGGTCGTTGGCCCGTCAACTCGCGTCGGTCGATCGGTGCACTCGGTGGAAGCGGCGATCGCCGCTGCCCGAGACGGCGCGGACCACCTGGTGGTGGGTGCGATCTACGCGACCCGGAGTCACCCCAAAGCGGAGCCGGTCGGAGTCGGAGTGCTCGAAGAGATCCAGTCGACGCTCAAAGCCGAGAGTCTGCCGCCACTGCCGCGGCTCGCAGTCGGTGGGATGACCCCTGACCGAACATCCACGGTGGTCGCCGCCGGCGCTTGCGGGGTGGTCGCGATCCGGGCCCTTTGGGCGGCCGCCGACCCCGGTCGGGCGGTGCGAGATTTCCTCGCGGTAGTCGGTCAGAACTCCACCAAGACGTTACATTAGCTCACGTGTCAAACCCGACTGTCGCCAAGAAAAAGGTCGAGATCGTCGTCAACGGCGAAACGCGGCTTGTCGCCGAAGGGACGACCGTCGAGGCGTTTCTCACCGCCCATGAGATCGACCCCGATACCGTCGTGGTCGAAGCCAACGGTGTCATCCTGCCCCGTGATCGGTTTGATACGACAGCGTTATTGGCAGGCGACACGCTCGAGGTCGTTCACTTCGTGGGCGGTGGCTGAGCAAAGGAGGCCGATATGACCGAGGCGACCACGACCCCATCGATGCCGGCCGATGCGGTGGCAGATCTATCCACCGGGTGGCGACTCGGTGGACGAACGTTCCGCTCCCGGCTCATCATCGGCAGCGGAAAATACGACTCTCCGGAGACGATGGTTCGGTGCCTAGAGGCGTCGGGCGCTGATGTTATCACGGTTGCGGTGCGACGGGTCAAGCTCGACGCGTCGGACGAAACGAGCCTGCTCCACTATCTCGATCCAGACAAGGTCCTGATCCTCCCGAACACCGCCGGCTGCTACTCAGCGGATGACGCGATACGGGTCGCTCGTCTCGGTCGTGCCGCGGGGCTAAGCGATTTCATCAAGCTGGAGGTCATCGGAGACGAGCGGACGTTGTATCCCGACGTCGAAGGGCTCGTCGCGGCGACTCGAACCCTTGTCGAAGAGGGGTTTACCGTGTTGCCGTACACAAACGATGACGTCGTGATCGCGCGACGCCTCGAAGAGGCGGGCGCGGCGGCGGTCATGCCGCTCGCCTCGCCGATCGGTTCCGGTCTCGGGGTGACCAATCCGCTCAACATCCAGTTCATTCTGGATGCGGTTTCGGTGCCGGTTATTGTCGATGCCGGTGTCGGGACGGCTTCGGACGCGGCGGTCGCGATGGAGCTCGGCGTCGACGGCATCCTCATGAACACGGCGATCGCCAAAGCCGACGATCCGGTGTTGATGGCCACCGCGATGCGGCACGCGGTCGAGGCCGGACGGTTGGCATTTGAAGTCGGTCGGATGCCCCGACGTCAGTGGGCCACCGCGTCGAGTCCGACGGAGGGCAGGGTCGGCGACTGAATGGGTGCGCGCCCCAGCGTTGAGCGGCGGCGGGCGCTCGAGATCCTACGCGATGTGCGAAACGGGACCCGCGCAGACGAGAGCTTCGAGCGACGTGCCGCCGGGCTTGACGATCGTCAGCGGGCGTTCACGATGGAGCTGGCATACGGCGCGATCCGCTGGCGCGACCGGCTCGACTACCACCTGGATGCGTTGCTAAAGCACGGGATCGACACGCTCCCGCCGGACGTCGTCTCGATCCTGGAGTTGGGGGCCTACCAGATCGTGTTTCTGGATCGCGTCCCAGTCTGGTCAGCGGTCGACGAGAGCGTCGAGTTGGTGAACGATGCGCTGCCGAACGGTAGAGCGCGGTGGGCATCGGGGCTCGTCAATGCGGTTCTTAGAAACGTCGATCGGCAACGTCAGGAATTGCCGTTGCCGGACCCGGACGACCGAGTTTTCTATTTGGCGATCAAGCACAGTCACCCCAAATGGATGGTGGCTCGGTGGGTCGAAGCGTACGGTGCGGAGACGGCCGAGGCGCTGCTCGAGAGCAACAATAGGCCACCAAACCTGCACCTGGCGGTAAACGTGCAGAGGGCAACGACCGGGACAGTCGTCGAGCGGTTGATCGATGCCGGCATCGAGGCCCGACCGCACCCCGACAAGCCGGACGCGGTGGTCGTCGGTCGCGGCACGCCACCGCCGGCGTTGCCGGGCTGGGTGGATGGATGGTTTTGGATCCAGGACGCGGGTTCGCAGTGGGTCACGGATATGGTCGATGCTGGGCCCGAAGACCGCGTGCTCGACGCGTGCGCCGCACCCGGGACGAAACTGTGCGGGCTGTTGGCCAAGGCACCGGCGCTCCGCGCTTTGGCGATCGACAGCGATTTCGCGAGGTTGCGGCGGGTCCGCGAGAATGTTGAGCGTCTAGGGTTGACCGCGCCGTGGCTGGTGGCCGCGGACGCGCGCTCGGTGCCGACCGCGGCGCAGTTTTCGCTGGTGATCGCCGATGTGCCGTGCACCGGCACCGGTGTGTTGCGTCGGCGGGTCGACGCCCGATGGCGCCGTTTGCCCGAAGACGTGGCGACGTTCGCGACGTTTCAACGCGAGCTCTTGGCGCAACTCGCCGATCGAGTCGCGCCGGGCGGCACGCTCGTTTACGCTACTTGCTCGCTCGAACCCGAGGAGAACGATCGAGTGATAACCGCATTTCTCTCTGATCGCCGAGAGTTCCGGAGCGTTCCGGTAGGCGGGGCTGTGCCGGCTCACCATCGCGACGGTGATTACATGATGACCCGGCCCTGGAGCGGGGATCTGGACGGCTTCTTCGCCGCTCGACTAGTGCGCGAGGCGGCGTGAGCGCGCCGCCACCCGGCGTCGGGAGCGCAACCTGGCAGATCCCGCTGGCGATCGTGGCGACCGTAATGGGTGCACTGTTGGTCGGTTACATCGCGGCGCAAATTTTCTTCCTGCCTGACACTCTGGCGCAGGGTCGCATCGCCCGCGTGCCCAACCTGGGTCACATGGAGGTCGAGAGAGCACGCGACAAAGCCGACGATGAGGGATACGTCGTCACGGTGGGTGGCGAGCGTCGAAGCGCTGATGTCGAAGCGGGCCGGGTGATCTATCAGCTGCCGCCGCCAGGTTTCTATCGCCCCCGCGGTGATACGGTCTGGGTGCTCGTGAGTCGCGGCACCGAGCCAACTGTGCTGCCCGATCTGGCCGGTGTCGAGCTCGAGTTGGGGGAGGAGATCTTGTCGCGACTCGGCCTCGCGATCACACCGTCCCGACAAAAGCCGAGCGAGTTGCACCCGTGGGGAACGATCGTGGAGACGATTCCACCGGCGGGTACCGAAATCGAACCCGGCGTCGAGGTCACGATGGTCGTCAGCCAGGGTGGCACGCTGGTCGAGATGCCCGATGTCCGCGGTCTGCCCTTGAGGGCGGCTCGCGACACGCTGCTCACCTACGGGATCACGGTCGGCCAAGTGGGCTCTTTGAGCCCTGACGAGCAGGGTATCGCCGGGCCCACCGTCGTCACCGGTCAACGGCCGCGGCCGGGGCAACACGTCCACACCGGCTCGGCGGCGCGACTCGAGCTCGGCCGGGTGGCTCCATGAGCGGGATCCTGATCGCGCCGTCCGTGCTGGCTGCGGACTTTGATCGGCTGGCGGATGAGATCGTCGCGGTCGTCGAGGGTGGCGCCGATTGGATCCACGTCGATGTCATGGACGGCCACTTCGTCCCTAACCTGACCTTCGGCGCGGCCATGATAAGGACCGCCGAACGGGTGGTCGACGTGCCGATCGACGTTCACCTGATGGTCGAACGACCGGAGCAGTACTTTGACGAATACGTCGACGCCGGGGCCGACATCTTGACCGTTCACGTCGAAGCCACGACCCACCTCCACCGCCAGCTTCAACGCGTCAGGGAGTTGGGCGTAAGTGCCGGTGTGGCGATCAACCCTGGCACGCCACTGAGTGCGGTCGACGCGGTGTGGGGGGCGTTCGACTTGCTGCTCGTCATGAGCGTCAATCCCGGTTGGTCGGGACAGAGCTTCATCCCCGAGTCGTTGGACCGGCTGCAGAGCGCTCGTCAGCGGATCGATGGTTTGCCCGAGGACAGCCGCCCGTGGCTCGAGGTCGATGGCGGCATCACCGCCGACAACGCGGCCGAGGTCGTGCGCGCGGGAGCTGACGTGCTCGTCAGCGGCTCGGGCGTCTACGGCGGTGACGACCCGGCGGCGCGTATGCGCGCACTACGTCAAGCGACAGTCGATTGATGCTCCCGCGGTGACGGGCACACGGTCTGGCCGTGGGTTGCGGTGGCGCGTCCTCGTCCTCGGGGTCGCGCTCGTAGCGATCGGTTTCACTCTCGCCGGTCGGTTTCCCACGAACGGAGTGCACTACGGCGCGTGGTCGGTCGTCCCCCCGCTGGTCACGCTGGTGCTCGCGTTCGCGTTGCGAGAGGTCATCACGGCCTTGTTTGTCGGCATCGTGCTGGGCGGCGTGATCAGCGGCGAGCTCAACATCGTGCAAGCGTTCCTCATCCCATCGGTCGGGTCGGAAAACTACGCCCTCATTCTGCTGGTGTATCTGTGGTCGTTGGGCGGGTTGATCGGGTTGTGGACCAAGACCGGTGGCGCACAGCGGTTCGCCGAATGGGCAGGGAAGCGGGTTGCGACCGGACCGAGGTCGGCCAAGCTCTTCGCCTGGGTCATGGGACTCGTCTTCCACCAGGGTGGCACGATCAGCACGGTGTTGACCGGGACGACTGTGCGCCCGGTCTCTGACCAGCATCGGGTGGCACACGAAGAGCTGGCTTACATCGTCGATTCGACGGCATCGCCGGCGGCGACGCTGATTCCGTTCAACGTGTGGCCGATCTATGTCGGTGGGCTGGTCGCCGGCAGCGTACCGGTGCTGGCCACGCAGTCCGATGCGATCGGGTTCTTCTTCCGCGCTTTGCCGTTCAACTTCTACGCGATGTTCGCGATCCTGTTCACCCTGCTGTTCGCGGGGGACAAGATGGGCCGTCTTACTGGGCGGCGAATGGGGGCCGCGCGCCAGCGAGCGCGCGAGACCGGGGCGCTCGATCGGCCCGGCGCGACGCCGATGGCCGCCGACGATCTCACCCGCATCGATCCGCCCTACGACTACAAACCCGGACTGATCGACTTCTTCGCGCCGATCGGGACACTGCTCGGCGTGGCGATCGGCCCGTTCGCGATCAGCTACTTCGTGCTCGGCCAGCGAGAGTCGTCGGCGCTGTCGTTGCCGATCGCCGAGGCGTTCGTGTTGGCGGTTCTGGTGGGCGTGGCGGTGGCGCTCGTCAAGGGGATGCGGCTTCACGCCGTGATCGAAGGACTGCTGTCGGGTTGGCGCGGGGTCACGATCGGCGCGGTGGTGCTGGCGCTCGCGGTAACGCTCAAGTCGGTCGCTGATGCGGTCGGCACGGCGCCCTACATCGTCGAGACGTTTGGCGCGGTTCCGCCGGTCATCTTGCCGGCGGCGTTGTTGTTCCTCTGCATGGTCGTCGCGTTCTCGACGGGAACGTCGTGGGGGACGTACGCGGTCATCTTCCCGGTCGCGATACCGCTGGCGTGGGCGGTACAGCCCGACCCCACCTACCTGGCGCTCTGCTTTGGCGCGGTCACCGGCGGCAGCGTGTTCGGCGATCAATGCTCGCCGATCTCGGATACGACCATCCTGTCTTCGCTGGCCACCGGCTGCGATCTGATGGATCACGTCTTGACCCAGCTCCCGCTCGCCTTGGCAGCGGCGACGCTCGGCGGCCTGCTCTACATTCTGGTGGCTGCGCTCCTGATCTAGAACTAGATTGCCTCGCCTATTCGCTTTCCTTCGTTCTCCGGGATGGCCCGGACTACGAGGGCGGCGCCGAACGCCGGCGCACGATCTGCGACCGTTTTATCACAGGAACAATGTTCGACGAGCTGAGTGCCAAACTCGACGGCGCGCTGGCGCGCTTTCGAAGCCGCGGAGTTCTCGACGAAGAGCTCATCACCGAAGGGATGCGTGAGGTCCGCCGCGCGCTTCTCGAGGCCGATGTCCACTATCGGGTGGCGAAGGATTTTTGCGCCCGGGTGGCCGAGCGCGCCCGCGGAAAGGAGATCACCCGGTCGGTCACCCCGGCACAACAAGTCATCAAGATCGTGCACGACGAGTTGGTCGATCTATTGGGTGGCGCCAACGCACCGCTCGAGGAGTCGCGGCAACCACCCACGATAATCGCCCTGGTCGGGTTGCAAGGCTCCGGCAAAACGACGACCGCAGCCAAGCTCGCCCACCACATGGCGAAGCGCGGGCGTCGACCGTTGCTGGTGGCGGCCGATGTCTATCGACCGGCGGCGATCGATCAGCTCGAGACGTTGGCGCGCCAGCTCGACTTTCCAGTGGTGTCGGATCGCGACGAGACCCAGGTCGAACGACTGGCCCAGGCGGGCGTCGAGCGAGCGCGGGCAGACAAGCGCAACGTCGTCATCGTCGATACCGCAGGTCGGCTGCACATCGACGATGTGATGATGGATGAGCTCGATCGTGTCGTCCAGACGGTCACGCCTCACGAGTTGCTCCTGGTCGCCGACGGGATGACCGGTCACGACGCCGTGCAGATCGCCGAGACGTTTGGCGCGCGGCTGCCGCTGACGGGCGTGATTCTGACCAAGCTGGACGGCGATGCGCGCGGCGGCGCGGCGCTATCGATCCACGCGGTGACCGGTTTGCCGATCAAGTTCATCGGCGTGGGGGAGAGGACGGACGGCCTCGAGCCGTTTCATCCTGATCGCATGGCGGGGCGGATCCTCGACCGCGGCGACGTCGTGTCGCTGGTCGAGAAAGCTCAGGAGGCGATCGATGTAGAAGACGCCAGTCAACTCGAGAAGAAGGTCGGCCGCGGAAAACTCGATCTGGAAGATTTTCTCACCGCTCTTCGGCAGTTGGAGCGGATGGGGCCGCTACAAGGGTTGATCGGGATGATCCCCGGCGTCGGGAAGCAGTTGCGGGATGTCGATGTCGACCCGAGCCGATTAAAGCGTATCGAGGCGATCATCCTGTCGATGACGCCGGCTGAGCGGCGCAACCCGAAGCTGCTCGACGGTAGCCGTCGCAAGCGGATCGCGAACGGTAGCGGCACTTCGGTTCAAGAGGTCAACCAGCTCATGAAGCAGTTTGGCGAGATGAACAAGATGATGAAAAAACTCAAGACGACGCTGGGTTCTCAGCGTCAAAGGAGGTAACTGGTGGCAGTACGCATTCGATTGCGGCGCATGGGCGCCAAGAAGCAACCTCACTATCGCCTCGTGGTGGCGGATTCCAGGAGTCCCCGTGACGGGCGGTTCCTGGACACGATCGGGACGTACAATCCGCGCACGGAGCCGGCCGATATCAACATCGACCGCGACAAGGCGCTGGAGTGGTTGGAGAAGGGCGCCGAGCCGAGCGACAGCGCTCGCTCGTTGCTATCACAGATCGGCGTTTGGCAGCGATTCAAGACCGGCGAGTGGCCGGTGGAACGGCCGCGACCGGAGCCCGTAGTCGCGCCGGCACCAGCACCTGAGCCCGAGCCAACGCTTGAACCGGCACCAGCACCCGAACCGGCACCAGTGCCCGAACCGGCGCCGGCGCCCGAACCCGTCGTCGAGCCGGCGACCGAGATCGCGGACGACGCAGAGCAGACAACGGAGGGGTAGCCTGACGACACCGGAAACCCTGGTGGTGGTGGGCCGAATAGTCAAAGCCCACGGGCTCAAGGGCGAGGTCCAAGTCGAGCCGATGACCGAGCACGATGAGCGGTTTGCGGTTGGGCGCACGCTCGTGTTGGCGCCCGATGCGGATGGTGAAGGCGTGGAGGTGTCGATCGTGGCCAGCCGACGCCACAAGCAACGGTGGTTGCTCAAGCTCGATCGGATCGACGACCGCACTCACGCCGAGCAGCGAGCCGGCTACTACCTGCTGATACCGTACGACGAAGCGGTCCAAGCGCGAGCCGAGGACGAGTTCTTTCTGCATGCGCTGGTGGGGTGCGAGGTGCGGGATGAAACCGGTCGCTCGTTTGGCGATGTGATCTCGGTGATCGAGTCGGACGGACCGGTGTTGTTGGAGATCGGCGAACCCGGCGGTCGGCGTCGGTTCTTGCCGTTTGTAGAACCGTTCATTCGTCAGGTCGATGCGACGACGATCGTCGTAAGCCCGCCCGAAGGGTGGGAGGAGCTGTAACCGTGCACGTCAACATCGTGACCCTGTTTCCCGACTACTTCACACAACCGCTCAAGCAGTCGATCACCGGTCGCGCGCGCTCCAAGGGGTTGTTCTCGTACGAGGTGGTCGATCTGCGTGAATTCGTGCCCGACGGCGAGCAGGTCGATGATTACCCGTACGGTGGCGGCGGTGGCATGGTGCTCAAGCCGGAGCCGGT
>JBFGIA010000002.1:0-42157 GCA_041577935.1 Gemmatimonadota bacterium | reverse complement strand
GATCGGCTTCGCGGATTTCCGCGGCAACCGCCAGTACGTCAGCGTCGGGAACCTGCTGACGGACGACCGGGTGTCGCTGTTCTTCATGGATTAACCGAACAAGACCCGGCTCAAGCTGTTCGGCCGCGCCCGGATCATCGGGCTCGACGACCGGATGCTGTCGCGCCTCGAGATGCCGGACTACCGGGCACGGATCGAGCGGGGCTTCGTGATCGCGGTCGAGGGCTTCGACTGGAACTGCCCGCAGCACATCACCGCGCGGTATACGCTCGAGGAGGTGCGCGCGGTGACGGCGCCGCTGACCACCCGGATCGCCGAGCTCGAAGCCGAGCTGGCGCGGCGCCCTGCGCCGCCAGCGGAATGAGGAGTATCCTCGTCACGCGGCCATCGTGACGAGGCCGTCCTCGATCCAGCGCAGGAGAATCCGCACCGCCTTGTGCGACGCCCGCTCCGGGCCGACGAGTCCCTCGAGCGCCTCGCAGAGCGCCGCGAAGGGCTCTCCGCGAACGACCGCGCGGAGCGCCGCGCGCCGCGGCAGCTCGCGTGGGCTGCGAACTAAGAAACCCTGGCGGCTACCGACGATTGCGAAGAGAGCGGGCGACCGGGGTCGAACCGGCGACGTCCAGCTTGGGAAGCTGGCATTCTACCACTGAATTACGCCCGCTCGCGATGTGCGGACCCAAGATATTGAAAAAACGGGCGACGGCCCAACCGAGCCGTCGCCCACTTGTACTCGCTACCTGAACCCTCAGCTACAGAATGTCGTACCGAACGCGCGGGTTCTCGGCCGGCGTCGAGAACTGGACGCTCACGTTCTCGGCCTCGCCGGCGGGCAGCGGATCCCCCGCCACCGACATCTCTTTCGCCTCGATCACGTCCCCATCCGCAGAGATGAGCATGAACTTGACGGTAAGATCCTGAACCGGCTCTTCGGTGCGATTGGAGAACGTTGCCTCGACACCCCACGACTCGTCGCTTCTCTGGCTGAGGCGCAACGCTTCGAGCTTGAGTGGGATCGCCTCGGCGTAGCCAAACGCCTCCTGGGCACCTTCTACGTCGCCCAGATCGCGCCTGACGTACCCCATGTACTCCCAAGCTTCGTGGTTGTCGGGCTCGAGCTCGATCTGCTGTTCCAGCACCGCCTTGGCACCCTCGAGATCGCCGCTCTGGATGCGCACGAATGCGAGGTACGACAGCGTTTCGGTGTTTTGCGAACGGCTCATTTCGACGGCTCGTGACAGTACCTCGTCGGCCAGCTCCAACTGTTGTGCGTTGGCCAACCGGAAACCGAACTCGGTCAACACATCCGCGTTGGCCGCCTCGGAATCCATAATCTTGCGAATGATCGGCTCTGCCTTCTCCATGTTCCCGAGCGAGGCGTGCAGCCCGGCGAGCTGGATCTCGACCTCGATCTCGTCGGGGTTGTCGACCAAGTAGTTCTCGTATACGGTCGCGGCCTCACCGGCGATTCGTTCGGCCTGATTGGTGTTCCCCGCCGCTGCCGCTTCCTCGGCCTTGAACTGATACGTTTGGCCAAGCCTCAACAGCGCCGGCTTGTAGGCTGGGTCGAACTCGAGCGCTTTGCTGAAGCTCTCGATCGCGAGATCGTACTCCTTCTTGGTCTGGTGCACGGCACCCAGGCCCAGATAGCCCTCTTTGCCCGTCGGGTTTACTTCGACCGCCGTCCTGAGCGTGCTTTCGGCAGCCTCGACGTCACCAGCCGACAACAACCTCACGCCTTCGTTTACCATCGGCCCCCACAGCGCCATCTTGGCTTGATCGATGTCGTCTTGTAGCTCATCGCCGGCGCCTGGATTGCCGTTCAGGCTATCCGCGACCGCCAGCAGGCCGAGCGCTTTGTAGCTCGAGTCGGGCGACACACGGGCGAGCGCCACCGCATACAAGTACTGGTACTCGGGATTGTCAGTGCACATCTCGAGGTTCTCGGCTAGCACCTTGCGCGCGTCAGCCCACTTGTTCTTCGAGATGCGGGCCTTCGACCCGTTTATGTAAGCCTGGCATGTTTGGCCGTAGCCGAGTTCAGCGCTCAGGAGCACCAGCACCCCGGCGAGCAGTATCCGTTTCATCGATGTCCTCCGTAGAAAAGAATCAGGTAGCGCAAGATTATACCTCCAGATTGGGATCGGGTTCCAGCTGCGCCAACTCGGCCGTCAGAGCCGCAACGACGTCGCGGACGGCTACCCCGCGGGCTTCGGCGATCGCCCGACACGCATCGAACTCGGGCCGCAGCTCGACACGACCGTCGCGTCGCCGCACGCGCTTGACCGCGACGCGTCCGAACGAGGTGTCGAGCTCGATCGATTCGCGCGCCAGCGTGTGGCGGGCAACGCCCCAATAACGGACACCCAGCGTGGTGGTTTCGTTGAACAGCACCTCGGTCGTTGCATCAACCGCCTCGTATGGCGCCAGCAGCCGCACGGTGACACCCGGCCGCTGCTTTTTCATCTGCACCGGCACCCAATGCACGTCGACCGCACCGGCCGCGTACAAACGATCGGCGAGTGGACCGAAAAGCCGCGGCTCGAGATCATCGAGGTCGCACTCGACGATAGCCAACCGTTGCGACGGCGCGCGGGAAGCGCCGACAATCAGTCGTAACAGGTTCGGTTGTTCGTCCAGCTCCCGAGTGCCGGCGCCGTAACCAACGTGATCAGGTACGAAGTCGGGCGGTAACCCCTGTGCTGACGCGAGCGTCGTCACCAACGCCGCGCCGGTCGGCGTCGTCAGCTCGGCCTGGACCGCCGAGTCGTGAACCTGCCAGCCCCGAACCAACTCCATGACTGCCGGCGGCGGAACCGGGAGCCGCCCGTGGCTGGTCTCGGTCCAACCCGAACCCAGGGTAAACGACGACGCGTGAAGCACCCCGATCCCGAGAGTCTCGAGACACCACACAGCGCCTACGATGTCGACGATCGCGTCCAGCGCGCCGACTTCGTGGAAGTGAATCTCGTCTATCGTCGTGCCATGCACTTTGGCCTCGGCCTGGCCGAGCCGCTCGAAGACTTGTCGCGCTCGATCGGTCACGGAAGCCCCAAGTTCGGCGTTCTCGATCCGCTCGATGATCTCGGTCAGTGAACGGTGCTCAACCCGGTCGGGTACATCCACGTGGCACAGGGTCGCGTTGATCCCGTGACGGGAGACGATCTCGGTCTCTAGTCCCACGTCGTCGAGCGCCAGTGGCGCGAGTGCCGCCTCGAGTTGATCGAGCTCGACACCCGCGTCCAAGCACGCACCGAGCAACATGTCGCCGCTGACACCCGAGAACATGTCGAGATAACCGATCCGCATGGAACCAAGTGTAGCCTCGGCGCCGACCATCACGCCGCACTCATAATGGCCGGGTACTTGAGGCCGTGCCCGGTGACAAAACACACCACCCGCTCGTGACGTGCGATCGCACCAGCGTCGAGCAGCTTGGTCAGCGCGCCGATCGTGGCCCCGGCTTCCGGCCCGGCCAGAATCCCCTCCTCGCTCGCCAACCGATGGGCACCATCGAGCAGCTGGGGATCGGACACAGAGACCGCGGTGCCACCCGAAGAGCGGAGCGTCGCCAAGATCAGAAAGTCACCCAAGGCCGATGGCACTCTGAGCCCGCTGGCCACCGTTTCGGGATCGGCCACCGGCATCGCAGCATCCGCACCAGCTCGAAACGCAGCCACGATCGGCGCGCAGCCGATCGCCTGAACGGCGATCATGCGCGGCCGCGCGGCACCGATCCAACCCAGCGCCTGCATCTCGTCGAACGCTTTCCACATGGCGATCAAACCGGTACCACCGCCGGTCGGGTAGACGATCGCGTCGGGTAGTTTCCAATCGAACGCTTCCGCCAGCTCATACCCCATCGTTTTCTTGCCCTCGATTCGGTAGGGCTCGCGCAAGGTCGAGAGATCGAAAGATCCGTTCTCCGCGATCCGATCCCGCACCCACCCGCCGGCGTTGGCGATCGATCCGGCCACCAGGTGGAGATCGGCGCCAAACGCCCGACACTCGTCGACGATCGGCTGCGGTGTCGACTCGGGCATCGCCACCGTGCAGCTGAGACCGGCGGCCGCGCAGTAGGCCGCCGCGGCACTACCGGCGTTGCCGGCGCTCGGCAGAATGACGCCGCGTGCGCCCAAGGTGCGAGCACGATGCACCGCCACCGCCATCCCGCGGGCTTTGAACGTACCGGTCGGGTTTAGTCCCTCGTCTTTGAAGTACAGTCGTTCGAGGCCGAGTGCGGGGCCGATCCGCTGCGAGCGAACGAGCGGGGTCCACCCCTCGCCCAGGGTGAGCGGTGTCTCGTCAACTTCGATCGGCATGACTTCGCGGTAACGCCAGACATCGGTGCGCTTGCGATCGTTGCGGGGTTGCGTCGCGCGTGCCGCCAGCCCAGGCAGGTCGTAGTGCGCCATCAATGGAGCGCCGCAAACACACGTGTTGGTCAGCTCGGCGGCCGACGCCTCCTGTCCGCAACGAGTGCACGCGAGATGGTCGATCATTAGCCCGACTCGAGGGTGGCTATCGCCAGGGCGGCGATGCCTTCCTCGCGACCCAGCACACCCAGCCCTTCGAAGGTCGTTGCCTTGACGCTCACCCGATCGCGACTGATGTCGAGCGCATTCGCGATCCGGTCGCGCATCGCGGGAACGTGCGGTTGCATGCGCGGCGCTTCGGCGATCACCGTCGCGTCAACGTTGACGATTGAGTGCCCGCCGGCGCCGACCCGGCTCGCGACTTCTCGCAAGAGCTCGATACTGTCGGCCCCCTCGTACTGTGGATCTTCAGGTGGAAACAGCTGCCCGATGTCGCCCAGCGCGGCCGCGCCGAGCAGGCCGTCGGCGATGGCGTGGAGCAACGCGTCGCCATCGGAGTGTCCGGCCAGCCCGCGCGGGTGCTCGATCGTAACCCCACCCAGCACGAGCGACCGACCCTCGACCAACCGATGAACGTCGAACCCGATCCCGGTGCGTGTCATCACCACCGGACGTGCCCCCGGTCGATCATCTCCTCGGCCCACTCCCAATCGGCAGTCGCGGTGAGCTTGCGGTTGAGCGGTTCGCCCTCGATCCAGAAGACGGGCACACCGAGTGCTTCGCACAGCCAAGCGTCATCGGTCGCTTCCCCACTATCTGATCTCGTGTGCGCACGTTCGAGCACCTCGGTTGGAAATCCCTGTGGCGTTTGGGCGAGAACGAATCGATCCCGATCGCGGGTAGCGGTGATTCTGTCGCCATCGATCTCTTTTAGCGTATCGTGAATCGGGAGGGCCGGAATGACTGCGCGACCCTGGGCGGCCCGGCGACCGACGCGCTCGACCAGCCCGCGGCTGGCAAACGGACGTGCCGCATCGTGAACCAACACGGTTCGAGCCTCCTCTATCAGCGCCAACCCGGCGGCGACCGAATCACGCCGTCGCACACCGCCAGCTGTCACCAAGACGCGATTCGCGTCATCTCCGAGGTGACCGTGGAGCAGTCCCTCTCCCAAATCGAGCTCGTCGCCGGGCAGGACAACCACCACTGGGCCCGCCAACGCGCCCAACAACGCGCGCGCTGCCCAGCAGACCGTCGGCCGACCGTCCAGCAAGCGGAACTGCTTGGGTTCACCACCCATCCGCCGGCTGCTGCCGGCGGCGACGACCACGCCGGCGGCCCGGATCAGGGGCCGTTCGCCCCACTCATCGCCGTGCTGCTTGCAAGGTCGGCTCCCTCGCCGCTCTTCTTGGCGAAGATCAAGGTGCCGGCGCGAGTCTCATGAAGACCGGTGACCGCGACCCGCAATGTCTTTCCGATATCGTCGCGCGAGTCTTCGACGACGACCATGTTGCCGTTGTCGAGGTAGCCGACCGCTTGCTCTTTCTCTTTACCCTGCTTGACGAGTCGAACGACGAGCTCGTCGCCGGATAAGATCTCAGGCTCGAGCATCGTCGCCACGTCGTTCAGATTGACGATCGGGATGCCGCGGCGCTTGGCTTCTTCGATCATCGCCTCGTTGTGGGTCACCACTCGGGCGTCGTGTTGCACCGCGTAGTCGAGCACCCCCTCGATCTCGCCGTGCAACAAATCGAGCTCGCGTATGAACACCGGTCGCGTGCGGTTTTGCTGCAGGCGCTTGAGGCCGTCAAGCCCGCGCTCACCGCGAAAACGCTCGATCGGGACGTGGCTGGCGACCATCTCGTTCAGTTGATCGACGACAAACCTCGGGATCACGATTTCGCCCGCCAATAGCGGGCTCTCGGCCAGCTTTACGATCCGCCCGTCGATCAGCGATTTTTCGCCGACCAGATACCGCGCCCGCCGGCCGGCCTCGGGATCGGCTTGGCGAAAGAGCGTCAGGTCCAGCGCCACCGCGCGTCCAGTGACCGCTCCGAGGTAGGCGCACACCAACACCAGCAGCAAGATGCCGAACACCGCCACCTGTGTTCCTCTGATCTCTGCGATGAACGGTATCGGCAAGCGTCCTATCACTGCCAGAAGCGACGACGCGAGGAGGATTCCGAGAATCAACCCGATCCCACCCGCTAGCACCTGCCGCGGGTCGCCTTGTCGGATTCTGGCTTCCAAGAGAACGGTGATCAGCAGCATCAGTGCACCGCTGGCGATCACCAAGTACGTCGAGACGTTAGGCTCTTCCAGGAGGGCCGCCGCGCCAAACAAAACGACAAGCGCGACGAATACGAGGCGCAAATAAGTCATGGTATACCTCCGGTTTGATTGCGCATCGCCATATGTATTGAATGATGGGCGATGCGGTCCAGCGGACAATCATCGTCATTTCGACAGGGCGAGCGCAACCGCCTCGCGCACCGTGGCGGCGTTCTCCAGGGCGATGCCCGCGTCGCGCTCCTTTGATGCTTGAGCCGTCTCGCGATCGGGAGCTGCCAGCACCGCACGCTCGAATCCAAGCCGGGCAGCCTCTTTGAGCCGCGCCGCGGTCCATCGCACCGGCCGAACCTCGCCCGTAAGGCCGACCTCGCCAAAGACGACCGTCCCCTGGCGCAGCGGCCTATCCGCACGGCTTGATGCCAACGCCATGATCACGCCCAGATCGACCGCTGGTTCGGTCAGCGTGAGCCCGCCGACCACGTTCAGGAACACATCACTCGCCCCGAGCGCGCAATCGGCCTTCTTCTCCAGCACCGCCAGCAACAGCGACAATCGGCGCGCGTCAAAACCGCCGGCCACTCGCTGCGGTGTCGAGTACGGGCTCGAGGCGACCAGCGCTTGGACCTCGATGACGAGCGGCCGTGTCCCCTGCACGCTGGCTACGTGCGCCGAGCCGGGTACGGGCTCACTGTCCCGTCCCGAACCGAGGAACATCGCCGACGGATTGTCGACCACCTCGAGCCCCCCGTCGTGCATCGTGAACACCGCGATCTCGTGGGTCGACCCGTAGCGATTCTTGAGCGCTCTCAAGACCCTCAGCTCGTGGTGGTGGTCGCCCTCGAACTGCAGCACGACATCGACCACATGCTCCAACGTCTTAGGGCCCGCGATACCGCCTTCCTTGGTGACGTGTCCGACCAGAAAGACGCTGCTCCCAGTGGTCTTGCAGTGACGGTGAAAGGCGTCAGCAGCGGCCCTCACCTGAGACACCGAGCCCGGCGCGCTCGACAAAGCCGGGTCGTAGACCGTCTGAATCGAGTCGCAGACGATGATCTCAGGCGAGGCTTGCCGACACGCGGCGAGCAGCCCGTCGACCGCGGTCCCAGCGGCGATCAAAACATCGGATCGATCGATGCCCAACCGCTCGGCGCGAAGTCGGATCTGAGCCGGCGACTCCTCACCGGCCAGGTAGAGCACGCGGTTGCCGTCGGCGGCCATCCGGCCGGCTACCTGAAGGAGCAGCGTCGATTTCCCGACTCCCGGCTCGCCAGCCACGAGCGCGATCGACCCCGGTACGACTCCGCCACCCAACAGCCGATCGAGCTCATCGAGTCCGCTCGATCGACGCGCCAGATCGGTAGCGGCCACGTCAGCGAGAGATCGCACATCGGGCACCGCCCCTGCGCTGGCCTCGCCCCGCTCGACGACCTCTTCGACGAGCGTGTTCCAGGCTTCGCACGACGGGCAACGTCCGCCCCAACGGGGCGCGGTCGCGCCACAAGCTGTACAGGAGAACCGCGTCCGAACCCGGGCCGCGGTCAAGGAGTCGTGTGGAAGGGGTCGAGGTTCTCGAACCGCATGTACTCGCTCAAGAACGCGAGCTCAATCGACCCCGTCGGCCCATTGCGGTTCTTCCCCACGATCACTTCCGCGATTCCCTGCTTCTCGGTTTCGGGATGGTAGTACTCGTCGCGGTAGAGGAAGATCACCACGTCGGCATCTTGCTCCAGCGACCCGCTCTCCCTGAGATCCGCCAATCGCGGTCGCTGATCGGCACGGTGCTCGGGTCCACGCGATAGCTGCGACAGCGCGACCACCGGGATGTTCAGCTCCTTGGATAGCGCCTTGAGCGACCTACTGATCTCGGTGATCTCCTGCTGACGGCTCTCGGCACGGGTACCGCTCTCCATGAGCTGCAGGTAGTCGACGATCACCATTCCGATGTCGCGCTGTTGTTTGAGGCGTCTCGCCTTAGCCCGCATCTCGAGCACGTTGAGCAAACCGCTGTCGTCGATGTAAATCGCGGCGCGGCGCAGCCGTTCACAGGCATCAGCGACGTTCTTCCACTGGTCGCTCGAAGCCTGACCGGTGCGCAACGTCTTGAGCGACACACCTCCTTCGGTGCTGATCAGCCGCTGAACGAGCTGCTCCATCGACATCTCAAGGCTGAAGACCGCGACCGGGAGGTCCTCCACGATCGCCGCGTGGGCGGCAACGTTCAGCGCAAAGCTCGTCTTCCCCATCGATGGGCGGCCGGCCACAATGATCAGATCGCTGAGTTGAAAACCGGCGGTGAACTCGTCCAAATCGCGAAAGCCAGTCGCCGTTCCGGTGATCGCTTCCTTTTGCGCTGAAAGCGATTCGAGCTGCATCAGCGCACCCTGAAGGAGCTGGCCGATGGCGGTGAACGACTTCTTGAAACGGTGCTCCGACAAGCGGAAGATCTTTTCCTCGGCGCGGTTCAACAGTTGGTCGGAGCGGTCGGTAGAGCGATACGCGTCGCTGGCGATGTCGGTGCCGGCGAGGATCAGCCGCCGCTTGACGGCGGAATCGAGCACCAACTGTGCATGGTAATCGATGTTGGCAGCGGTCGGCACGATTTCGACGATGCGCGCCAGGTACTCCTCGCCGCCGGCCTCTTCGAGTGATCCCAAGCGGTTAAGCTCCTCGCGCACCGTGAGCGCGTCCGGCGCGTGGCCCTGATCGCGAAGAGCGTTGATAGCCGAAAAGATCCGCCGGTGGGCCGGGTGGTAGAAGTCCTCCTGGTCAAGGATCTCCATGGCGCGATCGGCGGCTGTTTCCTCCAGCAACATCCCGCCGAGAACCGAGATCTCGGCTTCGTCACTGTGTGGCGGAACTCGCTCGGCCCCAGTCGGGGTAACAATCGAGGAAGGGATCGTGGCCACGCCGTCGGTCATTGCGCAGCCCGCTTTTGCAGCTCCTCGTCGTACACCTTTTTGGCCAACTGAACATCCTCCCATGTCGGACGCTTGAATTTCGGGTTTCGGAGCAGCGCTGCTGGATGATACGTCGCTACCAACGGTACACCCCGATACTCGAACACGCGACCACGGAGCGAAGCCATGGAGCCGTCGACGCCCAACAGCGTGCGCGCCGCATGACGACCGAGTGCGAGGATCACAGCCGGATTGATGATCTCGATCTGCCGTTCGAGGTACGGTTCACATGCCGCGACCTGTTGCGGGGTCGGGTCGGCGTTCTTGGGCGGCCGACTCTTCAAGATATTGGTGATGAAAACTTCGTCCCGCTCGAAGCCGATCGCGGCCAGGATCTTGGTCAAAAGTTGACCCGCCTTGCCGACGAACGCCTCGCCCTGCTGATCCTCGTAATAACCTGGCGCCTCGCCGATGATCATGAAACCGGTGTGCGGAGTTCCGCTGCCAAAAACGCCTTGGGTTCGCGTCTTGTGGAGCTCGCACTTGGTGCAGCCCAGCACTTCCTGCTCCAACGCCTCCCATCCGGCGGCGTCAAAACTGGTCTCGTCCGGGGCGGTGCTGGTCGCGCCTACCGTCTCCTCGCCCACTTCGTCTGTCCGATACAAGAAACGCTCACCGAGAGCACGGGCTCTCGCCAACCGTGCGACCGCCTCGCGACTCGCGCTTTGGTCGCTCACCTCTCGGCCGTCGTCAATGCGCTCTGCTGATCCAGAATGTGGTTCACGAGCCGTTCGGCCAACTCGTGCTTTGACATCAACTCAAAATCGGTAATCGCTCCGTCGCGGCCCAACAACGCCACCCGGTTCGTGGTGTGACCGAAGCCGGCACCCTCTTCGAGCGGGTTGTTCACGACGATATAGTCGCAGCCCTTCGACGCCAATTTCGTGCGCGCACGCTCGATTAAGTCATCGGTCTCGACCGCAAAGCCGATCAGCACCGTTATCGGATCTCGATCGGCGGCGGCGCGGGCCAGGATGTCCTCGGTTCGGGAGAGCCGAAGCACGCCGTCCCACTCGTCTTTCTTGAGCTTGTGATCGGCCGTATCGGGTGCCCAATCGTTGACCGCCGCCGCCATCCACAGCTGCGCCGCGCCGGGCAGTGCCGTTCGGACCGCCTCTCCCATCTCGTCGACGGTGCGCACCGCGACGGTGCGGACAAACGGTGGCGTCGGCAACTCCGTCGGGCCATGAATCAAGGTGACATCCGCGCCGTCGCGCCATGCCGCCCGGGCGAGGGCGAAACCCATCCGCCCGCTGGCGCGATTGGTCAATGTGCGCGCCGGGTCGATGTCCTCTTCGGTGCGACCGGCGGTCACGACGACGCGTTGCCCCTCGAGACGCGTCGAGCCGTTGACGACCCGATCGAGCGCCGCCACGATCGATCGATTCCCCGGCCATCGGCCGATCCCTTCTTCGCCACACGCCAACGGTCCTTCGTCCGGGGTCACGATCCAGTACCCGCGCTCGCGCAATACGGCGCGGTTGGCGACCACCGCCGGGTGGGCGTACATCGTCGCGTTCATCGTCGGCACGAGCACCACCGGAGTGTTCCGCGGATCGACCGCCAGCAGCGTCGTCGTCAACAGATCGTCGCCGATCCCCGCCGCGGCCTTGCCGAGCAGGCTCGCGGTAGCCGGGGCGACGACCAGCGCATCGATGCCGCGGGCGAAGTCGAGGTGCGGGAACTGTGCGTAGGCTCCTTCCTCGTCGTGGGACCATCCCTCCCAGAGCGAGGTCCCGACCTGCTCCCCGCTCAACGCTTCGAACAGCGCCGGCCGCACGAGCTCGGCCGCTGACGCACTCTCGATGACACGGACTCGCGCCCCCGCGCGCTGCAGATCGCGCATCAGATCGACCGCCTTGTAGCAGGCGATGCCGGACGTGACACCGAGGGTAATGACCCGGCCAGCGAATGGTTGGGGCTCGGTTATGGTGACCTCTTATCTACGACTGCGTAGTCGATCTCGCCGGAAACGAGGTCTTCTAACGCACGTGTCGTGTACTTCCTCTTCCACTCCTTGCCGCCCTCCTTGGGCAGCTCGTTGAGCTTACGCGCATAAGCAGCCGCGACCATGATCGACTCGTACTTGTTCTCGCCCGAGGTCGCGGCGGCGATCTCTCCTGCTGTATAAACCTTCATCGATTCCCTCCTGATCCACAGATCGCGTCCACTGGTCCCCGATCGGGAAAGCGGCTATCGATCCACTCTTGTAGGCTATCACGCCGAGCGCGTCGATGCTCCTCGGCGTGGATGATACTGGCGAACACTTCGACTGTTCTCTGCACCTCTTCATTAACGATCACGTACTGATAATCGGCTACGCAATCGATCTCGTTTAGCGCCTCATCAACACGAGCCTGGATCGCCTCCGGTGACTCCGTACCACGACCCTGAAGGCGCTCTTCCAGGACCGCATGCGACGGCGGCAGCAAGAACACCGACACCGCGTCGGGATAGGCCCGCATGAGCTGCACGCCACCCTGAACGTCGACGTCGAGCAAGACGTAAAAGCCCTCCGCCAGCGCGGCGGCGATCTCAGCCCTCGGCGTGCCGTACAGGTGCCCGTGCACCACCGCCCACTCGGCCAGCTCGTCTGCGTCCCTGGCGCGCTCGAACTCGGCCGCGTCGACAAACCGATAGTCACCGTCGTCTATCTCACCCTCGCGACGCGGGCGCGTCGTCAGCGAGACCGAGAACCGCAACCGCGGGTCCTGCTTCAGCATCTCGTTCGCGACCGTGGTCTTGCCGGCTCCACTCGGCGCCGACAAGATGATCGGAAACGGCGGCGTCGTACCTTTGGCGCTCATTCCACGTTCTCGGCCTGCTCGCGAAGCTTCTCCATCTCGGTCTTGATCTCGATCGCGGCCTGCTGCATCTCGGCATTGTTCGCCTTCGCCGCTACGGTGTTCGCCTCGCGGTTCATCTCCTGAATCAGGAACGCCAGCTTGCGGCCGACGGCCCCTCCTTCGACGGCCGCAAGCTCCGACCCAAACTGCTCGATGTGGGTTCGCATCCGCATCAGCTCCTCGCTGATATCAAGCCGATCCGCGATCAGGACGATCTCCTGCATCACTCGGTGGTCGAGCTCTTCGGTTAGCTCCGGTACGAGTGCCTGCACTTTGTCACGCAACCGATGCCGCTCGCGTTGCTCGCGCTCCGGCGCTCGCTCCTCGATCATCTTGCGCCACCGTTCGATCGTCTCGAGACGGCTCAGAAACTCCTGCTCCAGCGCCTCCCCTTCCGTCCTGCGACTCTCTACGAGCTGATCCAAAGCCGCACCGAGGGCCTCGCGAGCCCCACCTAAGAACGCGTCGTCGTCGAGCGCCTCGCCAGCTGAATGCCACTCTATGACCCCGGGCAGCGACAACAGCGTCTGCATATTGACGCCACCCTCGACCCGGCTACCGAGTTTCCGGGCGATCTCCAGAAACTCGTCCACCAATGGCTGGTTCAAGCGTGGCACCTGCGAACCGCCACCGGCGGTCGGCTCGATCTCGACCTTGACCGCTAGATGACCCCGCTCACAACGCTCGGCGCATTCCGCCACCAACGTGTTCTCGAGATGGCTGAACTCCCGAGGAAGTCGGAGCTTGGTGTTGAGAAAACGATGATTGACGGACTTTATCTCGGCGAGAAACTGGTAACCGTCCACCTGCGCCTCGCCGCGCCCGAACCCAGTCATGCTGTGAATCACGAGACGCCTCCGGTCAATCTTTAAATTTACCGCTGGCCCGCTTGATCAGCAACGATCGATTGCGACAAAAGACCCCTCGATCAGACCTTCGAGTCCCAGTTGCCCGGGAGCAGCGCAGCGACAGCCGCGACACCCTCTCTGATCGCCAGAATCACGTCACGACGACCGTCCCAGTGCTCGATCACGACGTCCTCATCGACGCGGTTGAGAACGCTGTGTAGCGCCAGTAGCGCCACCACGATGTCATCGAGCTGACCCAGCCCGGGCACGAAATCGGGGACCACGTCGATCGGCGAGACCAGGTACAGGAACGTGCCGCCCAGGACGAGCTTGCTTCGCTTGGGGACCCGCGGGTCGGCCAACAGCCGTTTGAGCAACAATGCAAAGTGCGGCAAGAACAGCGCCAGGTCGAGCAGAACCTGTTTCGCTTTGTGGGGTGGGACGGCCGCTTCGTCGTCGTACGAATCGACTTCGTGGGGCAGCGTCGAGTCGTCCTCGCTCGAGATCGGATATTCGTGCTCAGGCACAGGCGTCTTCCCCCTCGACCATCGAGTCGCCGGCCGACCCCGAGTCGACCCCGGATCGGCGCAGCGCGTTGATCCGGGCGGCCGCCACGCCGGCGCCAAAGCCGTTGTCGATGTTGACGACCGTAACCCCCGGAGAGCAGCTGTTCAACATCCCCAAGAGCGCTGTCAGGCCACCAAACGAGGCTCCATAGCCAACGCTGGTGGGGACGGCGATGACCGGCGCCGGGGTCAAACCTCCGGCGTCCGACGGCAGTGCGCCCTCCATGCCAGCCCCGACCACGACCACGCCGGCTTCGGCCATCGTCTCCTGGTGCGACAGCGTGCGGTGAATGCCGGCGACACCGACGTCGGCCACCCGCACCACCGGTTCACCATACATGCGCACGGTCTCGATCGCCTCTTCCGCTACCGGGAGATCGCTGGTGCCCGCCGTCATCACGACCACCGAACGGCCCGCTGCCGGTGCTGGACCCCCCGCGCTAACGGTACGCGCCAACGGATTGTGACGGGCGCTCGAGACCACCGCTCGGATCGCAGCGGCCTGCTCATCGTCGGCTCGGGTGGCCAGCAATCGTCCCGACCGCTCCCACATTCGGGCCGCGATCTCCGCCACCTGCGTCACGGTCTTGCCGCTGCAGAAGATCACCTCCGGAAACCCGGTCCGGGATGCCCGGTGGTGATCGATGGTGGCAAAGGGAAGCGTCTCGAGCGGGGAAACGGCCTGGAGCTCTCGGTGCGCGTCTTCAACTGCCAGATGACCGTCCCGAACCGCCCGAAGTATCGTGCGTAACGAGTCTTGCATCATTAGGTTCAAGTCTATCGTTCGCTCTCATTGCGTACCACCAAAGCGCCGGAGCCTCGCCTGGTCTGGGACCCACCACCACGACAACTCAGCCTCGTCGACGACGAAGTCCATGTGTGGCGAATCGAGCTTGATCTGTCGCCCGCATCGTTGGCGCGGGCTTACGAAGTGCTGTCGACCGACGAGCGCCGAAGGGCGACTCGCTACCGATTGTCGGGCCACCGACACCGGTTTGTCTCGGCGCGAGGTGCGTTACGGGCGATCCTCGGCGGCTATCTCGGCAAGCCGCCAGCGGCGGTGCGCTTGGGTCTGCATCCTTCAGGGCGCCCTTTTCTCCACACTTGCGACGACGACCCGATCGACTTCAACCTCGCTCACTCGGGTAACGTCGCGCTGGTCGCAGTGACACGTGGCCGCTCGGTCGGCATCGACATCGAGCGCTTGAGACGAGGTTTCCCCTACGAGCGCATCGCCGACCGGTTCTTCGCCGACCACGAGGTGGCGGCACTCCGGGAGGTCCCAATAGCCGTCCGACCAGCCGCCTTCTTCGCCTGCTGGACACGAAAGGAAGCCTACCTAAAGGCCAGCGATCGCGAGCTCACGATGGGCCTTCCGGCAGCGCTTTCCCGTTTCTCGATCGTGTCGCAGCCGGGGGAGTCGATCTCGACCCTGTCGGTTCCAGGTCGCCCAAAAGAGACGACCCGCTGGGCGCTGGTCGACGTCGACGTGGGGGCGGGGTTTGCCGGCGCGTTGGCGGTCGAAGGCCGTGCTAAGCCACGCTTTTTCGATTGGATCGCTCCCCCCCAGTGATCAGTCGACGCAAACTGACGCTCAATCGGATCAACATCGCCGTGTGTCTCGCGGTGATCTGGTTGACGCCCGCGACTGCGCTAGGACAGGAGCCCGAAAAGCGACCCGCGGAGCCGGTGCCGATCGACTCGATCCCGGTCGACGTCACGCCAACCCCTCGGCCCACGCTGCCGATCCTTTCCGAGATCGTGACCACTGAAAGCCCGCCCCGCTGGCTGCCATCACTCGATGGTCTGTACGGTTTCTCGATTCTGCGTTACAACCGAGTATCAGGCCTCGCACCCGCCTGGGGACTCACGCTGGAAGCGACCGATCCGCAGACCACCCCAAACCTGGGCGGCAAGATCGGGATCGCGACGACCCATCGGCGAACGTACTGGAGCGGCTGGGTCGAGCACCGGCTGCCCGTTCCCGGTGCCGTCGTCGTTCGTTACGAGCACTTTCAGAGGCAAGCGACATTCGACGATTGGCGCGTACCCAAGCGCGAGAACGACCTCGACACGTTTTTTGCTGGGAACGACCTACTCGATTGGTGGCGAGAAAAAGGGTACACGGCATCGGTCGACGCCGAGGCCACCAGCGGTCGGTTTGGGGGGCGCGCGACGTTCCTCAACGCGTCCCAGCACAGCGAGCGAAATCGCTCGCCGTTCGCGCTCTTTGATGACGACGATTACCGCAACAACCCGAGCGTCGCCACCGGCAAGCTCCATAGCTTGACGCTGTCTTTCAGGTACGACGGGCGGGATGTCCAGAGCCCGCTGCTGCCGGCGCCGGGTTGGTTTGTCGGCGGCGAGTGGGAGCGGGGCGGCGGGTTTGTTGGCGGCGACATCGACTTTGTGCGCGGCGCTGTCGATATCCGGCGTTACACCCGGTTCGGGCGTGACACCTGGTGGGACTGGCAGGTGTTGTGGTTAGGAGCGCTCACCGATCGAGGTGTGCCCCCCCAGCGGCTGGTGCGTCTCGGCGGTCCAGGCTCGCTGCGTGGCTTTCCGACCGCCGCTTTCGTCGGTGAGGAGGGCGTCCAGGCATCAACCGAGGTGCGCTTTCCCCTGCCGGTCAATCGGCGCATCGCGCTCATATTCCTGTCGTGGCATCTGGTCGGGTTCGCTGATGTCGGTGCGGTCGACGACTACGAAAAGTGGCACGCCGACGTTGGAGTGGGTATCTCCGGTATCAACCTCTTCTCGTACCTGGGGTTCTTCGTCGCCCAGCGGGTGACCGACCTGGATCTATCGAATAGCAGTCCCCGGTTTATTGTCAGGCTTCGACGTGATTTCTAATTTGAGGAGTTACGCATGAGATTGTTTGAATTCTTTCACGACACCGAGGTCACCCTTGACCTCGCCGCCACCACAAAGCCAGCGGCCCTAGAAGCGATGGTCGGGTTGTTCGGCCTTGACGAGGACGCCCAACAGTTGCTCGTGAAGCTCTTGAAGAAGCGCGAGAACCTGGGCTCGACCGGAATCGGCAAACACGTCGCCATCCCTCACTGCCGCTCGCTCGTCGTCGACCGTCTCCGGGTCGCTTACGCTCGCAAGCCGGCCGGCCTCGATTTCGACGCGATCGACGACAAGCCGGTCCACCACCTGTTTCTCATCGTCGCCCCGCCGGTCGAGATCTCGAACCAGTACCTGCCGGTGCTCGGTAAGATCGCGCAGTTCTGCAAAAACGAGCAGAACATCGAACGGCTCAACGAGGTCGGTTCAACCGAGGAATTCTTGGCTGTGCTCAAAGATGCCGAGGTTTAGAGGAGGTTCAGACTGGAAGCGAGCATCGAACGACTGATCGCGTTACAAGATCTAATGCAGCTCCAACGTGATATCGGTGACAACTCGTACGAGGCGCTTGGTTTTGAGACCGACGATGCGGCCACGATCGATGCCGAGATCGAAAGCCTAAAGTCTCAAATCGACCCGTCTGTGTTGCGCCGGTTCGAGAAGATCGCGACCAAGTATGATCGACCGCTCGTACCCGTTCACAATGGGGTCTGTTACGGGTGTTTCGTTCGCTATCCCACCGCCAAGTTGGCCGAGATCGGCGATACTCCAACGACATGCGAGAGCTGCGGCCGACTCATCTATCAGGTTCCTTGATCGGCGCTTAGCCGACCGCTATCGGACTGGGTTCACGGCTCGACTCTACCGCCTGACGGACGCGGAGGCGTTTGAGCGCTGTCTTGCCGTTAGCCTCGAGCTTGTACCAGTAGACGCCCGCCGGCACCGGTTCCCCATCATTGGTCGTGCCGTCCCACGCGACCCGGTGGAGGCCAAGTCCCTGACGCTGGTCTACGAGCACGACCACCTCTTGTGCCAGGAGATTGTAGATCACCAATCGGGCGCGGGTCTCGGCATCCAATCGATAGGTGAAAATCGTTGGGCTGACGCCGGGAGTGAATGGGTTGGGAAAGTTTTGCTCAAGGTAAAACTCGTCGTCGGGAAGCCCAGTCTGTGCGGTCAGCGATCCGGGGAGGGCGATCGCTAGAACGACCGCCAACCCGAACAGGACAGCCAGTCTACGGAGCGTGAGTGATAAAGGCATCCGGGTAGCCGCGCTGGGCGACGTGATTCCGCCACTCCTCAGCCTTCCCGCGGTCGACGAACCGCCCCAGGTAGACACGGTAGACGTCGCCGTCGACGAACCACCGCGCCAGTTCGGGAAACTCCTGCTCAAGTTGTCGAATCCGTACGAGGGCTCCGGTCTCGCTATTGAACGCTCCTATCTGAATGGTCCACTGACCGCTCTCAACGGGTGGATTATACGTCGGTTGCGGCTCCAGGGTTCCGATCAGCTCTTCGGTGCTCGGATCGCCTTCCACACGTGGCGTCGTTAGCGCTCGAGTCGCCGGGGTTGGGGGTCGCCCACCAACCGAGTCGGGGTGCACAAACGGTTCGTAGACGCCAGCGGCGAGCGCGTCGGCCTGGGTCTCGAACTCGCGTTGGCGCTCGGCCGCCTCGCGAGCCGCGGCGAACTCAGCGTCATCGCTTTTGTCGCCACTAGATGCGGGCGCCCTGCGCTCCGGCGAGCCAGCGCACGCCGAAGCGATCACCAGCACCAACGCGGCGCCGTACCGAATGACCGAGAGTCTCATGCTGCCGGTTTGGCGAGCACCCGTTTGTTGCCGTCACGTCGCGTCACACCACTCCGATCGAAATACTCGAGAACCGGGATCAGGAACTTCCGACTTACCCCCAGAATGGCCTTGCAAGTTCCAGTATCCAACGCACCGTCGACCTCGAGGCGTTCAACGAGTGCGACCCGTGCCCGCTCGAGCGCTGACACATCGATGTACCAGTCACTGGCTAGCTTAGCGAGCTCGCCACGCCGTTCAAGGTAATGCTGTAGCTCTCTCAGCCGCTGCTCGTCGACACCGAGCTGCACAGCGAACTGAATCGTGTCGGGGGGTTCGAGACCCGCCTCTCGGTAGCCGTCTCGGATCGACTCGACCAAGCGCTCCTCCTCTTCCTCCAGCTCGATCGCGTGACCCGCCAACGCTACGACCGCACCCCGGCGCTCGAGTTGGCCGTCATCGACGAGCGCGCCGATCACCGCCTCGACCAGCGCCGGATCGGCGCCGACCGCCTGCCGGGCTGCCTCCAGACCCATCCCAGGTTGGAGCGGTTGGCGTCGATGATACGAACCCACCGCGTCGAGGAGCTGCTGCGCCGCGGCGTCGATCGCACTTCGGGCGAACCAACGCTCTCCATAGCGTGCAACGCGCTCGGGGATCGCCACCAGCGCCGCCCGGAGCTGGTCAGACCCCAGCCCGCTGTCGAGCACCAAGCTCTTATCGACCACCCCTCGCCCGGCGGCCATCTCAAGGATGTGCATGACGCGCTCAGACGGATTCGCCGTAAAGATCTCGGCCAGTCGCGTGGCGTGCTCACCGCGCTCGCGAGCCCGCACCCGAGGTGGCGTGCGTAACACGATCTCCGCCCCACCGATCGTCTCAACCGGGCTGTAGGCCCTCACGACGAGGCGATCACCGGCGGCGATCACGAGCGCTTTCTCGAACCGCACGCGCCCATACCCCTCTTCTCCTGGCTCAACCTGGCGACCTGAATACCAGCGCACGCGACCCATGACCTCGGTCGTCCCGTGATGAAACCGCAGCCGATCACCAGACTCGACCGGACGCGGGGCCGACGCCACCAGCCAGAGCCGCACGTCCGCGCGACGGTTCGCACGCCAACCCGCACCCGGCTCGACGAGCGTCGTCCCCCGGCGAATCGACTCTGTCCCGCTGCCGGTCAGCGCTAACGCCGTGCGTTGACCCGAGCGCGCCCGCTCAACGGACGAACCGTGCACCTCGATCGACCGGACGCGAACACTACCCCCCTCCGGGAGTGAGCGCAGCGTGTCACCTTGAGCGACGGTACCGGCCCACAGCGTTCCGGTCGCGACCGTTCCCACTCCAACCACCGGAAATGACCGATCGACGGGCAGTCGAGTGGGTCTGTCCGTTCGCGCGTCGGAGAGGTCCATCGCCACGCGCGCCAATGCCTCGCGCAACCGATCGACACCATCCCCCGTGCGCGCGGAGACGATCACCGTTTCCGCTCCTTCGAGTCGGGTGCCGGCGAGTATTTCGGCTGTCGTTTCCACCACCAACTCGGACCAATCAGCATCGACCAGATCGGACTTTGTGATCGCCACCACGGCGCGCTCGATACCGAGCGCCTCGAGCACGACGATATGCTCCCTGGTTTGCGGCATGACGCCTTCGTCCGCGGCTATCACCAACAGCGCGATGTCGATACCGGTCGCACCAGCGACCATGTTCTTTATGAATGCTTCGTGCCCCGGCACGTCGACAAAGCTGGCCGCCGGTGCGTCGACTCCCAGATCGAGCGGGGCAAAACCCAAATCGATCGAGATCCCGCGACGTTTCTCTTCCGGTAAGCGATCGGTGGCGATACCGGTCAGCGCCTCCACCAACACCGTCTTACCGTGATCGATGTGGCCCGCCGTCCCGACGATCACCGACCGAGATTCTGTGGCTGCCGAAGAGATCACGCGGCTCCAGATCTCAGATCCGCGTGGTACCGGACAAACTCGCGCACAAGCTCGCGCACCTTGGCGTCACCGTTTGCAGTATCGTCCAACTGCTCGAGAAGCCCGTAGTCCGGGTGATGGTAGAGGTTCAGGAGCGCGTACTCCGCGGACGACAACGACCGACACCCGGTACGGTCACGCCGACACGCCGGACACACGACGCCACCGTCGGCAACCGAAAACGACGGCGCTTGTGAGCCGGCGACGGGGCAACCACACGCCACGCACATCGCGAGCTCCGGTGTAACACCTAGCTGGGCGACCGCGGCCAACCGATGAAAGGTTTCCCACCGTGACGCCCTCGTAGCTGGTGTGCGGCACAACCGTTCGAGCGCTACGGGAGCAAGATCGAACATCGCCACCGCAGGTGCGTGGTCGGGCAGCACGGCGCGCAGAAACCGAAACCATCGGCCGGCAGCTTCCAGTCGTTCCAACGACTCGACGATCGCCGGATAGGTCGTTACCAACTCGGCACCCGACAACGTTTGGATATCGCGGTTTTCGCGCGAATAATACGTAACCTGAAGATGGCGGAACGGTTCGATGATGCCGCCAAATCGGCTCTTTGGCCGTCGCACGCCGCGCGCCATAACCGGCACCACACCTTGCTCGCGCGTGAATAGGCGGTAGATCACGCTCGTGTCGCCAAACCGGATCGCCTTCAGCACAAAGGCTTCGGTGCGCACGAGCGACATATCAACCGTTGGCTAAAGCAGTTGCGTGAGAAAGAAAGAGGCGGAACCCAGGATCAACAGGAACGAGACGATATCGGTCATGGTCGACAAGAATACCGAGGACGACACAGCTGGATCGAGTCCCATCTTGTCGAGCAGGATCGGAAACGCAGCTCCCCACAGTACACCGAGCGAGATAGCAACCCACATCGAGCCACCGATCACGGCACCGACGGCGACGTCACCCCGCCACACGCCGGCTACGATGCCGATGATCAAGGCGATCAAGAACCCGATCACGAGCCCGGCGATCAGTTCTCGCGCGATCGATCGTAAGGGTCTCGCCGTGTGACTGCCGAGTGCGAGTCTCCTGACCGCGACCGCTGTCGCCTGCACCGCCGAGTTTCCGGCCATGGCGGCGACAACCGGCATAAACACCACGATGAACGCCATCCGCTGAATCGTGCCCTCGAAGTGAGCGACGACGAGCGCACCCAGACCCGACGTACAGAGGGTGACCAACAGCCACGGGGTCCTCGACCGTATGATCTCCATCGGTGTGGCGTACGACTCCTCCTGCTCGGCGACACCGGACAGACGGAAGATGTCCTCGGTTACCTCGGCCTCGATTATGTCGATCACGTCGTCCACCGTAATCCGTCCCAGCAACTGATCGGACTCATCCACGACCGGAATGGACACCAGGTTGTACTTCGCGATCAAGCGGGCCACTTCTTCCTGGTCCACGACCGGAAGCACGCGCACGACATCGCGCTCTATGATCGTCTCGACAGGGTCGGCACCATCGGCCAAGATCAGATCCTGCAGCGCCAGCCGCCCCACCAATTTGCCACTAGGGTCGATCACATAGACGGTGAAGAAATCCCGCATCTCGCGCCCCTGTCGCCGGACGGACGCGATCGCCTCGTCAGCTGTGAGATGCGCCAACACGCTGCAGAAGTCGGTCGTCATTACACCGCCGGCCGACTCCTCGTCGTACTCCATCAACGCCGCGATCTCGCGCGACTCCTCGGGCTCGATGTGCTCGAGGATCTCGTCGGCGTCCTGCGGCGGGAGCTCGGCAAGGATGTCGGCCGCGTCGTCGGGCTCGAGCTCCTCGAACAGCGCTCTCACGCCAGACGCACCGACCGCGTCGAGAAGCTCCGGCAACGAATCCTCGTCGACCTCGGTCAAGGTCTCCGCTCGCAACGACGTCGGAACGCGCAGGAAGAACGACACCCGATCGTCGTCGTCCAGCCCGTCGATGATCTCCGCCAGGTCGGCCGGACGGAGCTCCGCGATCATCGCCTCCAGGTGGCCGTCCTCGACGCCCTGCGCAACCACCTCGCGCACCGCCGACACCAGCTCTCTGATGTGCTCCGCCTGTTCCTTCATCGTCTATATCGCTTAATCACTCGGGAAAGGTGTACGCCGCCGGAACCGCACTTTGCGTACACGTTGGGGCGTGGCGTCGAGTACATCGATCGTCCATCCTCGATGGACGATCACGTCACCCACCCTGGGGATCCGTCCAAGCCGAGCGATTACGAATCCGGCAACGGTCTCGGCTCGATCAGTCGGTAGGTCAACGCCGCGCGCACTGTTAATCTCCGTGATCGGTACTTGGGCGTCAACGACAAACGCCCTACGATTGGGCTCGGGCTGCGTGTCGTGCTCATCCCGAATATCACCCACCAATTCCTCGACCAGATCTTCCAGCGTGATCATACCCACCACTTCGGTGTCATCAGAAACGACAGCCAAGTGGCAACGCCGACGCTTCATCTCGAGCAGTAAGTTGTCGCAACGGGTGCTGGGGTTGGTGTGGACCACCGGACGCACCGCCGGCCTTTGGTCTGGAGCGCCGCCAAACAGATCGAACACGTGCACCATGCCAAGTACCGACACCGAGTCGGGGCCACGGATCGGAATGCGCGAAAAACCAGTTCGTCGGACCAGCGCCGTTATGTCACCGATCGTCGCGTCCCACCCAGCATCGACGACCCGATTGGCTGGGGTCATGACGTCGTCGACTCGGGTGCGACCGAACTCGAACACGCCACTGATGATCTCCCGCTCACCAGATTCAACCAACCCTTCACGTTCACTCTCCACGAGCATCAACTCGAGGCCACGTTGATCGAGCGCAGCTTGCATTTCCGACGTTCCTCCGGCGTAGCGCAGGATGACTGACGCAACGCGATCGGCGAACCAGCTGATCGGGATGAAAACCCACGTTGCGACCCCTAGAGCTCTGGCCGCCGAAGTTGACGTTCGGTCACGGCCGCCGTTCACAACCACGCCCGATGCCACCTCGTCTGCTGCGAACAAAAGCGGCCCGAGCACCAGGGTCACGATTATCGCCACCACCAACGGTGATTCGCCGGTGAATCGCTGTATCGTCGCTGACATGAGAATCGTGGCGGCTGCGGCGGCGATCGCGTGGCCGGCGCGAATGGGTCCCAACAGATGGCCCGGCGACTCGCCGAAACGAGCCGACGCCCACCCCGCTCCACGGACGGTGTCCGACACCCATCGCTGGAGTCGCACCCGGCCAACCGACAGCAGCATCCTCTCCGAGGCCGCAAAGAAGGTCGCCGCGGCGACAGCCAGTGCGATGCCCAGCAGCGCCATCACGCGGCATCACCCTCGGTAGCCGATGCATCGTCTTCGATCGGTTGAGCGACCACTTTGGTGATCCGCTTGCCATCGACCGCCTCGACTCGGAAGAGCCAATCTGCCAAGCGGATTACCTCCCCGCCTTTGGCGATGCGCCCCATTTCGCTCGCCACCAGCCCACCGACCGTGTCCACTTCGTCGGCTCGCAGATCACTGCCGGTCAGCTCATTGAAATCGTCGAGATCGAAACCACCGTCCAGCCGATACGCTCCACCGGCGATCAATTCCACACGCGGCTCTTCACGATCGTGCTCGTCGCGTATCTCCCCAACCAACTCTTCGATGATGTCTTCCAGTGTCACGATCCCCGCCATGCCACCGTACTCGTCGACGACAATCGCCATGTGGATACGATCACGTTGAAATTCCCGCAGCAAGTCATCGATTCTCTTAGCCTCCGGTACGAAGGTCGGCTCCCACAGGAGTTCCTCGATCGTATTCGGCGCCGTCGCTAAATTGTGGACAAACACCACCAGTTCCTTGGCGTATAGGACACCGACCATGGTATCCAGGTCATCTTGATAGACTGGGATGCGCGAATGTCCTGACTGTTTGACCAGTTCCGCCGCGTCGCGACACGAGCACTGCGCGTCGATAGCCACCACGTCGGGGCGTGGTGTCATGACCTCGCGAACGGTCGTCTCGCCAAAGGAGAAAAGCGACGGTGCATCTAGCGAGGCGGTGTCGGTATCCGGCGCATCATCGCTCGGGTCCCCGGATTCTGCGCGCCGCCACATGTCGTCCAAATGTCCGAGAATCGCTGTCGCCGGCTCGACCGCTCTGGTCCACGCAGCCAATACGGGAGCCGTCCTTCGCGCCCATGCCTCCGGCCGCTCGGCGCCGATTGCGCGCGCCACGCGATCGCCAAACACCAGCACGATCACCGCCACAGCCAGCACCGATCCGAATCCGATTAGTACTCCAAACCGCCCCGCCACCAACAGGTCCGCGGTCAGCCAGCTTGTGGCCGCCATCCAGACAAAAAAGACGATCCGGCCAAACGAAGTTCCGCGTTGGAGCTGATCGGGACTGCGGATGAGCTCGGCTACGCTCGTCGCCTCTATAGTCAGCTGGCTCGACTTGAGTGAGAACAACGCGCCCTCGCAAATCGCGAAGAAGCTGATTCCCAAGAAGCCGAGGATAGCAGCCGCGATGAGCGCGATCTCGTTCATTCGTCTCGCCTTTCGTTCAAGCGCTCAGGCCGCTTCGATAACAGCGCGGTGAACCCACTGTTCCTGCTTTTCCCGCATAACCCGATCAGCTGAATCTGTATCATGATCGTAACCCGCCAAGTGCAGGGCGCCGTGAACGAACAACCTGCAAAGCTCACGCTCGATAGACTCCGAGGCTCGGGTAGCCTGCTCGCGCGCGCGCTCGATAGACACATAGATGTCACCGATCACCCCACCGGATCGATCGACGTCGTAAGGAAAAGCGAGCACGTCGGTCGGACCTTCCTTGGCTCGAAACTGCTCGTTCAATCGAGCCAGGTCTTCGTCGTCGGTGAGGATACAATTTACCGTACCGACCTCCAATCCCTCCTCAGCCAGTAACGAGGCTAGCGTCTGGACGGGAAAGGGGTCGAGCTTAGACGGGGGTTCGACCAGCGGATGAAAGTGGATCCGAAGGCTCATCTCGAACCTCGGGAACGTGCAGTGACACCGTCGGGTAATCGATCCGGTTGTGGTGAATCCCGCCCAGCACGGAGACAAACTTGTCCTGCACAATGGCGAGATCGCGAAACGTCAGATCAGCCTCGTCGAGCTGATGCTCGTCGAGCTTCATATCCACGATGCGACGGACCGCTTTCCGAAAGCTCTCCGGGGACGGGTCGCTCACCACGCGGCAGGCGGCTTCAACCGAGTCTGCGAGCATGACGACCGCGGTTTCCTTGGACCGTGGTCGCGGCCCGGAGTAAACGAAATCGCTCGCCGCCGGATGGTCTACCCGTCTTTCCTGCTCCGCCTTGTGCCAGAAATACGTCAGTCGGGTCGTCCCATGGTGCTCCCGAATGAAGTCGATGACGTCCTCCGGAAGACCCGCGGAGGTCGCCATCTCGATGCCGTCGTGGACGTGACGCGAGACGATGCGAGCGCTCGCCTCGGGTGTCAGCGAGGTATGAGGGTTGACTCCACCGCGTTGATTCTCGGCAAAGTACTCGGGCCGCATCATTTTACCGATATCGTGATAGTAGGCACCAACGCGGGCTAGAAGCGAGTTGGCTCCAATCCCCTCGGTCGCTGCCTCGGCGAGGTTGCCGACGATGATCGAATGATGGTACGACCCCGGCGCCTGGAGCAACAGTTCCTTGAGCAGCGGTCGATTGAGGTCGGCGAGCTCGAGCAGCGTGAGATCCGTGGTCCGACCGGAAGCCCACTCTAGCACTGGGAGCAAGCCCATCGCGAGGAAGACCGCCAAACCGGCGCTCAGCGCACCCCAACCCAGTGCGATAATGAACTCGCCCCAACCCCAGAATTGAGTCAACCCGAGGGCGGCGACGGCGATCGCGTACCCCACGATGATGAACAGCAAGCTCTCATAAAAATGCGTCCTGCGACGAATGCGACGCACACTCCACGCACCGGACAGTCCAACCACGATCCCGGTCCACAAAAGGGGAAAACCAGGGTCGACTTGCGCGCTCAGATACACCGCCATGAAGAGCGTGAACGGGACGCTGAGACGGGCGTTCCACAGTATCGCCACGGTCACCGAACCGAATGCGATCGGCGCTGCATACACGGGGATCGACTCGACCCGATCGAACACGGTTGTCAATCCCGCCACCAGCGCCCAAATCATCGTCAGCACGCCGACAGCGCGATAATCTCCGAAAACATCACCTCGGTACATGAACAAGAAGAAGCCAAACAAGAACAGCAACACGATGGAAAGGAACAGCGATCCGAGTGCCGCGCGGAAGTCGTCGACGGTAAAACCGCCGCGGCGTCGATTGAGCTCATCTGAGAGGCTGCGCAGCTGCTCGGCCTGCTCCGGCGTGACGCGGGTGTGCTCGGCGACGATCAGCTCGCCTTCGAGCACCTCGCTCTTCACGGGGCTCACCGTTCTTCGCGCTTCCGTGCGGCGCAGTGCGGTCAACGATGGATGTGGTTCGAGATTCGGCGGCATAACCGCTGGCAACAACTGATCCGCGATCCGCTGAATCGCGGCGTCATCGATCGGTGACAATCGCCTCAACGCTGGGATCTCGGCACCGGCTCGTAACGCGACAATTTCCGATCGCGGTACCACCGTCTCGCTGCCATCGGATCGCAGCACCGAGATCTGGGTGCCGGGGATCCGGCTCAGATCGTCGGCCTCCAACATGAGGTGCTCGACGTAGACCGCCGGTAGTATCTGACGTGCCACCGAGCGGATCTCCGCGCGGACACGGGCATCGGTCAAAGCTCTCTGCTCGGCGGGTCGCAACCCCACACTACGACCGTTGATCCGGTTGAGCTGCGCCAGCACGGCAGGGCTCGGCGAGTCGACTTCGAACCGGCTCAGATACGCATCGAGTTCAGCCACGGCTGAATCCGCCAGCGCCGGCTCATGTGAGAAAACCGGCGGGACCGAGATCGCCGCCCGCTCCTGCAGCTCCTCCAGTTCGCTTTCACCTCGGAGCACTGGGTAATCGAACGGCGCCAACACATCGTCGGAAGCCACCACTCCAACCCGCACGACGGGCACCTCGTAGCCGCTCTCGGGTGGAAACAGGATCAGCGTCAGCAACGCGATGACCAACACGAGGCCCAGGCGGAACGCGAGCCCACGCGGAGACTCGGCGTCACGACCAGCCTTCCACCCATCGCGGAGCAGAGTCAGTCGGTGAACGAAACGGTTCCAGCGATTGGCGTTCACTTGTCCCGCTTCGGGTCGGGTGGCACCAACTTCTCGTACGCGGTGAGGATCTTTTGGACGAGTGCGTGTCGGACGACGTCTTGAGCCGTCAAATAGACGAACTCGATGCCGTCGATACCGGTCAGGATACGCTCGATCTGAAGCAGACCCGAGAACTCCGCCGGCGGCAGATCGATCTGCGTCTTATCACCAGTGATGACCGCCCTGGAGTTGAGCCCGAGCCGCGTAAGGAACATCTTCATCTGACGAGTGGTCGCGTTTTGGGCTTCGTCCAGGATTACGAACGCATCTGCCAAAGTCCGGCCGCGCATGTACGCCAGCGGCGCGATCTCGATCACACGGGTTTCGATGTAACGACGCACCCGATCTCCCGGAAGCATGTCTTCGAGCGCATCGTAAAGCGGTCGCAGATACGGATCGACCTTTTCCTGCAAGTCACCCGGCAAGAAACCGAGCGTCTCGCCGGCCTCCACCGCTGGCCTCGCGAGGATGATGCGACGAACCGCACGCCGCTGAAGCGCGTCGATCGCCATCGCCACCGCCAAGTACGTCTTGCCGGTACCCGCCGGTCCGATCGAGACGACGATGTCATTCTCATTGATCGCCGCCAGGTAGGCTTCCTGTCCGGCAGTCTTGGGGCGAATGATCTTCTGTGTGCCACGAATCGCAACCCGCTCGGCGCCCGAAGAAGGCGGGAGCTCGACTGCGCCGGCCTCGAATCGATCGTAGAGCCGGCGGATGTCTTGCACGTCGAAACCGGCGCCTGTCTGGACCAACTCGATCAAGTGCTCGATCAAGCCGATCGCGCGCGCCACGCCGCGGTCGCCACCACGGACACGCAATTCGCCCTCGCGAACGACCATGCGCGTTCCGCTCAGGTTCTCGATCAGCTTTAGGTTTTTGTCTTGTGTTCCGAAGAGCGCCAGCTGATCGACGCCGTCGAGCCGAATAGCCTGGCTACGGGAAGAGGCTTCAATAACCACAACTAGATAGATAGTTTAGCCAGCGCTCTCCCGTCTCGTCAAGCCGAGGGGTCGGCCTGATCGAGGCGGATGTGCAGATCGGCGAGGTCGCCCTCGTCCGGGGCGGACGGCGCCCCCTCGAGCAATGCGCTGGCGCTGGTCGTCTTCGGGAACGCGATGACCTCGCGCAGGCTCGTGGCGCCCGCGAACAGCATCGCGATCCGGTCGAGTCCGAGCGCGATCCCGCCGTGGGGAGGCGCACCATGCTCCAATGCTTCGAGCAGGAACCCGAACTTCTCCTCGGCTTCCGCCCGGTCGATGCCCAACATCGCAAAGGCGCGCTCCTGCACCTCGCGCCGGTGAATACGAATCGAGCCGCTGCCAAGTTCGTAACCGTTGAGAACCAAGTCGTAGGCCTCGGACTCGATCGTGAGGAGGTCGGAAGCATCCAACGCCGCCAACCCACCACGCGGAGCGGTGAACGGATGATGACTGGGCTCGAGCCGTCCATCATCGCCGCGCTCGAACAGCGGAAAATCGACCACCCACAACGGTCGCCATGGTGATCGATCGTCGAGCCAATCACGTTCGGTCGCGATGCGAAGTCGCAGTTCCCCGAGCACCTGTTGGGCCACGCGCTGTTGGTCCGCCACGACGAGGAGTAGATCACCGGGTTCGACGTTCGCGAGCTCCCCGGCACGATCCCAACGCGCAGTGTCGACGAACTTGTCGACTGCGGTTCGCCAACCATCGGTCTGACGACGGGCCCACACGAGACCCTTTGCACCCGCCCCACGTGCAACCTCGGTCCAGCGGTCGATCGTGCCACGACTCTCTTCCCCGGCGGCGGGAACCCTCAGCGCCACCAACCGTCCACCCGCACCAACGACATCGTCGAACACCCGAAAGCCCGTCTCACTGAAAGCTTCCGTTACGTCGGTCAGCTCCTGTGTGATCCTGAGATCGGGCTTGTCGGTACCAAAGCGCGCCATCACTTCGTCGTATGTCAACGTCGGTATCTCGCCCAGCTCGTGGCCCAGACACGACTCGAACAGATGACGGAAAAGTCCGCTGACGACGGCGATCACATCCTCGGCACTGACAAACGACATCTCGAGATCGATCTGGGAAAACTCGGGTTGGCGGTCGGCGCGCAAGTCCTCGTCTCGGAAACACCGTGCCAGCTGATAGTAGCGATCGTAACCGGCGACCATGAGGAGCTGCTTGTAGAGCTGAGGTGACTGTGGCAGGGCGTAGAACTTCCCTGGTTGCACTCGCGATGGGACCAGAAAGTCCCGTGCGCCCTCTGGAGTGCGACGCGTCAGTATCGGGGTCTCGATCTCCCAAAAGTCAAGTCCATCCAAGTAGCGGCGCGTCTCGATGGTGATCTTGTGGCGTAGACCCAGTGCTCTGGTCGGGATCAATCTCCGCAGCTCAACATAGCGGTGGCGTAGTCGCACCTCTTCAGCTACTTCCCCGCTGCCCTCCTTCTCCACGTCTACCGGAAACGGCGGTGTCGCTGACTCGTTGAGCAACCGACAGGCGACGACGTCGACCTCGATCGTCCCGGTTTCCATCTCGGGATTAACGCTCTCCGGAGGGCGAGCGAGGACCTTCCCCTCGACAGCGACCACGTCTTCCGCCCTCAACTTCTCGACCACCGCGAACACGTCAGCCGACAGCCGTTCGGGCGAGGCTACGCATTGCACCAGGCCATAGCGGTCTCTCAAATCGAAGAAGACCAGCCCACCATGGTCACGCCGGCGATGAATCCAGCCACAGAGAGCCACCGACTCATCGACGTCGTCATCGTTCAGTGCACCGGTCACCCGGTTTCGCAGGGAGGTCGCGAGGTACTCTTTCATTTCGCTTTGCCGTTAGGCGCGCAGCAGTATACCTGGCGACGCGCGATCAGAACAGCCGCACGGCACGGGCCTCGAGCAACTGCCGGCTCGGAATCTCAACAGTCTCGTTGTCCGGACCTGTCAAGATCAGGGTCGACTTCAGGTCTTGCCTACGCTCGTGCAGGTTGAACACCTGATCTTGCGGATCGAACAAGTAGTTCCCGGTGATCTCGCCACGACCGGTCAAGGCGACGCTCGAACCGCTGATCGTGCCCACGCCTCGAACGATAATATCACCACTGTAATCGATCGGGATAACCGGTCGGCCGGCCAACGCGCTGGTATCGGCCACCGCATATGTCAGCACCATCTCGATCTCGGTCGTGACACCGCGAAGGACCTCGGTCACGGTCAGAGTATCGCTCCAGCTCACGCCGACGGCTGCCCCCTCTTCGGGAAGCTGCGGGAAGAACGCCTGCGCCGACCGTTCGAGGTATCGAGTACCGATGCCGGGTGGAACGACACCGCTGGCCCGAGCCTCGAGAACCACGCCGCTCGGCGTGGTCAACAGCGTGATCACTGCACCACGAAGCGCCTCCCGGCGCGGGGTCGGGAACGCACCCTCGATGTTCAGATCGAGGGTCTCGAAACCGAGCCGCCACAACATGCGCGCCCCCGGGTCCATCAAAGTCAATCGTACGACGCCATCGGAGCTCACCCGATAATTGGTGTCGCGCTCGAGAATCCGCTGCGACACCGTCAGCGTATTGGTGCTCCGATAGCGGAACGATTCACCCCGATCGGGATTGTACACGAGCGACTGACCGCTCGCCGATTGAGCCACGACAAGCGATATGACGCTTGCCAACATCAACATCTCAATGCGCGGTTTTGGATATATGCTGCTTGACACCTCTCGCCGCCCAGATCTAGATTTCAACACTCAACGAACGAGTTCTATCGCTCGTCGTTGCGCGGGAATAGCTCAGCTGGTAGAGCGCAACCTTGCCAAGGTTGAAGTCGCGGGTTCGAGTCCCGTTTCCCGCTCCAACTGTGTGCGAACGGCCCTTCCTACGTTGGGAGGGCCTTCGCATTGGACGCTGCAAGGCGGCGTAGCCAAGTGGTAAGGCAGAGGTCTGCAAAACCTCTATTCGCCGGTTCGATTCCGGCCGCCGCCTCCACCACTTCCAGCCTACAAGACTAGTCGGGTTCTAGAAACAGGTCGGTTCTGAGCTGCCTCCCCGGCTCAACCGCATACCGCTCGAAGTCGGTCACCCCCTCGGCCACCAGCACCTCTTCATCGATGAAGAAGTTTCCCGTGCACTCACGGCTGTCACGCGTGACGATCGCGTGGGCCGCATCGGCGACGATCTCGGGCCGGCGACATTGCTCGAGCGATACCAACCCCTTGAGCCTCGAGAGGGCGGCGGTGGCGATCACCGTCTTTGGCCACAGCGCGTTTACCCCGATGGACTCATTCTCGAACTCGGCCGCCATACCGATCACGCAGAGGCTCATTCCGTACTTCGAGAGACTGTACGCAAGATGCGGTGCCAGCCATTTGGAGTCGAGGCTAGGTGGTGGCGCGAGAACGAGCACATGAGGGTTCTCGGAGCGCTTGAGGTGAGGAACGCAAGCTCTTGTACACAAATACGTTGCCCGAACGTTGACGGACATGAGCAGATCGAACCGCTTGGCCCCGGTCTCGAGCGTCGGGGTGAGGCTGATCGCGCCCGCATTGTTAATGACCGCGTCGATACCGCCAAACGCGTCAATCGCGCGCCGAACGCCGGTCTCGATCTGGTCCTCGAAGCGAAGATCGACCGCCACCGGCAGCGCGCGTCCACCAGCCGCCTCGACCTCTGCGGCCACGGTGTGGATCGTGCCCGGCAGCTCGGGATGCGGATCAGTGGTCTTGGCGGCGATCACGACGTTGGCACCATCGGCTGCAGCGCGCAGAGCGATCGCCCTGCCGATGCCCCGGCTGGCACCGGTTATGAAGAGCGTCTTATCGCGGAGGCTGGCCACCCTGCGCGGATCAGCTCGGGAGGTTTGTGTACTGCTTGGTGTCCCGGCGAATCCAATGCGCCAGCCCACGTGCGTGGACACGAGCCAGATGGCCGAGCTTCTGTTTGGCTGCCGGAGTTGGGGTCGCTGCAAACACCGGTTCGCGGTTGAGTGGCGCGTACGTGAGCTCGACAGGCTCGAATCCTTCCACGTGCTCAACGTGTCGGTCCATGTGCGATCGCTCTTCCTCGGTCAGCACTTCAAAGAAGGGCTCGGTCATGAGAAAGTACTCGCTCGCGGGAATCGAGTTCTTGAGCAACCGGAATGCCAGGATGACCGATGGACCGGAAAAGTCCGTTAACCCACTTCTCTCTGAGACAACCGCTTCGCCGGCGTGAGCAACGAACTTGATCCGCAGCTCGTCAACCGCATCGCAAGCGGTGCACCGACAGAGCTTGGCGGATTGAATCTCTTCTTGTTCCGACGCGAACGCCGCCAAGAGCGCCGGAACTGAGTCCACGATCGCCCGTCGGGTGGCCTCGCCATCCGGCATCGCATAGAAGATCGTCGCGTCGCCCTCGATCTTGCTCAGTGCCAACGGGCGTTCGACGATCTTCACCAATGCAGTCGTCAATCGGTCGATGAGCGCCTGGGCGTGAAGCAGGCTCATGCGCGGTTGCCGCATGAAGCGCGTATACCCACTGATATCCGCCAGCAAGAGCGCCACTCCGCTGAGCTTGGGTTCAGACATGGCGCCTTCTTCTCGGGACGAGCCGCAACACCAATAAGACGGCCAGGATCAAGCCGTACACGAGCGGCACGCGGGTATCGGCTTTTACCGCCCACCAGTAATGCATGACACCACCAGCTCCGGCCAAGTACACCAGTCGATGCAGGCGCCGCCAACGGCGGGCACCGAGCCGCCGCACCATACCGTTGGTTGAGGTAACCGCCAATGGTATAAGGAGCAGCAGCGTCGCGAACCCGATCGTGATCCACAGTCGATCCGCGATCTCAGCTACAATGTCGGCCCATACGAACCATTGGTCGAGCCACACGAAGCAGGCGAAATGGAACACGGCGTAACCGAACGTGGTGAGACCGACTGTGCGGCGGTACCGGATCAGCTGGTTGAGACCCAAGAACCGGCTGGCCGGGGTGATCGCCAGCGTGACTAACAGGAACCGGAGCGTCCAATCGCCCGACACCTGGCTCAGCGTTTCCACCGGATCGACGCCGAGGTCGCCATTCAACGCTCGAATAGCGAGCCAGGTCGCTGGCGCGAGACCGAGCCCGACGACGATGAATTGACCGAGACGCCGACTCACGACCCCGGACGACACGATCTAGAAGTACCGGCGCAGGTCCATGCCCTGGTAAAGATGCGCGACTTGATCGCCGTAGCCGTTGAACATCAGCGTCTTGCGGCGGCGAAACTCGCCGATCCGCCGCTCCTTCGCTTGGCTCCAGCGCGGATGATCGACATCCGGGTTGACGTTGGCGAAGAACCCGTATTCGTTGGGCGCTGCCACGTTCCACGAGGTCGCTGGCTGACGATCAGTGAAACGAATCTTGACAATCGACTTGATGCTCTTGAAACCATATTTCCACGGCATGATCAAGCGTACCGGGGCACCATTCTGGTTTGGAAGCGGTCGACCGTAGACGCCAACGACGACGGTTGTCAAAGGGTGCATCGCTTCGTCCAGTCGCAGCCCCTCGACGTACGGCCAGTCGAGAACCGAGCGTCGCTGCCCGGGCATCTGGTCCGGATCGAACAACGTCGTGAACTCGATGTACCGAGCCTGGCTGGTGGGACGAAACCGGTCGATCCAATTGGACAGCGAGAAGCCCAACCAGGGGATCACCATCGACCACCCCTCGACACACCGCAACCGGTAGATCCGCTCTTCGTGAGTGTACGGGAAGATGAGCTCCTCGACATCGTAGGTGGCAGGCTTCTCGACCAGCCCCTCTACCGAGATCGTCCACGGCTTGGTGACGAGCTGGCCGGCGTTCCGGGCTGGGTCCTCCTTGCCGGTGCCAAACTCGTAGAAGTTGTTGTAGCCGGTTACCGCCTCGTACGGCGTGAGCTCCTCTTCGTCGCTGAGGCGCGGACGGGGTGCCATCCCGGCGACAAGCCCCGGCAGCGAAGCCCCTGCGACGGCGGCTGCACCGATCCCCGCGGCGGCGCGGATGAACCCGCGTCGATCGAGATACACGCGCTCGGCGGTGATCTCGGATGATCGGACATCAGCTCGTTTTTGAATCAGCACACGCCCTCCTGCAATAGGGATACGCTGCGGCAGCCCAAAATGTTCGTTTGCGGAGTTTTTTTCTAGGCTGGGACGACCAGCGCGGTAGCGTACATGACGAGCACCCCGACCGCGGCACCGGCCAGAACCTCCCCACGCCAGAGGCCGACTCCGCCGGTCTCGGTGCGGGTTACGAGGCGACCGACCTCGTACACGACCTGTAGGATCGCGCCCGTCCCCACCGCCAGCGCCAGCGCTCCCCAGAAGGGGCTGAATACGAGCCCGCCGATCCACGTACCCACGATCGCCGGTCCGCCCGCCAGCAGCGCCAAGCCGCCGAAATGCGAAATCCGCGGCTCACCACGCAGCAATGGCGCCGCGATCCCGATGCCCTCGGTGATGTTGTGAAGCGTGAACCCGACCACCAGAAAGGTGCCCAGCCCGACGGCGCCGGTGGCCAGCGCCGCACCAACAGCGAGCCCCTCGCCGAGATTGTGAAGCCCGATGCCAAAAGCGATCAGCGTGGCGATCGCGAGCGGGCTCAACGTTCCACTTCGGGCACGCCTTCGAACGGTCACGGCGAGCAGCCCAAAGACGGTGGCGAGCGTCACGATCCACACCAGGATCGAAGTCTCGAAGGTCTCCGGAACCTCGGACGCCAGCTCGAGCGCCTCGGTCAGCGTATCGATCGCCAGGAACACCAACAGGCCCACCGTCAGCGCCAGCAAGAAGTTGATCCCGCGGGAACCCAGCCCGCGCAGGAACGGGTAGGTTGCCAGGCCCAGCGCCACCGGAACGACGCCTATGTAGAACCCCAACAGACCCAACCTCCAGAACCACCCGGCGGTCGCTTGCGGCGTCGGCATCGCAACCGCGATCTCAGCGTCGAACGTCACCCCGGTGCTCGATACGAGCACTATCTCGTGCGCTTCGCCCTCGACCCACGGGTACGGGATCTCGATCGTCGCCCGGCCCAACCGACCGATCGTCGCATCAGGCTTGATATCGAACGCCCAGATCGCGTCGTCGATCATGAGCTGGCTCACCGTAACGGGGTCGACTCCACCGTTGACGAGGTTGAGCCGGACAAGCCCGGCTTGCGGCAACTCGATCCGCTGGATCGTCAACTCCTCGATCGGCGGCGCCGCGCGTTCCAACCCCACGTTTCGACCCAGCAGAAAGGCCAGCAAGCCGACCAGCAGCACGATCACCACCGAGCCGCCGATGAGACCGGCGCTACGCGTCCGTGACATCGAACAACCCCATCCAGCCCAGCTCGGCGAACTCGCTCTGGTGGGCGTGAAACATGAATTGACCGGGATGTCTGAACTCGAACTCGAGCACGTGGCGCTCACCCTGACAGAACATCAGCGTGTCGGTGAACTCACCGGGTTCGAGAGTGGTCCCCGTACGGTACACATGAAAGAAGTTGGCGTGCAGGTGCAGCGAGTTGATCAAGTCGAACTCGAGCAGGTTCACCACGTAGAGCCGAATTCGCTCACCCACGACGGCCGGCAACGGATGGCGCATGTAGTGGAATGCCACCGTGTTGACGGCGTAGAACTCGTTCTCGGCGTCAAAGTTGGTGTCGAAGCCGTTCATCACCATCACGTACTCCCGGGCCGGCTCGTGACCGGCCGCTGGATCCACGATGAACGCGCCATACAGTCCCTTGTGGATATGACGTTTCAGCGGTGTCGTGTGGCAGTGATACAAATGGAGCCCAAAGGGCTCGGCGTCGAACTCGTACACAAATTGTCGACCAGGGTCGACGATCTCGAACACGCCGTCCATGTTGGCGGGATGGAAGCCGTGAAAGTGGATCGTATGCGGGTGACTGCCGCCGTTGCGGAAGTTCACTCGGATGCGGTCGCCCTCGGTGCACCGAATCGTCGGGCCCGGTACGCGGCCGTTGTAGGTCCAGGCCGGATACCACACCCCGGGAGCGATCTCGATCTCCTTGTCGATAGCCACGAAGTCGTACTCGCGTAGGGTCTGGCCGCTGGGCAGCTGCGACACCCGGCCCCTGTCAAACTCGGTGGCAAACGCCGTCGGGTCGAATCCGCCTGGCTGGATGTCCTTAAATGGTCCAGTGCCGCCAGCGCCATGCAGATGTGGCACCTCGGCCCGCGGTTGCAGCTGCTGGCCCGCCTTGCTCAAGGCGTTGCCGCCAAGCGCAGCCGCCCCGGCCAGCGCACCGCCCTTTAGCACCGTTCTTCGGCTCAGTCGACGGTCAGTTCTGTTGGGATCGCGGTCGTTCATCAGAATTAGTCTGGCCTAAATATGGGCTGCGACCGACCCATCCGTCAACACCCTTTTAGCAACACCGAGCGACTCTTAACGCGGCCGGTGAAGAGGCGGTGGGCCCATTCCGGCGGGGCGCCCAGGAACCCCCGGTCGCATCATCCCATAGACTGGCACTCCGACACGGCCCGTGCGCCGATCGGGGGCGGGTTCCATCTCGGCGGTCTCTTGTGCCGGATCGCGCAACACCAAGTAGCCCAGAACAAGGAGGGCCGGGAGCTTGGGGTCCGGGAACATCGTCGTCGCGGCCATGACGCCATTGACAACAACAAAAACAACGGATGCAGCAAGAAAAGCGTGAGCCGGATTCCGGCTTCGACCTGCCCAGCGCAAAGCGCGAGCGAGGCTACCCAAGACAGCCCCGAGAAACAAACCGAGGCCAACGATCCCGGTGCCAAGTGCGATCTCAAAATAGAGGGAGTGGGACTCACTGACTCCCCATGACAGCAGTGACGGCATGTCGCCCGCTCGCTTCGGTGACATGAAGCTGTGATATCCATACCCCTGCACGGGGCGCTCCACGACAAAGGTCCACAAGTACTCCCACAACTCAGTTCTACCGCTCAGCGTCCCTGCCGTAGCTGCCTTCCGTCCCATCAGGATTAGTTCCCACGGTGTTGACAACATCTGGTTCTGTATGAGGAACAGGGTCAAGAATCCAACCGCTGCAGCTGCAAGTAGCACGACGGTCAACCGTAACGGGGGCACGCGGATGCCCGCGAAAACCGCGAGCGCAAGCAGAGCAGCCCCAAAAGCGGTGCGCGATCTCGTCAGAATGAGAAACACAAGACCTATGACAAAAACCGCAAGGAACAGTCGGCGTCCAGTGACTTTCATCTTCGACAGACACAACGCTCCCAATACGAGCCTAGCCAGATTCATCCCTTGATGGTTTGGGTGTTGAGTCCCGGCGAATCGGTACTCGCCTGAGAGTGGGTGGAAAGCCCCGTACGCCAGTTCAGCTGCCACCCCGATCAATGTATAGGCTAGTGACGACAGAGTGATGAACAGCACAACATCACGGAGTGAGAACTGTCGGAGGAGTCCGACAACCGCGACCGTAACCAAGCACAGTGTCACGAACCGACGAGTCGCGAGCGGAGGATCATCCGCCCAAAGAATGGTTAGGCCGGCCCAGATAAGGAAGCCCAACATCAGCCAGGCGGGCAGACCGTTCAGCCGCAGATTGTATCGCGGCTGCACGAGGAAAATCATCACCGCTCCCCACAACCCCATCACCAGGAATCCGAATCGACGCCGCCAAGAGCCCTCGGCAATCGAGTCCGCAGTTGTGCGAAGACTGTCTGACCAATCCGGCACGGCAGCCGTTGTATCCAATGTGTGGCCGACGAGAAACAGTAGGCCGGCCATCATGATCATCGTGAACCATGGGATCGGTCGTGTCTCGATCGTCGGTGGCTCAGGCCACAGAGCAGTTGCGCGGGTTCTGACAGGGCCTATCATCGTTGCTCTTACACTACATCCTCATTTTGTATTGTCGACTCAATCGACAGGCGATCGCCAAGTTGGTCAAGATCGGCGCCAATCTGGTCCCCAGGATACCGGGCTTTGGCGGCGCGAATTCGCTCATGGAGTAACTGCAAAGAGGGGGCCGGGGGCGTTGCCGCGTCGAGCGAGGCGGCCATCGTCGTATCTTGCGGAGTCGCCGCTGCAGCGTAACACCGATGAGCGTGCCCGTCTTCTAGCTCGAGCGCCAGTCGGACCGCCTCGCGGGGACCGATCTCAACTCCCGTTAGTGCTTGCACAATACGGTCGAGCACCCGTCGGCGCTGCTGTACTCGACTGACGGACAAGTCGCTGTCGTCAAAATGAAAACCGGCGCTCTTTAGTCTCCCCACGACCTGTAGTCTCTCTGCCCGCGCCTGAGCCCGGGTCGCTAAAACTCGCCACAGTCCTGCGAGCTCCGCGCGGTCTGATTGTAGAATTGCGAGCCGCGCGTAGATCTCACTGACGAGCGACTCGTTTCCTGCGAGTGTATCGACGATCAGCGTGGAGTCAAGCACTGGATCGACGTGAACAAAGGCGCGATCGATCGCGCTGTGCTCCTCTATCGCTTGCCGAACCATGCCTCCGACGTCGTGAGATTGGCGCGTTCGCAACTCTTGATCGACCTCGATATGGACTTCGACGTGAATACGATGACCCACGTAGTGCCCACGCACGTCGTGAACGCCCTTTACGCCGCGGACGCCACCCGCTGATCGGCGGACGTGGTCGAGCAGCTCCGGGGTGGGGCTCTTACCCATCAAGTAATCGATGTTTTGACGCCCAAACCGGTAGCCACCGACGACGATCCAGACCCCAACCACGATCCCGGCCAAAGGGTCTATAGGCGCCCAACCAAGAGCTGAGCCGGCTACGCCAACCAAGGCCGCGAATGACGTTCCGATGTCGTTCTCGCACTCGACCGCGTTGGCGAGGATAGCCGGGCTGTCCAGTGCTTCCCCGCGCCGACGTAGGTACTTCGCCAACAGCAGGTTGCCGACCATCGAGACCAGGAGCGCGCCTAAGGCCCAGAGTGGCATTCGGATTTGAGTCGCACCGGCAATCAGCCGCTCAACTGCCGCGCGTCCTACCGAGAACCCGAGAATCCCGGTGAAGATCGCGACCCCAAGAGCGGCAAGCGGTTCTGCTCGTTGATGTCCGAAGGGGTGGTCTTCATCGGGCCCCCGGCGGCCCACCTCGACCGAGTATGAGATACCAATGGACGCGGCCACGTCAACCAGCGAGTTGAGGGCATCAGAGATCAACGCAATCGAGCCGCTCGCCAGCCCAGCTGCCCCCTTGACAAGGAAGAGAAGCGAATTACCGGCGATCGCCACCCGGGTCGCTACCCGCGCGCGGTGATCGGGATTCTTCATTCCAGGGTGGCCACGGGGTGCGTCATCGGCTCCGCGTGATCCGGTGGGCTCTCAGGCTCCAGTTGAATCGTGGTGTGGACTATGTCGTATCGTTCGCGGAGCATCCGGTTTACGTGCGCCAGCACCATCTCCCGATCGACGCCGTGCTCGCAAACTACATGCGCCGAGAGCGCCGGATAACCAGACGTGATCGTCCACACGTGGAGGTCATGAACGCTGGTCACCCCGTCGAGGGTCTGCAACGAGGCCAATAGAGCCTCCACGTCGAGACCCCGAGGGACACCCTCCAGGAGAATATGGACCGCTTCGCGAACCAATCTCCACGAGGAAACGAGGATCAAGGCTCCGATAACCAGGCTCACCACCGGATCGGCCTGCACCCATCCGGTGGCCCAGATGATGATTCCCGCTAACACGACCCCCGCCGAGCCCAACAGGTCTCCGACTACGTGCAGCAGGGCACCATGCAGGTTGAGGCTGCGCTCACGGTCGCCCACTCCGTGGAGGACTCCAAACGCAATACCGTTCACGATCAGCCCGCCGAGCGCGATCAGCATCATCGTGCCGGCTGCAACCGGGGTTGGATCTCTAAAACGCTGGACGGCTTCGATCGTAATCCACGCCACCACCGCCCAGAGGGCAAGGCCGTTGATCAGCGCGGCCAGTATCTCGGCTCGAGCGAAGGCGTAGGTGTGCCGCGTAGTGGGCGGCTGGCGTGAGATCCACATCGCAGAGAGCGCCAGGCCGACAGCCGCTACGTCGACAAGCATGTGACCGGCGTCGGCCAGGAGCGCCAAGCTTCCGGTCCAGAGCCCGCCGACGACCTCGGCCACCATGTAGGCCGTCGTAAGGACCAGGACCAATTTCAGTCGCCGACGCTCAGTGGTGCGGTCCGGCGCCGCGCCGCTTTGGCCATGACGAGACTGTTGGGCGCGAGTGTTTTCCAAGGGTCGGGTAAGCCCCAGGTGGGCGGTGTGACCTAGGCGATCATGTCTTAGCGAGTCCTATCATTGCGTTTCCACGCATTGCGATTTTAATCATTCAAGATATCGCCTGAAACCTGGGCTTACAACTGTCTGCTCCACCCCGATACCCTTAAGAAACCATCATTTGCACTCTGCGAGCGGGACCGCAAAACCCGGTTCTTAGCGACCCTTCGATACGTAGTGGATGAAATCAGACCCCCCGATCGCGGGGCTCGGTTGGGCCTAGTTGGGAAAACGGGTTCCGTCAGAGTGGAACACCATTTCCCCCTCCAACCGCGCCTGCACCCAGGAGTATCCCCCAAAGTCCGGACCGATAACCCGCCCAGCAGCATCGGGCCAGACCCCTATCCCGAGACGGCCAAAACCAACTCTGGGAGCCCTGCTTGGGGTGGTACAAACGCTGCGGCTGGCAAACCCACTCGCATCGCGACGCCAAAACGAGACAGCCAGGGGAGCCCACGATGCCCATCTTGTTCGGTCCGACTATTTTGCCCGCACTCGATTCCCGACTGCGTGACATCTCACGTCTACCTCTCCGGATATTGACAACGCTCACGTTGACCTTACTTGTTGCCGCCTGCAGCGGCGGTTCTCCCAGCGGCCCAGACCTATCGGGCGACGCAATGACCATGCGACTGATCCCGCATGGGGCAGAGATCAACATGGGCGATCAACTCCAGTTCGAGGCCGTGTTGCAGGACTTACGCGGACTGCGGCTTCAGAGCGAAGAGGTCACCTGGATCGCCACCGGAGGAACGATCTCCGCCAGCGGTATGTTCGTCGCGGGCGAGAACCCAGGCAGTTACTCGGTGATTGCCCAGACTCAACGGGGTAGTAGCGCGATAGCGGCGTCGGCCTCGGTCCAAGTTTCGTCCAGCAGCTCCGCTGACGATAGTCCCGATGGCGAGCCGACGAACAGTACCGATAGCGACGGCGGTGGTCGTACCGTAAATGTATCCCCGAAGGTCGTAACGCTCTTCACTGGCGACGCTCTGCAGTTCAACGGCTCGGTCAAGAATAAGAAAGGCAAGGTCCTAAACGTCGGGTTGGCCTGGAGCGCTACGGGCGGTTCGATAAGCTCGAGTGGCTTCTACGTGGCCGGTGGACAAACTGGCGATTTCACCGTTACCGCTACGGCGGGTAGCGATAAGGGTAGTGCCACGGTGCAGATCATATCACCGGGATCCGGTGGACCTCCTCCTCCCCCACCACCGCCTCCGCCTCCACCGCCTCCCCCACCACCACCTCCGCCT
>JBFGIA010000001.1:0-58725 GCA_041577935.1 Gemmatimonadota bacterium | reverse complement strand
GGGCGTTGTTCGTGATGATGGTCGAGCACGGTCCCGAGTTTGCGAAGCGCTTCTTGGATCTGCCCCGTTTTTACGATCGTGTCGAGATCTACAAGTGGACGATCGAAGAGTCTGCGGAGATCCTGGCGGTGACCGCGATCGCGTTTGCCCCTCTGGTGCGGGGATATCAACACTGGCGCGGTGGTTAGGCTCCGCTCGCCTTGAGATCGCGCAGTACGTACGGCAAGATGCCACCGTGTCGGTAGTAGTCGAGCTCGACCGGGGTGTCGATTCGAGCTATCGCCTCGAACGCCTTGCGATCGCCATTTGACAACGCGATCACCTCGAGCCCGTTGCCTGGGGATAGATCCGCGACGCCGGCGATGGTGAAGAGTTCCTTTCCCGTGATACCCAGCGTTTCAGCGTTCTCCCCGGCCACGAACTGAAGGGGTAGCACACCCATTCCGATCAGGTTGCTGCGGTGGATCCGTTCGTACGAGTCGGCGATAACCGCACGGATGCCCAGCATCAGTGTCCCCTTGGCGGCCCAGTCTCGTGACGACCCGGAGCCGTACTCCTTGCCAGCGATCACGATCAGTGGAACACACTCGGACGCGTACCGAATCGCCGCCTCGTAGATCGTCATCTCGTCACCGCTCGGTTGGTGACGAGTCCAGCCTCCTTCTGTGCCCGGGGCGAGCCGATTGCGGAGCCGGATGTTGGCGAACGTTCCCCGCATCATGACCTCATGGTTGCCGCGCCGAGAGCCGTAGGAGTTGAACTCGCGCGGCTCGACACCCTGCGAGATTAACCATTGACCGGCTGGCGACTCAATCGGGATCGACCCCGCCGGCGAAATGTGGTCAGTCGTCACCGAGTCCCCGAGCAGGGCTAGTGCTCGCGCGTTCTCGATGTCGCCAGGTGGGGTGGGCTCGGCCGGTATGTCGCTTAGAAACGTCGGTCGGCGGATGTAGGTCGACTCGTTGGTCCAGGCAAACCGATCGCCCGCCGGGATCTTCAACCCGTGCCACCGTTCGTCGCCCTCGAACACGTGGGCGTACTTGGCGCGGAACTGTTCGGTCTTGACGGCCGCGCGAACGGTGTCGGTGATCTCTTGTTGACTGGGCCATATATCGCGCAGGTATACGTCGCTGCCTTGTCTGTCTTGTCCGAGTGGTTCAGCTGTTAGGTCGAGATCCATCCGACCGGCGAGTGCGTAGGCGACTACGAGCGGCGGGGAGGCCAGATAGCTGGCCCTCGTGTCCGGGTTGATCCGGCCCTCGAAGTTGCGGTTGCCCGACAGGACCGAGCACGCGACCAGGTCGTGGTCATGAATCGCGTCGCTGATCGGCTCGGCCAGCGGGCCACTGTTGCCGATGCAGGTCGTGCATCCGTAGCCGACGAGATGGAACCCCAAGGCTTCGAGGTCGTCCATGAGGCCAGCTTCCTTCAAGTACTCGGTGACGACCATCGAGCCTGGGGCGAGGCTCGTCTTGACCCACGGTCGGCTTGTGAGTCCCCGGGAGACCGCGTTCCGAGCCAGCAGTCCTGCACCGATCATGACCGATGGGTTCGAGGTGTTCGTGCAGCTCGTGATGGCGGCGATCACCACCGAACCATGATGGAGGTCAAACGTGGCTGCCGCCGCATCGGGATCTGGAGCCTCACTCGTGACCGAAACACACGCGGTCTCGCCGGTGCCGTTCCCGCCGTTGACACCGAACAGGTCGGTGAGGTCTAGATCAAACGTCTTCTTGGCGCTTGACAATGCGATCCGTCGTTGGGGCAGTTTGGGTCCGGCCAGTGACGGCTCGACCGTGGCGAGGTCGAGCTCGAGCCTGTCGGAGTACTCGGCCTCGATCGCATCCGAGGTGTGAAACAGACCCTGCTCCTTGGCGTACGCTTCGACCAGCGCCACTTGCTCGTCGTCACGACCGGTGAACCGTAGGTACTCGAGCGTCTCCTGGTCGATCGGGAAAATCGCGCACGTCGCCCCGTACTCGGGAGACATGTTGCCGATCGTCGCTCTGTCGGCCAGCGACAGTGAGCCGATCCCCTGGCCGTAGAACTCGACGAACTTTGCGACGACGCCCCGCTCGCGAAGCATCTCGGTGACGCGCAGTACGAGATCGGTCGCGGTTGCCCCCTCGGGAAGTGTGCCGTAGAGCTTGAAGCCGACGACCTGCGGGATCAGCATCGCGATCGGCTGACCGAGCATCGCCGCCTCGGCCTCGATTCCGCCGACGCCCCAGCCCAGGATCCCGAGCCCATTGATCATCGTCGTGTGGCTATCGGTACCGACCAGCGTGTCGGGGTACGCGCACCGCTCACCGTCGATGTCGCCAGCGAAGACGACCCGGCCGAGATACTCGAGGTTCACCTGGTGGACGATGCCGGTGTCGGGCGGTACGACGCGAAACCCGTTGAAAGCCGTCTGCCCCCAACGCAAAAAAGCGTAACGCTCATGGTTACGCTCGTACTCGCGCTCGGCATTGATGAGAAATGCTGCCTCTCGGCCGTAGGAGTCGACGTGGACCGAGTGGTCGATCACGAGATCGGCTGGGACCTGTGGGTTGATCGCTGCTGGATCGCCGCCCATCTCCGCCATCGCGTCGCGCATCGCCCCGAGATCGACCAAAGCAGGCACACCGGTGAAGTCCTGGAGCAGTACGCGAGCCGGGGTGAACATGATCTCGCGCGATGGTTCAGCAGCAGCATCCCAACTCGCCAGCGCTTCGATATCGCCGCTATCGATCGCATGCCCGTCCTCGTGGCGGAGCAGATTCTCGAGCAGGATCTTGAGCGCATATGGCAAGCGTGAGATATCGAGTCCCCGCTCGGTCAAAGCCGGCAGGCTCCAGATCGAGTACTCGTCACCGCGAACAGAGAGGCTCTTGCGGGTTCCGAATGAGTCGTTCACGGGGCGGAAGATAGCATCTCTGGAAAACGCTGCGAGCTGCGCTAGCTCGGCTTTCTCATCGCCCGGTAGCGGCGAATCAACGCATTGGTCGAGCTGTCATGGCCGAGTGTCGGTTCGCTCGGATCCTCGATCTCGGCGGCGATATTCTCGGCCAATATTTTCCCGAGCTCCACACCCCACTGGTCGAACGAGTTGATGCGCCAAATCGAGCCCTGCACAAAGACTTTGTGCTCGTAGAGCGCGATCAACGCGCCCAACGTGAGCGGGGAGAGCCGCGCGCCGAAGATCACGTTGGTGGGTCGGTTACCGGGGAAAGTGCGGTGCGGAACCAGGGATTCTGGGACGCCCTCGGCGGCGACCTCGTCAGCTGTCTTACCGAACGCCAGCGCTTCAGCCTGGGCCAACAGGTTGGCGATCAAGAGGTCGTGGTGTCGACCGCTTGGGTTCAGCGGCTCGAGAAAGCCGATCAGATCACAGGGCACGAGCTTTGTGCCCTGGTGGATCAGCTGGTAGAACGCGTGTTGTCCATCGGTTCCGGGCTCGCCCCAGACGATCGGCCCGGTTTGATAGTCGACCCGCGCGCCGTCGCGGTCGACTCGTTTGCCGTTGCTTTCCATGTCGAGTTGCTGCAGGTAAGCCGGCAGCCGGGCCAGATACGTATCGTAGGGCAGCACGGCGTACGACTCGGAACCGAAGAAGTCGTTGTACCAGATGCCCAGCAGCGCGAGGAGAACAGGCAGGTTGCGGTCGAGCGGAGCGCTCCGGAAATGGTCGTCCATGGCCCGAAAGCCAGCCAGGAACTGGGCGAACTGCTCGGGGCCAATGGCGATCATGAGCGACAATCCGATCGCCGAGTCGATCGAGTACCGTCCACCGACCCAATCCCAGAAACCGAACATGTTATCAGTGTCGATTCCGAATCGACGTACCTCTTGAGCGTTGGTCGAAAGCGCCACGAAGTGATGCGCCACGGCACTTTGATCGCCGAGCGCGTCGAGGACCCATGCTCGCGCCATCTTGGCGTTGGTGAGCGTCTCGAGCGTAGTGAAGCTCTTGGATGCAACGATGAACAGCGTCTCGGCCGGGTCGAGGTCGCGCACGGCCTCGGCGAAGTCGGTGGCGTCGACATTGGACACGAATCGATGCTTGAGGTCGCGGTCGCTGTAGTATCGCAATGCTTCGTAGGCCATGACCGGACCCAGGCTCGAGCCACCGATCCCAATGTTGACGATGTTCCGGATCGGTTTCCCGGTGTGACCGTGCCAGCCTCGGTCCCGGACCTGGTTGGCGAACGCAGCCATCTGGTCGATCACGGCGTGGACCTTGGGGACCACGTTCTCGCCGTCGACGACGATGGATGCGTCGCGAGGCGCGCGAAGAGCGACGTGAAGGACGGCCCGCTCCTCGGTCGTATTGATCCGCTCGCCACGGAACATCGCGCTGATTCGTTCCGTTAGTGCAGCCGAATCGGCGAGCTCAAGCAGCAGCCGCAGAGTTTCCCTTGTGACGCGGTTCTTGGAGTAGTCGAGGTACAGTCCTGCGGCTTCGCAGGCCAGTTCGTCGCCGCGGGTCGGATCCTCGGCAAACAGCGTTCGCAGGTGGAGCTGCCCGATCCGGGTCAGGTGGGTTTCGAGCGCACGCCACTCAGGGAGTCGCGTCAGGGAGGCTGTTTTCTCGTTCACCGTAGTCTCAACGTTATCGACCCCGTCGTTGCGGTGTCGACGAGGGTTTCTAGTTTGCGGTTCGTGCGCTCACGCCACTTCACGCTCTTGGTGATGATGCTTTTGCTGGTCGGTGATCGAACCGCGAAAGCTCAGCATCGACCACTTCTGACCGAGGATCCGCAGCCGATTCGTCCCGGTCAGATCCTGGTCGAGACGGGTGTCGGTTATGAGCATCGGGCCAAGTTCCCGCTTTCTGGCTTAGAGGGGGATTTCCTGCAGATCCCGTATTTAGGTTTCAGCGTTGGGCTCAGCTCGATCGCCGAATTCCAGGTTGACTCGGGGCTCACCCTGTTGTTCGTCGACTCGGCGACAGAGGCACCGCTTTCGGAGAAAGTCGACTTCACCGGCGACACGACGACCGATATCAAAGATCCGGTGATCGCGACCAAAATCCTGTTGCAACACGAAACGCGGCGTAGCCCAGCGATCGGTTTTCGTGTCGCTACGCGACTGCCATCGGCCAGCAACGAAAGCGGGCTCGGGAACGACACCTTTGATTGGTTTGTCACCTTGCTTGCCGGGAAGACCCTTGGCCGTACCCGAATCGTCGGGAACGTGGGTGCAGCGGTGCTCGCGATGCCCACCGAGGCGGCACGTCAGAACGATGTGTTGACGGCTGCCCTTTCGATTACACAACGCGCCACTCCCACAATCGATCTCGTAGCCGAGGTCGGTGGCCGCATTGACCTCAAGGGCCCGCCGCCGCCCGGTACGGAAGATCGAGCGGAACTTCGAGTTGGGGCTCGCTATCGCGCCGACCCGATCCGCTTTGACGGTGCCACGATCATCGGGCTAGGGGACGACGACCCTGAGTTCGGCCTGACGTTTGGCGTGACCTTCACGTTTGACGCGTTCGACCTCGACAAATAGGGCTCATCGCAGCGCGATCTCCTCCTCTTCGGGCAGGTCGAGCTTCATGATCCACAGTCCGGAGTTGGTATCGATCGCGTACACATGGCCCTTGTGCCACATCGCGCCCCACACATTGGTCCGGTTCACCTGGCTTGGATCGTACGCTTTCTCCGGATCGCTAGTCTCGGTCATGAAGTAGTCGATCTCACGGCCTTGCCGGTAGAGATCACCGCGCAGCGGTCCATCGGAGAGGTCGATCGCTCGCAATCCGCGCTGATAGTAGCCGACGTATAGGATGTCTTCGTGCACCCAGAAGTTGTGGACGCCGCCCTCGGGCACCTCGTACTTGCCGACCTCACGTGGGTTGAACGGGTCTGCGACGTCGATCACGTGCATGAATCCGCGCGGATCGCGCGGCGCGTCCGGGCTGTAGCGACTGGGGAAGATCTCATCGCCGAGGAAGACGTAATTCTTCCATGGCCATGCCACGTGGGTGTTCCCACTCGGGTAGTTGATGCGGCTTACGAACTGCGGTTTCGTTGGTGTGCCGCCGGCGATCCCCTTGCCGACATCGATGATGACCAGCCCATCGTCCCAATACGATAGGTACGCCAATCCATCAGCGATCCAGATATCGTGCAGTGCTTTGCGCTTTGTGTCGAGCCCCCAGCGCCCCACCTGCTTGGGATTCACGGGGTCAGAGATGTCGAGGATGTGCACGTCACGCGTGCCGTCGTTGATCGCGTACACCAGATCGCCGACCAGATAAGTGTTGTGAATGCCGCCGGTCAGGCCATCGTAGAAATGGGTCAGGATCTCGGGGTGCGCTGGGTCGCTGATGTCGAGCGTCACGATGCCGTTCTTGCGAGTCGGATCGTTCTCGAGCGTGATGACCGCGATTGAAGCGTCAGCGTTGACTTTGACGTCGTTCACGCGACGCCCAGACACGACCACCGAGTCGGTAAAGACCGGGTTCGCCGGATCGGTAACGTCATAGGCGCGCATCTGAGCGCCAAACGATCCGAAGTATGCGTAGTCGCGTCCGTCTTGCCCCTCGAACACCCACAAGTCGGCGGTGCGGGTCGGCGACGCGACGTGGCCGACCTTTAGCCAGCCGCCCTTGAGACCGCGGGGTTCGACCTCGATCGTCGTGGTGACGTTCCGATCACCCAGCGTGGCGGCGACTTGGTAGGTCCCGGGCTGATCGGCGACGAAGTAGTTGTCGGCTTCGATAGAGGCCCCGCTGGGGCTTACCCACCAGCGGGGATACTCGATCTCGCTGTTGCCGGCGGTCAGCGTGACTTTGACCGCCTCGCCGGTGCGGACGCGCGAGCGTTCTGCCTCGAGCGTCAGTGGCCCGCCGCCCGTTTTGGTCACGGTGACCTCGAGCTCGCGGGCGGTGTTTCCGGCTTTGGCCATCAGCGTCGCGGTGCCGGGCTGGAGAAGGCTCAACGTGTGTCCGGTGGCTTGAACGACGCTCGTATTGCTCGACTCAAGGGTGACAGGGTGAGTCCACAGCTCGTTGCCGGTCGCGTCGACGGCAACGGCTTTGACACTGACGACTGAGCCAGCCGGCAACGGAAACTCGGGGGCGGTCATGCGGATCTCCGCCGGGTCACCAGGATCGACGATGACGACGATCCGATCGATTAGCCGCTGACCATCGGCGTCTGTGGCGTCTTCTGCAACAGCGCCAGCCACCGTCTCGCCCACGTTGACCGCCTCGATGTTCCCGCGTTGGTCGATGCGGGTGTTCTCCCAACCGGCAAACCAGCCCACGATGGGTGGCGCGACCGGGTTTCCGTCACTATCGAACGCCGCCAGGTCGAGTACCGCCCGCTCGCCGACCCTCAACCGCAGCGTGTCGGGGGAGATCTCAATCCGGGCGATGCTGGCCTCCTGGGCAGTGATCGAAGGGACCAGCCCGAGTGAGAACAGGGCGAGGAGGACGAGACGGCGGCCCATGCGGCACTCCTTGCTTGAATTGAACGACATCGAAGATCGGTTGATTGGAGCCATCAATATCGTCGCATGGCGGTCGGACGTCATGCGTTCTACGGGACGGCGCTGTGCGAGCGAGTAGCTTCTGGGCATGCCGACCGAGAAGCTGACGTTTCCAGGCGCACTATCGGCGCAGCTCGCCGCGCGGCTCGAACGTCCGACCGGCGAACCGATCGCCTACGCGTTGTTCGCCCATTGCTTTACCTGCTCCAAGGATCTTCGCGCGGTGCGAGAGATCAGCCGCGCGTTGTGCGACGAAGGGTTGGCGGTGTTGCGATTCGACTTTACCGGTTTGGGCGAGAGCGAGGGAGAGTTCGCCAACTCTGACTTTTCATCCAACGTCGACGACCTGGTGGCTGCCGCCAACTACTTGCGGCGCGAGTACCGAGCGCCAGGGCTCCTGATCGGTCATAGCCTTGGCGGCGCTGCGGTGCTTCTGGCTGCGGCCAAAATTCCGGAAGCCAAAGCGGTCGCGACGATCGGCGCACCGAGCGATACCAGACACCTGCGGGCATCCTTGATTCAAGGCGCGCCCGAGTTGGCGTCCGCAGACGAGGCCGAAATCGAGCTCGAAGGCCGGAAGTTCACCATCAAGCGGCGATTCCTAGAGGATCTCGAGGCACAGGACGTGGAGCAACGGCTGGATGGGCTCGGGGTGCCTTTGCTGGTGCTTCATTCACCGACCGATGAGACGGTTGCGATCGAGCACGCCCGAAGAATCTACGACGCGGCCCGGCATCCCAAGAGTTTCGTGTCGCTGGACGGCGCCGATCACTTGCTGCGTGAGCCTCGTGACGCTCGGTTCGTGGCCGGGTTGCTCGCCGTATGGTCAGCGCGTTACCTGATCGCCGAGGCCTCGGATCAACACACCGGTCGTGTTCCCCTGGGAACGGTTGAAGTGCGCGGCGGTCGTTCGGGGTACGCGGTCGAGATCGAGACCGCATCGCATCGACTCGCGGCCGATGAGCCGCTCGACGTGGGTGGCACCAACACGGGTCCCAACCCGTACGAGCTCCTGCTGTCGGCGCTTGGCGCTTGCATGACTATTACTGCGCGTCTGTACGCGGATCGAAAAGGTTGGCCGCTGACGAAAACGATCGCCCGCCTCGCGCACGACCGGATGCATGCCGAGGATTGCGCCGATTGCGAGACCAAAGAGGGTCTGATCGACAGGATCGCGGTCGACATCGAGTTTCAGGGCTCGCTGTCGGATGGCCAGCGTCAGCGGTTGCGGGAGATCGCCGGTCGGTGCCCGGTTCATCGCACGCTGACATCTGAGATCGTGATCGCAGAATGAACCTTCAAGGGAGGATTGAATCTCGGACCAGCAACTAGCCGATCCGCTGATCGTCGTTTTCGACTGCGACGCAACGCTGTCGTCGGTCGAAGGCATCGATTGGCTGGCCGAGCATAATGGTGTTGGCGCCGAGGTGATAGGTCTCACCGCCGGCGCGGTCGCCGGTAACCTCGCCCTTGAAGAAGTGTACGCCGAACGACTCCGCCGAGTTGATCCGACACCGGCCGACCTGGCGGCGTTGGCCGAAGCGTACGTCGCAAACGTAATCGAGGACGCCCCGGAAGTGATCGCCGCACTGCGAGCATGTGGGTATCCGGTTTGGGTGGTGAGCGGTGGGCTGGCGGACGCGGTGGTGCCATTCGCGGTCTGGCTGGGTGTAGATGCAGACCATGTGGTCGCGGTGCCAGTTCGTTGGGACACAGACGATCGGTGGGCGGAAACCGCCGCCAACCCGCTGGCACGTGCGGGAGGACAATCCAGGGTCATCGCCCGGATCAGGGCTGGAGAACCGGCCGTTCTCGTCGGCGATGGGGCGACCGACGCCGAGGCTCGTTCCGAAGTCCGGTGTCTGATCGGTTACGGTGGCGTCAAATCTCAACCCGCGGTCCGGGTTGTCGCCGATGGGTGGATCAACTGTCGCAGCTTGGCCCCAGTCGTGCCGATGATCGTGGGACGGGCGGGTCACCCCAAGCTGGAGACCAGTGGTCACGCTGACGTCTGGGCCCGCGGCCTGACATGGATCGAGGCCGGCGACGCGACCGGTGGTTGCCCGCGCCCTTTGGTCGGTCGATAATCGGCACCATGGAACCACGGCCCGCTCGCCTTTTTCTACCTGGACCTACCGAGGTGCACGCCGAGATCCTGGCCGCACAAGCGGAACGGCTGATCGGTCATCGCGGTCCCGAGATCTCCGCCTTACTGGAATCGATCCAGCCGCGATTACAAGAGGTTTTCCAGACCACCAAGAACGTGTACATCTCGACCTCGTCGGCAACCGGCTTGTTCGAGGCTGCCGCCCGCAGCTCGATCGGCCGCCGCGCGCTGTGTTGTGTGAACGGGGCGTTCAGCGCTCGCTGGGCGGAGGTGGTTGAGGCCAATGGCAAGCCGCGCGACGTACTGGAGGTCGAGTGGGGTGAGGCGATCACCCCTGACCTCGTCGCCGACGCCCTCGATCGGGCCGATTACGATGCTATCACGGTCGTTCACAACGAGACCTCGACCGGGGTCACCAACCCGGTTGGCGACATTGCCGAGACGGTGCGCGAGAAGGCACCCGAAGCGCTCGTGCTGGTCGACACCGTGTCCTCGATGGGCGGGATCGATGTGGGGGTTGATCGCTGGGGGCTCGATGTGTGTCTGACCGGCGGTCAAAAGTGTTTGGCACTGCCTCCGGGACTGTCGTTTGCGGCCGTTTCGGATCGCGCCCACACGCGCGCGGCCACAATTCCCGATCGGGGATGGTACTTCGATTGGCTCGTTTTCCAGCGGTATCTCGAGAAGTGGCAAACCCCGACAACGCCCGCGATCACATTGCTCTACGCGCTCGACCGACAGCTCGATAGGATTCTGGATGAAGGTCTGGCAGCGCGGTTCGATCGGCACGCCGCGATGGCCGATCATGTGCGTGAATGGTCGCTCGAGCGGTTCGACATTCTGGCGCCCGAACCGTATCGATCCGACACGGTCACCGCGGTCGTCAACACGCGTTCGATTGAAATCGACGCAATGAACCGATACTTGGCCGAGCACGTGGATATGATCGTGTCGAACGGGTACGCGAAACTTCGAGACCGGACATTCCGGATCGGCCACATGGGTGACCACACGGTGTCGGAGATCGAGACCCTGACCGCTACGATCGATGCCTTCCTCGAGACTTGAGCCAACACAAGTTCCGCATTCTCGTAGCTGACCCGCTCTCCGACGCGGGTCTCGAGCGGCTGGAGTCGGCGGTTGACGCGGAGGTGGCTGCCAAAGCCCCGCTAGACCGCAGCGCGATGCTCGAGGTCCTCCCCGAGTGTGAGGCGATGATCGTTCGCAGCTCGACGCAGGTCGATGCCGAGGTGATCGATCGGGGGCTGGAGCTGCGCGTTGTCGGTCGCGCCGGCGTCGGTCTCGATAATGTCGATATCGACCATGCAAGTCGCCGCGGCGTGCTCGTCATGAACACGCCGGGCGCCAACGCGACCGCCACTGCTGAGCACACGTTTGCGCTGCTATTGGCGTTGTGCCGCAAAGTCCCGACAGCCAACGCGAATGTGCAAAGCGGGGGATGGGATCGCGGCCGGTATACCGGCATCCAGCTTGATGGCAAAACGATCGGAGTCGTCGGGTTGGGACGTGTTGGCCGACTCGTCGCTCAACGCGCGCACGCTTTCGGGATGCACGTGCTTGCGTACGATCCGTACTTAGCGATCGATGCGGCGCGGGAGCTAAACGTGGAGCTGCTCGAGCTGGACCAGCTGCTGCCCGAGTCCGACTTCGTCTCGCTACACGCGCCGCTAACACCTGAAACACAAGGCTTGCTTGGCGCACGTGAGTTGGCGCGGGTGAAGCGTGGCGCGCGGTTGATTAATTGTGCGCGGGGTGAACTGATCGACGAAACAGCTCTCGTTGCTGCGCTCGACAGTGGCCTGCTAGCCGGCGCGGCGATCGACGTCTTTGTCAGCGAGCCACCGGTGGAGAGCCCGCTGCTCGGTCGCGACGACGTTGTCTTGACACCACACCTCGGCGCCGCGACCGAGGAGGCTCAGCGCGATGTTTCAGTTCAGATCGTCGACCAGGTTCTGGCCGCGCTCCGCGACGAAGAGTACCGCAACGCGGTCAACCTGCCGTTTGTCGACACCGGTGGATGGAGCGAACTCCGGCCGTGGCTCGATCTGGCCGAGCGCTTGGGACGGCTCGTCGGTAAGCTCGCCGACGGTCGCCTGCAGCGGGTCGGGGTCGAGGCTCGGGGGAGCGAGGTCGCGCCCCACGCGCAGCCGCTCTCGACAGCCCTCCTCAAGGGGCTCCTGACGCCTATCTCGGCGGGGTCGGTCAACTACATCAACGCCCCCCATCTGGCCGCCGACAGAGGGATCGAGGTCACCCGCAGTCGTCGCGCCTCGGCCGCCGAATACAGCAACCTTCTCGGCTGCCGAGTGGAGACGGATGTCGGCGAACGATCGGTCGCCGGAACGTTGTTTCATTCCCACCCGCGAGCGGTCGAAATCGATGGGTACCACTTGGACGCGCCGCCGGTGGGTATGGTCTTGCTGGTTTGGAATCGTGACGTCCCCGGCGTCATCGGGCGGGTTGGCACACTCCTCGGGGAAGCGCAGGTCAACATCGCCGAGTGGCGTCTGGGTCGCACCGCTCCGGGCGAGACCGCGCTCGCGTTTATCAACCTCGACAGCCCGGCATCGGTTGGTACTCTGGAAGCGCTTTCGGCAATCGAAGGGGTTCAAGCGGTCAGTCAGCTCGACTTTCCCGCCTGACTCGAAAGGAGCATCGGGTGTCCAAATCCGAGTTTCATCTGGCGCAAGCCAACATCGGTCGCATGCGCGGACCGATCGATAGCCCGGTAATGGCAGGGTTCGTGGCGCAGCTTGACTACATCAACTCGGTTGCCGATCGCAGTCCGGGGTTCGTTTGGCGGCTGCAGACCGACGAGGGCGATGCCACGGCGGTAGAGGTCTTTGATGACGACACACTGCTGTTCAACATGTCGGTATGGGAGTCTATCGAAGATCTGCACAGTTACGTCTATCGCAGCGACCACCGGGTTCCGTTGCGGGACCGAAAACAGTGGTTCGAACGGTTTGACAAGCCGTTCATCGTTTTGTGGTGGGTGCCGGAGGGACACATCCCGACCGTTCGGGAAGCGGAGCAAAAGTTCGAGTCGCTCTGGTCGCGGGGTCCGTCTCCTGCGGCGTTTACTTTCAAGTCGAGTTTCCCGCCCCCAGGGTCGGTCGAAGACGAGTCGAGCCCGGTGAGCTGGGAAGAATGTGGGTCGTCGGCATGAGCGCGCGCTGGTTGTTTGTCGCCCTGTTGATCGGCACCCCGGTTTTGGCCCAGGAGCCGGAGGGTGTTTCCCCGTATGTGGGGTTCGAAGCGCGCCAGATCAAGGCGCTCGGACCGGACGAGATCGCGGCCTACGAGAACGGCGACGGGATGCGGTACGCGCTGGCCGCGGAGCTCAACCACTACCCGGGTCCCAAGCACGTCCTCGAGCTGGCTGGTGATCTCGAACTCTCGGGGGAGCAGAAGAGACGGGTGGAACAGATTTTTGAAGTGATGCGCGAAAACGCGCGCGATCTGGGTGCCGAGATCGTTGCCGCTGAACGCGAGTTGGATCTCGCGTTTGCGGGCGGAACGATCGATGACGATCAGTTGCAGCGGCAGACCGCCGCCATCGCCGAGCTCCAAGGCCGGCTTCGCGCCATCCACTTGGCTGCTCACCTGGCGACGCGTGCCGTGCTGACGCCGGAGCAAGTCGAGCGATACGATGCGTTGAGGGGATACGCGGGAGGGCACGACCCGGCCCGCCACCATCCGTCGCCTTAAGGGGTTTCCTGCTCGGCTTGTGGTTCGGTGAAAGCCGGCGCTAACTCCGCCGAGAGGAACAGAACCTCTGGCTTGTCCTTGCGCAGGACGACGCTCCCATCGCCAAACACCTCGGAGTCTTCATCGACGCGTACTGGCTCGCCGTACGCCGCGATCAGGGCGTCCCGGACACGCGGTTCCTCCTGCTTACCGGTCAAGATCCAGACGAGCGCGAGCTCCCCGTCTGCAAACACCGCCTCGACCTTGCGTGGAAACCCGGCGTAAGGGAAGCCGAGGCAGTCGATCTGGGTTTGTTTTTCAGGTTGGTTCGGTAGGCCGGGTGGCGAAATCTCTCGCTCGACCGCACGCGCGCATTGCGGCACGAAGGTCTCGCGGATCTCATCGAGTGAGGCGCCGAAGACGAGGTCGGGCGGCTTGTGGGCGGTTGCTGATGCTGCCGGTAAACCCTCCTCCGTGACTACCGGCGTAGATCCGAGAAACGGATGCGAGTGCATGTCGTTGGTACGTACGACCCACGCCACGTCGCCGTCGATCACGACCGCCTCGTCCGGTCCTATGTACCCGACGTAACCGGCGTACTCCATTGTTTCTTCTTCGGGGCTTAGGAGCGCAGTTACGTTTTCACCCCGAGCCTCGACCATCACCAACCCGCCATCGGCGAAGCGCAGCACGAGCGTGTCGAGGTTCAAGCCACCCGGACTCGCGTAGCTCCAGCAGATGAGCTCCGATTCGCGCTCGGCGGCGAGCGGGAGACGCGGCGCGCTGAGATCGAATGCGCTGATCGACCGGCAGTCAGGTCCGAGCGTCGCACGCGCGATCTCGACGCCATCTCCAAACGCCAGCCCCGACAACGAGCCGTCGAGTATTTGTGCCTGCGCTGCTCCTGTGGAGAGCACGACAAGGAGTATCGCCTGTAGAAAACGCATGATCGGTAGGCAGTACGGTAATCCCGCTGCGAGGGTTTCAGCCAGCGAGGCGGGTTCTGCTACGGTGTCGCACCGATTGCATCGCGGGCGGCCCGGACCCAAACGCGAACCCGCGCCGCATACACCGGACGACCGGGTTCTCGGCGCAATCGTTCGACCAACCGGTCGGGATCAATGGCTGCCAACTCGGTGATCGTGAAAATTCCGGTGGCTTCCAGTCGCTTCGCGTTCTCACTTCCGATCCCTCGCAGAACGATCAACTGAGCGCGATCGACCCAGACGCGAGCAGTTTGGGCGGAAAGACCGGTTTTAGCCTCCACCGATGCTGCATCCGCCTCGGCTAGGTTGAAAATGTCGTACCCGGCGTGTTCGAGCGCGGACGACGAGACACCCTGGAAATCGGCCAACCGTGGTGTCATCGACGAGATCGTGTGCCGCTCCATACCGAGCAGGACGAGCGCCGAGAACACGATCGCGAGGATAGCCGCCAGTGCAACCATGATATGCGACGGTGGTTTGGCATGACCGCGATCGGGCGCCGCCAGCCCGCTCACCACCAGCGCCTGATATACGGCGAATCCCTCAAGCGCGAACACCGGGAAGCCCAAAAACCCCAGCAGTGGCATCTCGAAGAGCTTGAGCTCCTCGAGGCCGGGGACGGTATAGATCCATTTGCCGCGCGCGCTGACGTTGTAGAGCTCCCACAAGAGCCCGATCATCATTCCGCCGACAAGCAGGCGCAGCACACGGCCCGGCTGGCGGCGCTCCAGATCGGCCAGCAGCGACCGCTTCGGATCACGCCGGTACACCCAGGGGTCAACCAGCAGCAGACCGCCGACCCAAACGAGCGGAAAAAGGAAGGTGGGCCAGACGAGCGGCACCAACAGCGCCGCCGCGCCGATCAACTGGATCGCGTATAGCGGAGTGGGTTTGAGGGCCCGACGGGGTGGTGCGTCGCTCGAATTCTTGAATCCGCCGAGTGCCCGCTCCGCTAGGAAAATCGCTGGCAGAACGGTGGCGAACGAAAGCCCGATGCCCGCCCACCGCGCCACCGGGTCGTCGGGTACGAAGACGTAGTACCAGTTCTCGAGTCGAAAGTTGAGCAGCTCGAAGAAGAGCCAAAAGGGCACCGACCACGCCAACATCGAGGGGATGGCGTTTGGCCGGGCCACAAAAAAGAGGCGGCCGCCACCCCTGAGAGCGGCGACCGCATCCAGCATGAGCAGCGTGGGGAACCACGCTAACGGGTAATACCATGTCGCAAACGGTTCAGTTCCGGCACGCATCGCGACGCTGACAACAACGAGCGTGAGTGCACCCGTTACGAGCGCAGCGAAAGGGGCAGCCCGGCCGTTGATAGCTTCAGTTGGTGGTCGTCGCGGAGAGCATGGGTTCGGCAATTATACGCGAAGGGTTGGACGCTGTGTACGGAGGTGGGGTTGCAAATGCAAGACGGCGGCTTGGCCATTGATAACCGACCAAACCGCCCGTCGCTGCCAGCGTGACGTGTAAGCCTAGCTCATTTCCAGCTGGAGCCGGATCTCGTCGCTGTCGACTACGGTTGGCTGTGACTCTACGCCAATCACCGTGATCGGGCCGAGCTCAGCGCTCGCCTTCGACGGGGACGAAAAAGTCATCGCCACTAAGGTCGAGATCGAGAGCACGTAGAAGGTCGCTGCCAGTAACGTGATAGTCGCGCGCATTGTGTATCTCCTTTCGAATCGGTTCATCGCTTTCCTGGCCCCTTGGATATCGCGGGTTCGCATTTGGTTGGAAGCCCTAGCTGATTTCTCTGGCCAGCTGGGTTCCGTCGCTGTCGGCCACCGTTGCCGGCGCCTCGACCGCGATGACCGTGACCGGGCCAAACTCGGCCGTGGGTCCGGCCGCGGGGTTCGTCGGGGGCGTCGTCATCGCCAGTAAGGCGATAATCGAGGCGCTGTAGAACGTCGCGGCTAGAAAAGAATGGATGGCACGCATTTGGTATCTCCTCTCAATGGTTATCACTGGTTCCTGTCGACCCCTACGCATGATGAGGGCGGTTGGTTTCAGGCCGTTTTTCGATTCTCTTGGACCGCGGAAACGCCGGGGTCATTCCCCCAGGTGGGCCTGGATCGGAGGACCGAACATCTCGGGGTGGAGAAGGAACGAGTCGTGACCGGTGTCGACATCGATCATTCGCACGTCGGCGTGTCGGTCGGCGTCGGCGAACGCCTCGGCGAGCTCTTCGATTTCGAACGGTGGGATTAGAACGTCCGTTTCGACGCCGATGATCAACGGGGCAGCGGTGATCCGTGAGACCGCCTCCGCCAGGGTCCCGCGCCTGCGACTCAGATCGTGCAGGTCCATGGCCCGGGACAGATACAGATACGAGTTGGCGTCGTAGCTTTGGGGATACTTCTCGCCTTGGTGTTGGAGATACGACTCGATATCGAACCGACCATCAAAGGAGAACAGCTTGCCATCCCGCCAACTGCGTCCGAAGCGGCGCGTCCATTCGAGATCCGAGCGGTACGAGATGGTGCCGATCTCCCGGGCCAGCGACAGGCCGGCTGCGGGTTGACCGTGGTCGTAATAATCACCGCCGCGCCAGGCGGGATCGAGCATCACCGCTCGGCGCTGAACTCGTCGCAGCGCGATGGCATACGGATGGGTCATGCCGGAGGCGCTGATGGCGATCAGACGGTCGACGGTGTCGGGGAACATCGTCGCGTACTCGAGCGCGACCATGCCGCCCATCGACGATCCGACGACCGCCCGCAGACGATCAACGCCGAGATGCTCGAGGAGCAAATGCTGGAGGTGCGCGATGTCACGCAGCGTGATGATCGGGAAATCGAGCCGATAGCGTTCGCCGGTGTCGGGGTTGATCGACGCCGGGCCCGTCGATCCGTAGCAACCACCGAGAACATTGGCACAGACGACGAACCAGCGCTCCGTGTCGATCGCTTTCCCCGGCCCGACCATCGCTTCCCACCAGCCGGGCTCGTCCTCGGGGCCGTGGCTGGCGGCGTGCGCGCTTGGCGAGAGTCCCGTCGTAAGCAGCAGGGCGTTGCCGTTCTTGTGCCGGCCCCACGTTTCGTAGGCAGTGACCGGGGACTCCATCGTCGCACGGGACTCGGTCTCGAACGGGCCGGGGTGGGTCCAGTGCTGTCTATATGGCTCTGACATGACGCCATTCTAGCGCCGGTTGGGGGGGCGTCAAACGGTCCAGGCGCGGTCCGTGCATTAGATTTGTGACCATGGTGCCGTTTCGTATCGCGCTGGCGCAGATCAACACCGCCGTGGGGGACTTAGAGGGCAACCTCACTCTTCTGCGGCGTTGGCTCGATCGGGCGCGGGCTCATTGCCCGGATGTGGTGGTCTTCCCCGAGCTCGCGATCAGCGGCTATCCGCCGGAGGACTTGTTGCTCAAGCCGTCCTTTTTGACGGCCGTGCGCGACACGCTCGACGAGTTTGCCGGGGACGTCGACGATACCGTCGTATTGGTCGGGTTCCCCGATCGAGAGGCGGATGTCTACAACGCGGCCGCCGTCATTCGCGACGGAGCGGTTCGCCACATCTATCGCAAACGGTATCTCCCCAATTACGGGGTGTTTGACGAAAACCGCTACTTCCGTCGCGGTGACACGATTCCGGTCTATCAGCTGGGCGACGTCAGGTTCGGGGTGAATATCTGTGAGGATATCTGGTACCCCGGCGAGCCGCTGACATCACAGGCACAGGTCGGGCACGCCCAGGTGGCGATCAACCTCTCGGCCTCGCCGTACCACGCGGGTAAAGGTCACGATCGGGAACGCATGTTGACCACCCGAGCCGAGGACAACGCGATCGTGGTGGCCTACTGCAATCTGGTCGGCGGCCAGGACGAGTTGATCTTCGACGGCCAGTCATTAGTCGCCGACGAGGACGGGGATCTCATGGCGCGCGGTCGTGCCTTCGACGAGGATCTGATCGTCGTTGACCTCCAGCTCGAGCGCGTGTTTCACGAGCGGCTTCACGATCCACGACGGCGGAAGTTCCGTGACGAGGGGAAAGGGGACGCTTCGGTCGTCGAGTGCATCGATCTGGGCCCAAGGCGCTCGGCCAAGCGCGACCCAGTCAGCCTGACGGTAACCGAGCTCCTCTCTCGGCCCCAGGAGATCTTAGCCGCGGTGACACTCGGGGTGGCCGACTATTTCACCAAGAACGGGTTTCGAGACGCGGTGATCGGCGTATCGGGTGGCATTGACTCGGCGGTAACTGCCGCCATCGCCGCGCGAGCGTTGGGCCCCGAGCGGGTCCACGGCTACTACATGCCATCCTCGTACTCGAGCCAGGAAAGCCAAGCCGGGGCGGAAGCGTTGTGCCGGAACCTAGGTATCGCTTTTGACGAGATCGAGATCGGTTCCGTGTTCGAGTCGTTCCTGACAGCACTTGCACCAAGCTTTGATGGAACCCCGGCCGATGCCACCGAGGAGAACCTGCAGGCGCGGATTCGCGGCAACTTGTTAATGGCGCTTTCCAACAAGCGTGGGTGGCTCGTCCTCGCACCTGGCAACAAGAGCGAGCTGTCGGTCGGTTACTGCACGCTGTATGGCGACATGGTGGGCGGATTCGCAGTTCTCAAAGATCTCTACAAGAGCGATGTCTACGCCGTGGCGCGCGAGATCAATCGCCAATCCGGACGCGAGCTGATCCCGCAAGCGGTTATCGACCGGGCGCCGACCGCCGAGCTGAAGCCCGATCAGTTGGACCAAGACACGCTGCCACCGTACGACGAGTTGGACCGGATTCTCGAGGCGTACATCGAGCGTGATTTGGGAACCCAGGAGATCGTCGCGCTCGGCCACGGCGAGGAAACGGTACGTTGGGTCGTGGACGCGGTCGACCGCAACGAGTACAAGCGGCGGCAAGCGCCGCCAGGTATCAAGATTACGACCCGCGCTTTCGGCAAGGACCGCCGCATGCCGATCACCAACCGCTACCGCGGCTAGGTCCTGTTACCCAACCCCCTTGGACCGCTCCGCAGGATCGCCGCCAGGTGATGGCGGTAATGGAACCCCCAGATCACAGTGAATAGCAGGTAGACGACCGCGATTTCCATCCGTAGCGCGGGGATGATCAACTGCGTCGCGAACGGGAGGAACAACAGCAGCGCCTGCCACCAGCTGAGGCGGCGGTCGGAGAGCATCACGGCGGCGAACAACGATTGGGCCGCGGTCAGGAAGATCTCGTGCTGCTGCTGGAGGTCGAGCTGCAGCGCCTGGATGCGACCGGCCGAGATCGAATACACGATCGAGATCGTGCCGATCAGCAGCGTCCACTGATTGACCTTGGACGAGATCAACGCCGAGAGCGCCATTGTCGCGTGGCCACGGACGGTCCAGATGGCGGCGATGATGAACTCGGGCGCCTCGGACGCCAGCGGCGCCACCCACTGGACGAGCAGAAACTCGTCGATCCCGAATTGGTGCCCGGTATCGATCAACGCCTCGGCGAACGGCTCCGCGGCCAGGAAGATGATCAGGCCGGCGAACGCGAACAGACCCGCGTTGCAGCCCAATCTCCAGACACGCGGCAGCCGGCTTAGCATCAGGGCGGGTCCGACCAGGTCCGGCTCCCCCGCGCCGAGTGCGCCGGTTCGGTACAGGTACCACGCGAAGAGACCGATCAACACCACGGTGTCGAGCCACCAGAACGAGCCCACGGCTGCGATCACGAAGGCGTACAGGGTGGCCATGGCGAGAAACCAGACCGCGATCTGGTCGCTTGGAGCCAGCTCGATTTCGCGCTTCCGCCAGCGGGTCCAGAAGAGCCACACGACGAGCGGCCAGCCGAGGCCGACGAGGAGCCGGTTGGCGCCGGTCATGTTGGCGGCGGCGTAGTGGCCGTACACGGGATCTTCGGCCGCCCGCCAGGCGAAGTAGAGGTCGACCGCGTACTCCGGGAGGATGGCGATCAGCGCGAGAATGGCGAGTGCGAGGGCCTGGCTGATTTCCATTTGTACGACTTCGGCGGCCCAGGAGAGCAGGAACGCCGCGCCGAGGATCCCAGCCCCAAAGACGAGCGCCTCGATGGGTGCAGTGGCGTGCACGTCGGTTAGCCGGAAGATGAGCGATGGGATGGTGAGGGCGATCGCGCCGTCCAGCCAGGCGATGCTGATCCACAGCCTCGGTCCCCGGCCGTCGCTCAGGGTATGCTCCCGGGGCCTTCGGCTGCCCACCAACGCTGGATCTCAGCGGCCACCGTATCCGGTGTGTCGACGTGCGGCCACCGAGCGGTGCCCGGGACGACCTGCTGGGTGATATCGGGGCGCACGGCGTGATAGTGCTCGGGCGCGAGCGGGTTGGCGCGCGCTTCGGAGCCCCAGAGAACGAGCGTGGGGGCGCCGAGCCGAGCGAGCGCCGGTCGCGCATCCCACGCGAGGTCGCCGCTCCACAGCGACCAGAGCGCCCAGCGGCCCCCGGGCTGCCGGGCTGATCGCGAGAGCTGCTCCGCCCGGGCCTCCAGATCGGATGGCTCGACCCTCAACGCCCCGCGGAGTGACGCCTTCCGCCATGCCGGGCTGGCATGCCACCAGTGATATGCGGCCCCGAACGGCGAACGAAGACCTTGGTACACCAAGGGACGCCAGGTCGGCGCCTCAAGCAGCTCGGGGCCCTCCGCTTCGGGTGGCGCCAGCATAACGACGCCCGAGACGAGATTTCCGAGCCGCACCGCCGCCTCGATTGCGTAGGCAGCGGACAGGCCACAGCCGACCACGAGCGTGGGCCGATCGACGACGTGGCGTACGAACTCGACGATCGCATCAAAGAAGAAATCCGGACCGTAGCGCATCGACGGTCGACCCGAGCGGCCAAATCCCGGCAGGTCGACGGTGTAGACAGTGAAATGCTCCTCGAGTCGGTCGCCGAGTGGCGCCATCTCCAGTCCAGACGCACCGGTGTAGAGGTCGTGGAGCAGCAGCGCTGGGGCACCATTGCCGCGCGTGGTGTGAAAAATGTCGGCGTGCCGCCAGCCGTACCGATCGGGCCGACCCGGTGGCGGTGGTGGTGGTTCTGGCGATCGGGCGACAGCGGCCCGGGCGGTGATGGCTGCCGCTGCCGCGGCGAGGATCCCGCCGATCGTTTTTCGCCCCCGGCCCACCAGCGCTACTCGGAGTCGTTGGTCAGCGCGTGCACTGGAACCGAGCGCAGGTGTCGATTGTCGACAAACACCTCGAACGAATACGTGCCGGCGTGGGGAAGCTGGAAGTTGTTGATGTCCATGATCGTCTGGGCGGTCATGGGACGGCCGGGTTTCGCCCCGCGGAGCGAAAGCTGACCGTTCACCTTGAAGACTTCCTGACCGTCCTCGTCAGCGAGCTTGATTTCGAGTGGGTACACGCCTTCCTCACCTATATGGGCCTCGACTCGGAGTACTAGGGCCAGGTGGGGGTGGGTGCACGGGAAGTCCGACGCGTGGATCGAGTTGAAGATCCCGAGCAGGTTGAGTTTTCCCTCGCGGCTCACGTTGGCCGCGTCGCAGCATACAGCGAGCGTCACGTCCATTGATGGCACAGTAAGCCCTCGCGGGGTCTGCGGCCAGCGATCGAGACTCTTAATGCGGCCGGTTAACCGGCCAGGATGTCCATGTAACGGGAATGTCCGGAGAGGTTCAGCGGGGGGTCGTAACGGCGGATAAATTGCCGTTCCGCCAAGCGCGCCTGCTCCATCGACAGTCCGCCGACCCAATGCACAAACTTCGCGCTGACACCGCGCAGCTCCTCCATCTCGAAGAGTTGAAGCAGCTTGCGGCGCAGGTTCCTGGCGCTGCCGACGAGAAGCACCGGCTCGGGGCTGTTGCTGTCGCCGGCGGCGAGCATGAAAACGCCCATCGAGCTCGGCACCTGCATGCGGATTGAAAACCGACTCCAGCGTGTCTTGTGCAAATCACCCTTCATACTGTTAAAAGAGAAGCAACTTCTGTGCCGTTGAACGGACAGGGCCGCGAAAGGAGACCAAGGAGCGGGGCCGAGCCGGTCGACTTCCTCTGCCACTCGACCCCGCTCAAGGGGGCGACCCCATCCTAATCGCCCCCATAACAACGGTTCTGCCGCCGTGGTCGGCGGCCTAGCGGGTCAGCACTTGCTCCACCCGCAGTGCTTGCAGACCAGGCAGGCGTTCTCGTGTGTCACGGGACCACCGCAATCCGGGCACGTCGACATCGGCCTGGCCGCCATCGCCCCTGGTCCGCGGAATTCGTCGTTTTCGGCCGCGGCGCGAGCGACCGAGTTGGCGGTCGTGTGGCCGTTACCGTTGCCATTCGTGCCACGCCCGCTGCGCTCCAAATAACGCTCCAACGCGCGCCCGATCGCGTCGGGCGCCGAAAGGATCAGCTCACCATTGTCCCATACCGGGTTGGGTCCCGAGATCCCTTTGAGCTGCTTGACGATCGCCGATGGATCGAGGCCCGAACGCAGACAAAGCGAGATCAGCCTGCACATCGCTTCCGATTGCACAGCCGCCGTGCCCCCCGCCTTACCCAGCGAGGCAAAGACCTCCGCTAGGCCGGATTCGTCCTCGTTGATCGTGATATAGAGGTTTCCGTCGCCAGTGCGGATGCGCTCGGTGACACCGTGAGTGATTGCCGGTCGCGGCCGCGGCTTGGCGGGCTTGAGGTCGACCGCCTTGGGTTCTGCCGTGGTCTCGGTCACGAGGATCCCCTCACGGCTGCCCTCGCGGTACACGGTGATCCCCTTGAGTCCCGCCCGGTAGGCGGCGATGTAGATGTCTGCCACTGTCTCCACCGGAACATCAGTTGAGAGGTTCACCGTGGATGAGATCGAAGAGTCGACCCAGCGTTGGATCACGCCCTGCATCCGTACGCGGAAGTAGGGGTCGATGTCGTGTGCGGTCACGATATAGTCGGGCAAACCGTCGTCGCCGCCCCACAGTTCCTGCACCAGCGGATGGTAAACGGTGTACTCGGAGAACGTCTCTCCGTCGTCCTGCTTGACGCGGCGCTTATAGGAAGTGCAGAAGATCGGCTCCACCCCACTTGAGCACTGAGCGACGATTGAGCCAGTGCCGACCGGTGGGACGGTCAGGACGGTCGAGTTTCGCATCCCGAACTCACCAATCTGATCCCGCAGATCATCAGGCAAGGCCTGGATGAACTTGGAGTCTGACACTTCGGGCCACGAGAAGAGCGGGTAGGCGCCTTTCTCACGCGCCAGGTCGATCGACGTTTGATAGGCCGAGCGAGCGATCGTCTCCATGATCTCGTCGACTGTTTCGAGCGCCTCTTCGCTGTCGTAACGGATCCGCATGCGGGCGAGCGCGTCCGCCAGCCCGGTAATCCCGAGACCGACTCGGCGATCAGACGCCACCGCTCGGCGGATCTTCTTCAACGCGTGGTTGTCCATGTTGTAATCGATCACGTCGTCGAGAAAACGAGTTGCCGTGCGGGCAACCTCGGAAAGCTCCTCGAGATCCAGCGTTCCTCCGTGGTCTACGAACCTCGACAGATTGATCGATCCCAGGTTGCACGCGGTGTAAGCGGCCAGGGGCTGCTCGCCGCAGGGATTCGTGGAAGCGATCGGGTTGGCGTATTCGACGTTGTGGTATTCCCGCATCGTGTCCCAGAAGATGATCCCCGGCTCGGCGCTGGCGTGAGCGTTGTCGATGATCTTCTGCCACAGATCGCGTGCCCGCACCGTCTTGAAGACTTCGCCGCCCCAACGCAAGTCGAAATCGGTGTCTTCGAGCACCGCGGTCATGAACTCGTGAGTGATCAGACACGAGATGTTGGCGTACTCCACCTTGCGCCGACGTTGGTCGTTCTTGATGGTGATAAAGCTCTCGATGTCGGGGTGATCGACGCGCATCGTCAGCATGAGCGCTCCGCGCCGTCCGGCCTGGCTCACCGTATTGGTCGACTCCGACAGCAGGTTCATGAACGAGGTCGAGCCGGGGGAACCCGCGACGGTGGCGTTTACCGGGGCTCCCTTGGGCCTCAGGATCGACAAGTCGGTGCCCACCCCGCCCCCGGTGCGATAGACCATCGCGCTCTCGGCAAGGCATCTGTAGATGCCCTCGAGGCTGTCCTCGGTGATCGGGATGACGTAGCAATTGGAGAGCGTTGGCTTGCGCCGAGCGTCATCGCGACCCGCACCGTGCATGACGCGGCCGCCGGGTACGAACTTGAAATCGAACAGGATCGCAAAGAACTCTTCGAACCAGTAATCGGAGTCTTCTTCGACCGAAGCGAGCGCCCGAGCCACCCGCTCCCATAAATCGAGCGGACCTTCTTCGCCCGGCGCGAGGTACTTATTGCGCAGAACGTCAGCGGCGAGGGAATCGTCGTAATAGGTCTCGGTTTTTTTCGACCGCTTGAGTATGGTTGCTGCGTCGGGCTCGGTGAGGAAGGTGAGGTACTGGTCCAACGAGGCTTTGGCCATGAGCGAACCTTTCTGTCACGACGACCGGAGCTCATATGTCGTCGCCCTAGGGCACGAAAGGGAGTCGCTTGAGATCGAACGCCGTCCGAGCGGAAGGGCAATCAGGCGACCCGTCGATTGCGCTTGTTTTCTTTCAGGATGAGGCGACGACCATACTATCAAGAGCGATCGAGCTTGTCAAGATTAGAGTACAATATACAGTGGTCGGGGGGATCTTTATCCACAATATCTGGTGGAAATCCGGGGGAAAACCTGGGGATCCAGTGGGGATGGCCTGGGGAATGCGGTGGATAGTCGACAACGTTGACGAGAGGCGCCCGCTCCGTTACCGTTTTGTGGCGAAAGACATACCATACTGAATGGAGGAGCATAGCATGACTGAGATCGCCGAGGTGCAAAGTAATGACCAGGTGATGACCGTTACCCCCACGGCCACCGCCAAGATCAAAGAGCTGCGCGATCGAGAGAACTTGGAAGACAAGGGCCTTCGCGTACGCGTGGTAGGTGGCGGTTGTCACGGTTTTTCATACGCGCTCGGCTTCGATGATCACAAAGAGACCGATTCGGTGCTCGTGATCGACGGGGTCGACTTTTTGATCGACAAGTACAGCGCACCCTACCTGGTGGGGGCGAACATCGACTTCGTGGACGGCTTAAACGGCGCTGGGTTCAAGATCGGCAACCCGAACGCCAAGTCGACCTGCGGCTGCGGAGAGTCGTTCGGCGTATAGCGGACGTTTCCCGGGCTGGTAGCCAAAAGGGCTCCTTCCCATACGGAAGGGAGCCCTTTTTACATCTCCGCGATCACCGCCAGCACTTCCTTGGCGTGACCTTTCACTTTCACCTTGGGAAAGACGTGCGCGATCCGGCCAGTCTCGTCGATCACGAACGTGGTGCGCTCGATCCCCATGCTCTCGCGCCCGAAAAGCTTCTTTTTCTTCCACACATGGTAGCGCTCACACACATCGCTCTCGGCGTCGGAGAGCAGCGGGAACGGCAGGCTGAATCTCTTTTGAAAGCGACGGTGACTGGCGACTGAATCTTTCGAAACGCCGAGCACGATCGCATCCAAGTTGGTGAAATCGGGCAACCTGCCCTTGAAGGCGCACGCCTCCGCTGTTCATCCAGGTGTCATGTCGCGGGGATAGAAGTAGAGCACGACCACGTTCCCCACGAGATCGGCGAGCCGAATGTTTTGGTCTTCGGTCGAGGGGAGATCGAGATCCGGTGCTGGGTCGCCGACCTTGAGCGTGGGCATTGTGGACCTTTCAGTTGCGGTGATGCCGGGCGTCGGATGATCAGCTTAATATTCGTCACATGGCCCCAGTGCGCCGCCGCCCCGCGTTTCGATCGCTAATGCTGGTGTTTCTGTTAGCCAGCAGCTGCGGTTGGGCGGATTCGGCTCGCGAGAGCGTTGGCGATAAACCTACGGACGAACTGCGCGGGACACGGCTCGCAAACCCGATCCCAAGGCCCGACTTCTCCCTGATCGACACCGAGGGCGTCGGTTTCGACTTCCATGCCCGGACAGAAGGCTACGCGACGCTGCTGTTCTTTGGTTACACCCACTGCCCCGATGTCTGCCCGATTCACATGGCGAACATCGCCGCGGCCCTCGGCCAGGTGGGTTGGCAAACGCGGCGCCGCGTGAAAGTCGTGTTCGTGACCACCGATCCGGATCGCGACACGCCCGACCGCATACGCGAGTGGCTCGACCGTTTTGATCCTGCCTTTGTCGGTCTCCGCGGAACCGTCGAGGAAGTGGCCGCGATTCAGGACCAGCTGAACCTGCCGCCGAGTGTCATCCCTTCCGAACCAGCCACTGGGTATGAGGTCGGTCATGCGGCGCAGGTGCTCGCATTCTCGCCATCGGGGATGGCCAGGGTCGCCTATCCCTTCGGCACTCGACAGGCGGATTGGGTACACGATCTACCGATTCTGGTCGCGACCCGAGGCGACGAGGCGGTGGCGCGCTAATCGTGCAATGGTGGTGCTCCGCTCAGGGAGTTGCATGGGATTGGACCTGGCGACCCTACGTAGGGGTCTGGGTCCTGGTGCTGGTCATGGCGGTGGGGTACCTGAAGCTCGTGCGCGATGCGGGCGGCTGGCGGCAGGTTGGCTGGCGCGGGGTCGCGTTTGTGACCGGCTTGGGCGTCGTTTGGGTGGCCCTCGATTGGCCGATCGGCGCGCTCGCGGCGGGCTATCTGGCCAGCGTTCATATGGTGCAGTTCCTGTTGGTCGGCTTGGTCGCTCCGGCGCTACTGCTGCTCGGGGTTCCAGCGGATGCGTTCGCATCGCTGCGGCGGCGGTCGACTCTTCACGCCGTGCTCTCCCGCGGGACGCATCCGTTGGTGGCGATCATCGGGTTCAATGTGATTCTGGTGTTCACCCATTGGCCCACGGTTGTCGATGCGCTCATGGGTTCACAGGCGGGCTCGTTCACGATCGACATGTTGTGGTTTCTTGGTGGGACGCTCTTCTGGTGGCCGCTCGTGGCCCCGGTGCCAGCCCGGCCAGGATTCTCCTATCCGCTGAAGCTCGCGTACCTGATCGCCAACACGATCCTCTCGACGGCGCCGTTTCTCTATCTGACGTTTAGCCAGCTACCGGTCTACGCGACGTACGAGCTGGCGCCACCGGTTGGGTGGATGACCAAGCAGCAAGACCAACAGCTGGCGGGGATCCTGATGAAAATCGGCGGTGGGCTGATCCTGTGGACGGCGATCACGGTTCTGTTCTTTCGGTGGTACCGGGCCGAGGGCGAGCCCTAGGAAACGACCCTTGATCGGCTTGTTGCCCCCGATCCGCGGGGCTATGTTCGGCTCCGTGCCGGCCTGCGAGCGCCTTTTCCTGTTTGATATCGACGGAACGCTGCTCTCAGCTGGCGGCGCCCCGCGGCGCGCGTTTCGGCAGGCGCTCCTGGATCACTTCGGGACCGAGGGAGACGCCCCCAACAACGATTTTTCGGGCAAGACCGACCCCCAAATCGTGTATGAGCTGATGCGCGCCGCCGGTTTCACCGACGGTCACATCGGTGATCGGCTCCAGGGGCTGTTTGATGACTATCTGGCGGGGTTGGCGATCGAGCTCGAGACCGAAACCCGCCACTATTTGTTTCCCGGTGTTGATGAGCTCGTCCCAGCGCTGGCTGACGATCCGCGGGTCGTGCTCGGGCTGGTTACCGGGAACGTCGAGCAGGGGGCCCGACTCAAGCTCGATCATTTCGGGCTGTGGGACGCGTTCGAGGTGGGAGCCTTCGGTTCCGATGATCACGGCCGCGACCAGCTGCCGGCGATCGCGATCGAGCGGGCCGAAGCGAAGACAGGCGGTCGCTTCCGCGGCACCGAGGTGGTAGTCGTGGGTGATACGCCGGCCGATATCCAATGTGCTCGCGCGGTTGGGGCTATAGCCGTGGCGGTCGCGACTGGAAATCCGTCTCGGCAGACACTGGCCAGTTATGAGCCTGACATGTTGCTCGATTCGATGGCCGGTTGGCAGCAATGGCTAGCGGATTTGGGATTGGAGATGAACCTCTTGGAGAGAAGGTAGAAAATGCCAGGGATCAACGCGCTGACAGTGGTATTCGTGTTCCTTGTGTTCATTGCGATGAGCGCGATCAAGATTCTCAAGGAGTACGAACGCGGTGTAATCTTCCGATTGGGTCGCCTGAGCGGCGCCAAGGGACCGGGGATTTTCTGGCTTTGGCCGATCATCGAAAAGATGGTCAAGGTGGACCTGCGGGTGATCACACAGGACGTGCCGGCACAGGACGTCATCACGAAAGACAATGTGTCGGTGAAGGTCAACGCGGTTGTCTATTTCCGGGTGTTTGACCCGGACAAGGCGATCGTCGAGGTCGAGGACTTTCTGTACGCGACCAGCAAGCTGGCGCAGACCACGCTACGGTCGGTTGTGGGCGAGGCTGAGCTCGATGAGCTGCTGGCTGAGCGTGAGCGAATCAACGACCGGATCGCTGGTATTCTCGACGAGGGCACCGACCCGTGGGGAATCAAGGTCGCCAAGGTCGAGGTCAAAGACGTCGACTTGCCGCAGCAGATGCAGCGCGCGATGGCGCGGCAGGCGGAAGCCGAGCGGGAACGCCGCGCCAAGGTGATTACCGCCGAGGGCGAGTACCAAGCCGCTGGAAGGATGGCCGAAGCGGCCGGGATCATCTCCAGACACCCCGAGGCGCTGCAGCTCAGGTATTTGCAGACCTTGGTCGAGATCGCGGCGGAGAACAACTCGACGACCCTGTTCCCGATTCCGATCGATTTTCTGAAGGCGTTCTTGGCAGAGAGCGGTGGCGCGACGCCTCCGAGCGGCCAGCGGTAGGACGAGGCGATGAAGCTCAAGGCGATCAAGGGGAACGTGACCGAGCTCGAAACAGGGGCAGTAGTCGTCAACTTGTTTGAGGGTGTCACCAAGCCAGCCGGGGCGACTGGCGCGATCGACCGAGCACTGGACGGTCAGCTCACACAGATGATCGCCGATGGCGAGCTCACCGGGAGCCTGGGCGAGACCCGAGTCGTTCATACTGGTGGGCGCCTACCCGCGCGACGCGTTGCGGTGGTTGGTCTAGGCAAGCGCGATGGGCTCGATCTCGAGGCGGTGCGCAGGGCCGTTGGGACAGCCACACGCCAACTCCTGGCCACCGGGATCACCAAGTGGCACACCGTTCTGCACGGTGGGGGAAGCCTCAAGAAGACGACACCGCGTGACTTGGCCGAGACGATTGCCGAAGCCACGTTGATGGGTGGCTATCGTTGGGATCGGTTCAAGACGACGACCGGGCCGACGGGAGATGGTCGACCCGTCCCAAAGCTCGAAGACGTGACCATTGTAGAGGCTGATGGCCGAAAGCTGCCCCAGATCCGCCGCGGGCTCGATCGAGGCAACAAAATCGCGGAAGCGGTCAACTACACACGCGATTTGGGGAACTCCCCACCCAACGAGATGACCCCGGCAGCACTTGCCGATCATGCGCGGAAACTCGGTGATCAGCACGCCATGATGGTCGAAGTGCTGACGGTGGAGGACCTCAAGCAGCAGGGCATGGGCGCCATTCTCGGTGTCGGCCAAGGGTCACACAACGGGCCGCGCTTGATCATCGTGCGCTACGATCGTGGTCGTCCATCGGCCAAGCCGACAATCGTCGTCGGCAAGGCGATCACCTTTGATGCGGGTGGGATCTCGATAAAGCCGTCACGTCATCTGGAGGAGATGAAATTCGACAAGATGGGTGGCTGCGCGGTGCTCGGGATTCTCAAGGCGGCTGCCTTGTTGGGGCTCAAGCAGAGTCTGATCGGCGTGATCCCGGCAGCCGAGAACCTGCCCAGCGCCACAGCCTACCGTCCGGGAGACATTGTCGAATCGTACTCCGGTAAGACGATCGAGGTAATCAACACCGACGCTGAGGGGCGGTTGATTCTGGCCGACGGATTGGCGTGGGCCAGTGAGCAGAATCCGCGCGAGATAATCGACATCGCAACTCTGACCGGTGCCTGCATGGTGGCGCTCGGAGAAACGGCGGCGGGTGTGTTTGGCGACGAACGCGCAGTGTCGAGATTCGTGGAAGCGGGCGCTAGGACCGGCGACCGTGCGTGGGCGCTACCCTTGTACGACGAGTTCTCTGAGAACATGCGATCCGAGGTGGCTGACATAAAGAACGCCGGTGGCCACTGGGGTGGAGCCTCAAACGCGGCGGCGTTCTTGAAGTTCTTCGTCGGCGATTCGATCCAGTGGACGCACCTCGACATCGCCGGCAACGCCTATGTGACCAAACCGCGGCACTATGAGCCGGTGGGCGCGACGGGTGCCGGGGTGCGGTTGGTGATCGAGTACCTTACAAGTCGCTGATGGATTTCAACGCGGCCCTGAGAGAAGAAAACCAACGCCTGCGGCGTCTTAAGCTGGTGGTAGACTTTACCCTGGCACGTTTATACCAGGATCCGGATCTCTCTATGCTCGAGGCGCTGGAACAAGTCGAGCGGTGCCGCGAGACCGCCTTGAATCTGTTTCCCGGCAAGGAGCCCACGTTCGAGCTCATCATCCGGCCCCGGCTCGAGCGCGCCCTTCACGGCCGGTGGCCGCACGACATGCCTGAGGAACTAGGTGAGAAACTCACCGTAAGGGAACCCGAGAGCTCGTAACGGCCCTCTCCAGAAGATGAGAAGCACGTGGACCCAGGACCCGACCGGGAGAACGTTCCCGGAGGCGATCAAGTGGCTATTGATCGTCAATGGAGTGGTGTTCTTGCTTCAGAACCTGCTGGCGCTGGCGGTGTTCCAAACCTCCGGGCTACGCCTGGAAGAGATCCTGGGGCTTCGACCGGCGTGGGTCGTGGAGCGTCTCTGGGTCTGGCAGGTCTTGACCTATATGTTTCTGCACGGCGGTTTTTTCCACTTGTTGTTCAACATGTTCGTCCTGTGGATGTTCGGAACACAGATCGAGCGATTGTGGGGACCTACCAAGTTCCTGCACTACTACCTGGTTTGCGGTCTCGGCGCGGCCGCCCTGTCGTTCGTATTCAATTACAACTCGATTATCATAGGCGCTTCCGGCGCGGTGCTGGGCGTGCTGCTCGCGTTCGGCATGTTGTTTCCGAACCAGTACATCTACCTCTGGTTCTTGGTGCCGATCCGTGCCAAGTACTTGGTTGCGGGTCTGGCCGGGCTCGAGTTGTTGTACTTGTTCTCCGGGCCGGATAGCGGGATCGCGCGGGCGGCTCACGTGGGTGGGATGTTGGCCGGCTACGTGTACATGAAGTGGGGAGACCGCTCGCCGGTCGAGCGTCTCGCTAACCGCTGGCGGCGACGCAAACTCAAGCTGATCGACGGGGATGCACCGAGGGTCCGCGGGTCGCGACGAGTCGAGACCGAGATCGATCGGATTCTGGACAAGATCTCGGAGCACGGACTGGCTAGCTTGACAAACGAAGAAGCGCGGATCCTGGATGAAGCCAGCCGTGGCAACAAGCGGGAGTAAGGTGACGATCGTTACACTGACCACGGACTTTGGCACTGCCGATGGCTATGTCGGCGCGATGAAGGGCGTGATTGCGGATATCGCGCCGCACGCCATGATCGTGGATCTGACTCACGCGATCGCGCCGCAGGATGTTCGCGGCGCGGCTTTCGCTCTATACCGCGCCGTGCCGTTTTACCCTCCGGCATCGGTTCATTGTGTTGTTGTCGATCCTGGCGTTGGGACCCCGCGACGCGCGCTGGCGATCAAGACCTCGGAGCACCAGTACATGGTCGGGCCGGATACTGGCGTGTTTACGCTTTTTGCACCGCCCTTCACCGATACGGAACCGCAGGCGGTCGAGCTGACGGAGGCCCGGTGGTGGCGCGCGGGGCGTGACCCCAGCGCGACTTTCCACGGACGCGACATCTTCGCCCCGGTGGCGGCTCATCTGGCTCGGCTGATCGAAGCCGGGCCGGTCGAACTTGAGGCGTTTGGACCACCGGCGACGAACCTCCGTCGTTTGGCGGTGCCGGCGCCGGTTGCGGAGCGTGACACGTATCGCGGCGAAGTGGTGCACGTGGATCACTTCGGGAATGCGGTTACCAATTTGCCGGAACGTTGGGTCGCTCACGCCGAGGGCGCGGTGATCGTCGAAGCCGGTGGCCAGACGATGCCCGTTGTTAGGACCTACAGTGATGTGGAGGTGGGTTCGCTTTGCGGCCTGGTCGGTTCTTCGGGCTGGCTGGAAGTGGCATGCAGAGACGGATCTGCGGCGGAGCGGTTGGGGCTTGCGCCCGGCATTCCGGTCGTCCTCAGGAGAACGGGCGGCTAAGAGATGTCGACCCTCCTCGCGTGAAGTGGGAACGCATCGACCGGCAGCGAGTCTATTCCGGTCGAGTCGTCGATGTCGCGAGAGACACAATCCGCATCACCACTGGCGAGGAAACTAGACAGACAGTATTCGACGTCATTCGTCACCCCGGCGCAGCGGCGATCGTGCCGCTGTTCGACGATGACACCGTGGCGTTGATCAGCCAGTTCCGGTACGCGGTCGGTCAGCGCATCTGGGAGATCCCGGCCGGCAGTCTTGGGGACGGAGAGTCGTTTGAAGCTTGTGCCGAGCGCGAGTTGGAAGAAGAAGTCGGCTATCGCGCGCAGAGTTGGACGCCGCTGGCCGCGTTTTATACGACTCCCGGCTTCTGTGACGAAGAGCTGAGGGTGTTTTTGGCGGAAGGATTGATCCCCAGTACAACCAATCACGAGGACGATGAGGACATCGATGTCACGCGCATCCCATTGCAGCAGGCGCTTGAGTGGGCAACCAACGGCCAGATCCGCGATGCCAAGTCGATGCTTGGATTGTGGGCGGCGCGGGATTATCTCCGCAGGGTGGACCGATGGCCGCCGACTCAAGGAGCTTGAATGACGGACGCGACCAAACCCGGCGGTGACGTTCGATTGGTCATCACGACCTGTCCCGACGGGGGGATTGGTGAAGCGATCGTGCGAACGCTCGTCGAGGAGCAGCTTGCAGCGTGCGGCAACATCGTCACCGACGTGCGTTCGATCTTCTGGTGGCAGGGTCGGGTCGACACCGAGGCCGAATGCCTGGTGCTGCTCAAGACTCGCACCTCCCTGCTCGACCAGCTTGCGCGCCGGCTCGAAGAGCTGCACCCGTACGATATCCCCGAGCTGCTTGCCATCAAGGTCGATCGGGGGGCGATCGCGTATCTCGATTGGGTGGTTGAAACCGCGAGCGGCTCTTAGGTTCTTTCACCTCAGCCTCATGTCTGGTCAAATCACGCTATTTCGGAATCCGTCGATGCGCCGGATCGCGGTCGTCAACCACAAGGGTGGAACGGGCAAGACGACCACCGCGGTCCATCTAGCGGCAGGCCTGGCCGATCTAGGTCACCAGGTGCTGCTTCTGGAGCTCGATCCCCAGGGCAACGTCGGCATATGGTTCGGCATCGACGCACGAGACGCGTGCATGGCGGAGTTTCTGGCTGGCGAGCTGGATGCGTATGATTCGCTGGTCGAGGTGCGCGACAACCTCGACGTGATCGCTAGCGATTGGCGATTGGCCGAAACCGAGGAGCGACTGATCTGGGGTCAAGAGCGAGAGCGCGGCTTGGCCAACCGGCTGGCCAGCATCGAGGAGTGCGAGGATTACGAGTTTACGATTATCGATTGCGCGCCATCGATGAGCATGTTGACGACGAGCGCGCTCGCTTACGCGGATGAAGTGATTATACCGATCTCGATGGAGTACCTAGCTCTGGTCGGAGTGCGACAGATCGTCGAGAACATTCTGCGGATGTCATCGTGGAACGGCAAAGAGGTACGGATCGCCGCCGTTGTGCCCACATTCTATCGACACAATTTGCGAAAGAGCAAAGAGATTCTGGGCGTGCTGCGCAAACACTTCGACAACGCAGTAACCGATCCGATCCGCGACAACGTTCGGCTTTCGGAAGCGCCCAGCCACCAAGAGACAGTGTTCGAGTACGCTCCCCGCTCTCACGGAGCGGTCGATTACCGCAAACTGGTTGATCGGTTCACCGGTGCCTAGGCGCGACGACGAGACCAAGAGTACAAGGGTCGGCACCGATCCCCTTGCAACGCTCGATCCCGATCGGGTTGCTACCCTGCTCGGTCAGGAGCCACGGCGGAAAGCGCGGCGGAAGAAGGCTCGGACCCCCGAGCTCGGCAAGTCGCCCAAGCCAGCCCGAAAGCGGTTGCGCGCGCAGGTCGAGCCAGAACCGCCAGAGCTGACGCTGGTTCCAGAGCCGGAACCGGCGCCGCTGGAAAGCGCGCCCGAACCCAAGCCGATCGAAGTTGCACCGCCCGAACCCGAGCTGATCGAAGTCGCGCCGCCTGAGCCCGAGCCAATCGAGCCTGCACCGCCTGGGCCTGAGCCGATCGGGGTCGCACCTCCTGAGCCCGTGGCAATAGACACGCCGTTCGTGGAAGCCCCGTTGGTCGAGCCACCGATCGTCGAGACGCCGACAGCTGAAACGTCATTGGTCGAGCCGCCGATTGTTGAGACCAGGTCCGTTGAAACACCGCTGGCCGCGGCGAGCGAGGCGACCTTCGCGGTGGCGCCCGAAGACGACCGCGGAGCCGATCACGGGCTCGATGAGCTCTACGCTGCCTTGCGCAGTGATCCGCGTGATGTGGAAGCGGCGATTCAGGTCGCCAAACAGCATCTCGAGCGCGGGTTGCACGATCAAGCGATCGCACAGCTTCTGGAGACCAAGGAGTTCGTTCCGGATTCTGTTGACGCAGCCATCGCGCTGGGCTCAGCCTACTGTCGGGCCGGTATGTACAGCCAGGCCGAGGCCGAGCTGGCGCGCGCCCTGCGGCTCGATCCCGACAACGCGAGCGGTCATTGTGAGTTGGGGATTGTGCACGGCAAGAAGGGACTCTACGAAGAGGCGATTGGACAGCTCGGGCGAGCGCTTGAGCTGAACCCTGAACAGGCCCGCGCGCACTACTACGTGGGCGTGTACCTCAATCATATCGATCGGTTGGACGAAGCCGCGCAGGCGTTCGAGCGCGCGGTCGAATACGATCCGGCTCTTGGACGTGCCTACTACCACCTCGGAATCATCTGGGATCGCAAGGGTCGAACCGAGCGCGCGAAAGAGATGTACCGCCAAGCACGCGAAGTCGAGAGCAACGATCGTGGATAGCCGCCACGATGACGATCGCAATTTTGCGACCAAGGCGATCCATGCGGGACAACATCCTGACCCGGTGACCGGGGCGGTCATGACGCCGATCTACCAGACGTCGACGTACGTGCAGGACGGCGTCGGTCGCCACCGCGGGTACGAGTACGCGCGCACGCACCACCTCACGCGGGCTGCGTTGGAGGGTTGTGTGGCGGCGCTCGAGAGCGGCAGCCACGGCATCGCCTTTGCTTCCGGCACGGCCGCCATTCACGCCGTGATGACTCTGCTCTCGGGGGGTGATCATCTGGTGGCCGGAGAGAACCTCTACGGCGGCACCCACCGACTGTTTCAGAACGTGCTCGAACGGTTCGGGCTTTCCTTCGATTACGTCGATACGCGAGACGCGGCCGCGGTGGAAGCGGCGATGACCGCCAACACGAAGATGCTGTTTGTCGAGACGCCATCCAACCCGCTAATGCGGATCACCGACCTCGCGGCGATGCGTGAGATCGCTGAGCGCGCGCACTGTATGCTGGTCGTCGACAACACCTTTATGTCGCCATTCTTCCAGCGCCCGCTCGAGTTTGGGGCTGATATCGTTGTCCACTCGACGACGAAATTCCTAAACGGTCACAGCGACATGGTGGGCGGCATCGCGGTAACTAATAACGACGAGATCGCCGAACAATTGCGGTTTCTCCAAAACGCGGTTGGCGCGGTGCCGGGTCCACTGGACTGTTTTCTAGCTCTCCGCGGACTCAAGACTCTGCCTTTGCGGATGGAACGCTCGGAGGCGACGGCGGTCGAGCTGGCCGGTTGGCTAGCCGAGCAAGATGCCGTAACAGCGGTTCACTTCCCCGGGCTGCCTGATCACCCCGAGCACGAGCTCGCCACGCGACAGATGAGCGGTTTCGGTGGGGTCATCTCGCTCGAGTTTGGCGATGGCGCGGGCGCGCGGCGATTCCTGGAGGGCCTCGAGATCTTCCAGTTGGCTGAGAGTCTGGGCGGGGTGGAGAGCCTGTGCAGCCACCCCGGCGAGATGACTCACGCCGCCGTCCCAGTCGAGCAACGCGAGCGGATGGGTCTGGTCGATCATCTAGTTCGACTGTCGGTCGGAATCGAGGATCCCGATGACCTGCGATCGGACCTCGAGCGAGCGCTAGCCAAGGTCTGAGCTCAACGTGAAGATCCTCGTTGTCGGCAGTGGTGGGCGCGAGCACGCGCTCGTCTGGAAACTCCGCCGCGATCACCCCGACTACGAGTTCCTGGTTACGGGTCGCAACGGCGGCCTGGACACCGTCGCACGAAGCGTGGAGACGAATCCCACCGACATCGATGGCTTGGTCGAGATGGCGCAGCGCGAACGCGTCGGCTTCACCGTCGTCGGCCCCGAGGTACCGCTGGCAGCGGGTCTGGTGGACGCGTTTCGGGATGCAGGATTGGCGGTTTTTGGACCGACCCGGGCTGGCGCGCGACTCGAGTCATCGAAGGCGTATGCCAAGCGCCTCATGCAAGCCCATGGAATCCCGACAGGGCGGTTCGAGGTCTTCACTGCGAAGGCACCGGCGGCGGCGTTTGCCGACAAGCTAGGAGTGCCGTGTGTGGTCAAGGCGAGCGGGCTCGCCGCCGGCAAGGGAGCCTTGGTGTGCGGGACGACAGCCGAGGTTACAGAAGCGCTGGCGGCGTGTTTCGACCGCCGAGATTTCGGTGCCGCCGGGGACGAGGTCGTCGTCGAGGAGTTTGTGGCTGGCGAGGAAGCGTCGATGATCGCGCTGACTGATGGACGGGATTTGCTGCCCTTATTGCCGTCCCAAGATCACAAGCGGGCCGCGGACGGTGATCGGGGACCGAACACGGGTGGCATGGGCGCGTACGCTCCGGCGACGATGCTCGATGCCTCGCAGCAGGCAGAAATCGTGGAGACGGTTTTCCGCCCCATCCTGGCGGCGCTCGAGGCGGACGGCGTGGCGTTCTCGGGGTGTCTTTACGCCGGGCTCATGTTGACGGCGACAGGTCCGCGGGTGCTCGAGTGGAACGTCCGCTTTGGCGACCCCGAAGCCCAGGCTTTGTTACCGCTTATCGACACCGATCTGCTCGCGTTGCTGATGGCGGCGACACCGGGAGGTCGGTTGGGTGAGCGTGAGATCGGTTGGCGCGCCGGCGCCTGCGTGACGGTCGTTGCGGCATCGGTCGGCTACCCGTCGGACTACGAAACTGGTGTGCCGATCGAGATCCCTCCCGAGCTGGAAGCCGACGTCGGCTTTGATCGTGACGGCTTGGTGGTCTTCCACGCTGGCACCAGACGCGAGGCTGGCCGTTTGGTCACCGCCGGTGGCCGGGTGCTCAACGTGACCGCGGTTGGCGCCGATGTCGGTGACGCGCGGGAGCGTGTGTACGACGCACTGGGGAGGATCGAGAGCCCGGCACTGCGGTGGCGCTCCGACATCGGGTGGCGGGAGCTCGCGCGAGCGCTCGCCGAGTAACCGTTCGTGCCGGAGCTGCCCGAGGTCGAGACGATCGTGCGCCAACTGGTGAAAGTCCTTCCGGGAAGGCGCGTCGAACGGGTTCAGATTTTGAGAGACAACATCGTCCACGGTTCAACGGCCAAGCTCACCCGAGCGCTCGAGGGAGCTGCGATTCGATCCGTTACCCGCCGCGCCAAGTTCATTGTGATCGAGCTCGAGAGCGATCGAGTGTGGCTGACACACCTGAGGATGAGTGGCAGCTACCGGGTGGTGAAAAATGGCGCCGACAGCGATTCGGTTCCGGTCTACACTCGGGCGACGTTCGACTTTGAAGATGGCTCGCGGCTCCTGTATGTCGATCCGCGGACGCTCGGCCGGTTGGAGATCGTACCCGCCGTCGATTGGGCCGCGCGGGCGGCCAAACTCGGTCCCGAGCCACTGAGCCCGGCGTTCACGGTAGCCGTGCTCGAGGATCGTCTGGCCGCCAGCCGCCAACCACTCAAGACGTTCCTGCTCGACCAGCGACGGATCGCGGGGCTCGGCAACATATACGTCGCCGAGGCGTTGTGGCGGGCTCGGGTGAGCCCGCGTCGACGGGCGAAGAACGTGGGCTCGGTGCGCGCCGCACGCCTCCACCGTGCGATCGTCGAAGTACTGTCCGAGGCGGTTGGTGGGTCGGGGACATCGCTCGGCGGGACGTACTTGAATTTCGCCGACGCCGATGGCGACCCGGGTGGGTTCTACGAAGCGCTAAACGTCTACCATCGCGAGGACGAACCCTGTCGTCGATGTGGCGGGCCGATAAAACGGATCGTCCAGGCTCAGCGCTCGACGTATTACTGCCCCGTCTGTCAGCGTTAGGCAGTCGGGAGCGGGCAAGCCGCGCCCTCCGCGAAGCCATCCGATTCAACCCCAAGCGCATGATTGAACCGGGCTCGAAAGTTCTCCCACGCCAAGAAGGCGGTCAGCTCGATGACCTGCTCGTCGGTGAACTCTCTGGCCACAGCTGTGAATACGTCGTCGTTGACATCCGCCGGTGTGTTTGTCATCGCGTCGGCGTACCGCAGTAGCGCTTTCTCTTGAGCGGAAAAAGCGTCGGATCGCTCGTAGTTGTGGAGCGCTTCGAGTTGCTCATGGGTAATCCCGACGTCGCTGCTCCCGGCAGCGTTGATATCGATTCAGAAGGGACACCCGACGCGCGTCGCGACCCTGAGTACCGCCAACTCCCGCAGATTGACGGGAACCCGACGCGCGCGACGGAGCGCCATTTCCATCTGCCCAACGCCGTACAGCACCTTTGGATGGCGCGCGTAGAGCTTGAGCGGCCCGGTGACCTTGCCGTGCCGGCGACGTGAGACCCAAAACGCGTACCGCGCCAACGGTGAGCCGCCGCGATCAGAGCCGTCGATCCTCGTCATCGTGTTGTCCTCCAACGTGAGTGTTCAATCGAGACCTTAGAGCTTGATATGTGCTAGATCGAAGGCGCCGTTATCAACTGTCAGAATGCCTGCCGACGGCGGAGCGCCGAACCCGCCCGCAGTGCCCGGGTTGAAGAAGCGGATGCCATTGACGACCTCCGACACCGCGACGTGACTGTGTCCAAACAGCACGAGGTCGGGACCGAGACTCTGAAAGTGATGCGCCAAATGCTCGATGCTACCGCGGGGGAACTGGTGGCCGTGGATGACCACGATCGCTAGCTCGCCTCGATCGAGTAAGAGCTCTTCAGGGAATCGCTCGACCAACCGCATGGTGTCACAGTTACCGTGCACAGCCGCCACCGGCGCGATCGTCTCGAGCTCGACCAAGGTGTGATCGCGGCAGATATCACCGCAGTGCACGATCTCGTCTGTATCACGAAGCGCTTCGTGTAGCGAGGCTGGGACCCGGTCGTGCGTATCCGAGACGATCCCGATCTGCACGGTCTGCTACAGGATCGACTTGCCCAGCGCCGACAGGATGAGCTCCACGCCGAGTGCCCCGGTGCGGTTGCGATCGTCCAAGATCGGGTTCGTTTCGACGCAATCCATGCTCACCATTCCGCCACCGTCACTCACCAGCTCTAGCGCCAGGTGTCCCTCGCGATAATTGACACCGCCGATGACCGGCGTCCCGACCCCCGGCGCATAGTTGGGATCGACGAAGTCCATGTCCCATGACACGTGGAAACCGAGGGTGCCATGACCCACGATCGCCAGCGCCTCCTCGAGCACGCGGACGATCCCTTTCTCGTCGATCTCACGCATCGTAAACACACGGATTCCCGATTCGCGGACCATCCCCCGCTCACCGGGATCGACGTCGCGCGCGCCGATCAACGCGACCTTATCGGGTTTGACCTTGGGGGTCGGCCCGCCAAGCTCGGTCAAGACAGGGTCGCCGTATCCGAGCGACGCGGCCAGACCCATGCCGTGGACGTTGCCGCTCATCGTGGTGTCAGGGGTGTTCATGTCGGCGTGGGCGTCGAACCACAACAGTCCCAGGTCGTCGCCTTCTCGCGCGGCCCACGACGCGGCACCGGCGATCGAGCCAATCGATAGCGAGTGGTCGCCGCCGAGCACAATCGGCAGTGCGCCGGCTTCGAGTGAGGCCGCGACGCGCTCGGCCAGTGCCCGATTGGTGCCCGCAATCTCGTCCCTGAAGCGTGCTCGCTCAGACCCGGCATCGGCGGACTCGGGGATCCTCACCGCCACGTCGCCGGTGTCGGTAACATCATATCCGAGACGAATCAATCGATTGCACAACCCCGCGATCCGCAGCGCGGAAGGACCCATGTCTACACCGCGTCGCCCGGCGCCGAGGTCGATCGGTACTCCGATCAGGTGAACGGGTCTTTCGTCTGATGCGGCCATTCTACTCCTTGACTCCAGTGTGAAGCGCAGCGATGCCGCGACTCAGCAGACGAAAGCGGACGCGCGAGAAGCCGACGTTGGTTAGCATATCCGATAAGGCCTCGCAGTCGGGGAAGTCGGCCACCGAGTCGGGCAAGTAGCGAGCGGCGTTGGCGTCTCCCGCGATCAGCGCCCCGGCGCGCGGCAGGAGGTGGTGAAAGTAGCCGTGATAGAGGGTCCGAAAGAGCTTGCCCGGTGGCGTTGTGAACTCGAGCACCACCAGCCTCCCGCCGGGCTCGAGGACGCGGTGCATCTCCGACAATCCGGCCTCGAAGTCGACCAGGTTGCGGAGCCCAAAGCCGATCGTGCAGCCGGCAAAAACGCTATCGGTCACGGGCAGTGCCAGCGCATCCGCGGCCACCGGGAGCACCGCTCGGTGATGATCCAACTTGCCGGTACCGCGTTGCAGCATCGGCAACGAGAAGTCGAGGCCTACGGCTACCGCGCCGGGGGCGCGTGCAGCGACCGCCCGGGCGAGGTCGAGAGTGCCAGCGCAGAGGTCGAGGTATCGACCGCCGGGTATCGGAGCCAGCGCGTCGATCGCGTCCGCCCGCCAGAGTCGATGGACGCCGGCCGACAGAACATCGTTGAACAAGTCGTAGCGCGGAGCGATCGTGTCGAACATCGATCGCACCCGGGTCGCCTTGTCGCGATCAGTTTCCAACGCCGAAACCGGTGAGCGGAACGCTCCGTACGGGGTGCACGTGGGCATAGCGGATGAGCAACTCGTGGTCGAGGCGCTTGCGGGGTCGCAGAGCGCGTTCAGGGAAATTGTGCATCGCTTCGAGCGCCCCGTGTTCAACCTCGTTGCCCGCATGGTGCACGATCGGACGTTGGCCGAGGACCTCTCGCAGGACGCGTTCGTCAAAGCGTTCAGCCGTCTCGACACGTACCAGCCAGAACAGGGGAAGTTCTCGAACTGGCTGTTCAAGATCGCCCACAACACCGCTATCGACCAGCTGCGACGGCGAGCTATCGATACCGTTTCATTGGAAGCCGGTAGCGAGGACGAGCCCGACTACGCGTCGACGACCCCAGACCCAGCGGCTCACTCACCGCTCGACTCGATGGTCCAGACCGATCTGGCGACGGCGCTTTCGGCGGCGATCGATCGCCTCCGGCCCGATTACCGCGAGGCGATGGTGTTGCGTCACCAGGAAGGCCTTGCGTACGAGGAGATCGCCGAGATCATGGGGTTGCCCCTGGGGACGGTCAAGACGTACCTCCACCGGGCGCGCAAGGAGCTGGCGGGCGACCTCTCGGCCGCCGGCTGGGGCCCCTCAGGGCCCCCGACGCTCCGCGCGGCGGCTGAAACCCAGCCCCCCGGCCCAGCGTAGGGCCAGATAGGAGAATGAAGATGATGCGGAGACTCCAGAACGACCTGAAGCGCTGGCTCGCGGCTGAGGCAGCGGGCGACGAGCGCCAGGCCGAGCATGCGTTTGGCACACTGCTCGCCTCAGCGCCCCGGCTGACGCCGTCAGCCGGCTTCGCCGAGCGGGTGCTGTGGGCGATCCAACCGGCGCCAGCGCCGCAAGTGGCGCTCGGTGCGTGGTGTTGGAAAGCCGCCGTCGTGGCCGCTGTGACGCTGGTTGGCACGGCCACCGGGCTGCTGCCGCTCGTACAGTGGTTGCCGATCGATGCGCCGAGCTTTGGCGAGGTCTTGAGGACCGGCGCCGGCGCCTTGGTTTGGATCGGCGAGTGGCTGGCGGCGGGGCTCGCGCTTTGGGGGCTCTTGGCCCGGATCGGAACCGCACTCCAGGTCGCGGTGGCGACGCCGCAGGTTGCGTTACTACTGCTGGCGAGCATGCTGATCGGTGTTTCCGCGCTCTATAGTCTGAATCGTCTGTTGGCTTTCGAGAGGAGAACATGGTGATGATCGCGTCGACGAATCTCTGGCGCGCCCTGACGCTTGGAACGTTGCTCATGTTGAGCTTCGCTCCGGTCAGTCTGGCGCAGGCGACCGCGGGATCCGCGGCGCAGGAAGTTGCACCCACGTTGGGTGAGCTACGGGACCGGGTCGAGCGCCGGTACCAGGTGTTGCCCATTCAGAACGGCGTCGTGCTGATGCCCAGATACCGCACGGATGTGCAGTCGATCGAGTTGGCAAATGGCTCCATCGGCATCGATGGAGAACCGGTGACTGGCGCCGAGTTGACCGAGCGCATCGGCGACGACGCCCAGGATATCACGCGACTCTCGTTTATGGACACGACCACGCGTCGCGTCCTGTTCGGGATCGGCCCGCCACCGACGACCGATGCGGCGGCCATCGACGAGACCGCAGCCGGAGCGACCGGTGAAGCAGATGAGGCGCAGGATGACGAGGACCATGAGGGCGCCACGTTCATCAGCGAGGAAGGCGACCAGGTCCGCGTCGGCGGAAGCGTCAACGTTCCAGCTGGCAGGCACGTCGAAGGGGATGTGGTGGCGGTCGGCGGCTCGGCCCGCGTGGATGGTCATGTGGATGGCTCGGTCGTCGCGGTCGGCGGCTCGGTCCGGTTGGGCCCAAACGCGGTGGTCGAAGGCGAGGTAACCTCGGTCGGTGGCACGATCCATCGGGCGCCTGGGGCGGTCGTTCATGGCGCCGTCAATGAGGTCGCCTTTGGACCGAATATCGATATCCACCCCCAGTGGGGCTTCAGCCCGATAATCGGGAATATCGGTGGGTTGATCGGGACCGTGCTGTGGATCGCCTTTCTGGCGTTCATCGTCGCCCTGTTGTTCCTGCTTGGGCGCGGCCCGATCGAACGGATGGAGTACCGGATGGCGACTTCGGCGTGGAAGGCCACCGCCATCGGGTTGGTCGCGTGGCTGCTGCTCATCCCGGTGTTGGTCCTGACGGTGGTCATTCTCGCCATCTCGATTATCGGTATCCCATTGCTGCTCGTCATCCCATTTGCGCTGCTGGCGTTGAAGATCGGGATCCTGCTGGGTTTCGTTGCCGTCGCCAAGTACGTCGGGCATGAAGCCGAGCGTCGGTTCGGGTGGGAGCACACCAACCCGTACCTTTCGATTCTGGTCGGTGTTGGTTTTCTCAGCGTGTTGCTGCTCTTTGGCAGCGCCCTCGGGTTGATCGGGGGACCGTTTGGGGTCTTTGGCGTGATCCTGATGGTGATCGGGATCGTGATTCAGTTCGCCGCCTTGACGATCGGTTTCGGGTTGTTCCTGCTGACCCGCTTTGGGACCCGCTACAACTGGGGCAACGGGGAAACCCCCGAGCGCCCGGCTTCACAGCCGGTGCCCGCTCCGAGCGGCTTCGCCCCGACCGAATAAGGTCCACGGAACCCTTCCCCTCCTCGGGTGGTACATTCCGCTCGAGGAGGGGTTTTCTATGCTGACATACCTACCGCGTTCGACTGTCTCACTGTCGCTGGCTTTGGTGGCGACGGCGTCACTCGCTGTGACTGCGATGGCCCAGGAACCGACCGACCGCGCTTCGCGGTCGTATCGGGTGATACTGTTCTTGGCTGAGGACGGAGCGCCGAGGGATGTCGAGATCCGGCGCCTCAACGAAGTCTGGCGCGAGGGCGAGGGTGCGACGCGCTTGCGGGAGCTACTCGCTACCGGCGAGGTCCGGCGGTTGGACGAAGTGACGATCCTCCCCGGCCGCGAGACCCCGGTTATCCAGTTGGGCGATGTGACCGTGCGGGTGAATGGAGTTCTCAAGGAGCCCCGCGGTGACCGGATGTTTCTGCGTGTCGAAGTCGACGGCGGCGAAGAAGCGTTTGTCAAGGAAATGATCTCGCGCTTCGACGAGACGATCGTTGTCGCCTACCCGCTGGCTCGCGGCGAGCGGTCAATTGTCGCTTTGATTGTGCCAACCGGCGGCTCACCGTAAGTCTTTCCCGCTAAGTGGGGCTGAACTAGGTTTGTCAACCTAGCGATCGACGTTGCCCAAACTCCCTGATTCCATGTTGAATAGGAACGCCGCAATCGGTGTCACAGAGCATCTCTATCGCACACCCCGCCGCCCGGTGTTGGCGTTCGACGTGGTCCCCGCCTACCGGCGTTATGAGCTGCGATGCGCTCGTTATCAGGATATGGTCCCCGCGGTGCGTGACCTGGCGCGATCGGGCGAGGTTCTAGAGATCCTGGACGTCGGGTCTGGAACCGGACTGGCCAAGCGCTTTATCGATCATGCCGGTGTGGTAGCCCGCTGGACGGGGATCGAGATCAACCCGGACCGGGTCGAACTCTGCAGACAATTGGGCTACGACCGAATCATCGACGATCACGATCTCGAGAAGGGTCCGCTTCCCATGGGTGCGGACTCTTTCGACGTCGTCATCGCCAGCCATGTCTTAGAGCACCTGGAGCATGCGCACGCAGCGCTGGAGGATTGGATGCGCGTGTTGCGCCCCGGCGGCTTGCTGATCCTCGGCGTTCCCATGCATTTGGGGTTGGTCGCCAGGTTGGCTCGCGCGCGCTTCCGCCACCGGGGTCGGAAACGCGCCCGAGCTCATTGCCACTTTTTTTCAATGCGCTCGCTGAACGAGCTGTTGAGTCCCTACTCGGTCAGTGCGATCCGGGGTTTTCGGTTGATTTCAGCGCGTAAGTGGTTGCCGCTGGAGGATTATCGCTGGTTTTATCTCATCAATCGCAGAGCAGGGCGCCGGCTTCCCGCGTTGGCGGCCGAAGTCAACGTCGAGATTCGAAAGCCGGTCAAGTGAAAATGCCACGCCTCTCGATCACGATCCCGCCTCTCTGTATGGGCCTGCTGGTCGCCTGTGGCTCGGGCGCCGAGGAGTTCCCATCCTCCAATTGGACCGGGAAATACGCCACTCGGATTGTGCAGTCGTCGACCGATTGCGTCGACGCCGACGGACCACCGGTAATGACTGGGTTCATCATGGACGTGATTCAGTTGACGACCAACAAGACGACGATCAAGATGAATCCAATCGTCGAGCTCGAGGGTGAGTTTGTCGGTGATCACGTCGAAGTCTCGATGCGGGTCGACCAGCCCGTTTCGCTACCCGACTCTATCCTGGCGCGCGCAACCCCGGCGGACTCGCTGGACATCATTACCTATACGCTGGCTGCTGACTTCGACCGCGATGGGTTCGAGGGTCTGTACGTCGTGCGGTCTCCCGATCTTCGTGCGTTGATCAATCACAACCGTGGGGGTCGGTGCGACTTCCGCTACCAGCTGGCGGGTACGAGGTTCGTTTCGATAATCCCGGAGTCGGACGACTAGCGCTCCAGCACGCGCCGCACACCAACGAGCCAGCTCGCCAGACGATTCCCAAACTCCGACTGCATCGGATCCGCCGGGTTGAGCGTATCCCACGCGACCCCGTTGTGGGTCGTTGACGCATGCACCATCTGCCCGCCGGTGGTCAGAATCCCGACGTGAGTCACGCGCTCGCCGGGCGGCTCGACAAAAAAAGCCAAATCTCCGTCGTGGATCGCACTCCAACCGGCGCCGGGGTCGATCTCGGCTCCGATCACGGATTGCTGATCCGCGTCGCGCGGTAGGCGCACCCCGTGGAGTGCGTAGACTCGCTGAACGAGACCCGAGCAGTCAAACCCCTTCTCGGAGGTCCCGCCCCACAGGTAGGGGAGGCCCATGAAGGTTGCGGCGTGGGCGACGATTGCTGAGCCATTGCGTGGAAAAACATCGCTCAGGCGGTCGCACCGTACCGCCGCTTCGGCTCTGATCCACCCCCGGGTGCCATCGGGGAGCGTTAGCTCGAGGGCGGTGTTGCTGACGCGAGCGTCGACGATCGCACCTTGCACAAGGTCGGCCACGATCGGCGCTTCGAGACGTGGTGCCTGCCGTGCCACTGCTCCGCGAGCGACGACGATCCACGATCCGTCGCGGGGTCGGTTGACCGCGAGCCGGTCCCGATACTCACCAAGATCACCGGGGTCGGACGTGAGGCACGCGCCGTGGTGAACCCACGCCACGTAGCCGTCACTGGTCTGTACCTGCAGCCAATCAGCGCTGCGGCGAAGCGCAAGCGCCTCCTCACCCATGATCATCTGGGACACCATCTCGCTGGCGTGACTTGGGTCGCGTCGCAGGTACGCCAAGCTCCTGTGTGCCACGACGCGGATCGCACCTTCTAGCCCCCGCTCGGGCAAGAGCTGTACGTCGACCTCAGCGTGATCAGCGGCTTTGGCCTGGAGCTCCCGCAGCCCTTTGGCGGACGTCGTTGCACCGCTCAGGTGCACCTCGCCGTTGGATGTGCGATCGACGGTTATGTCCCACACCCCCAATCGGGCATCGGGAACGTGTCGCGCACCCAGTTCCGTCGCCCATTTTTCCCAGTTGGGACTCAAGTCGGCTCGGTGGCCAAGCGCCGCCGCCCCTCCTGGTCAGCGAACTGAAGCTCGTACAGGCGCGCGTAAACACCCTCGCGAGCCAGCAGCTCTTGGTGGGTACCGTGCTCGCAAACAGTTCCCTTGTGCAGTACGACGATATGATCGACACGCCGAATCGTCGACAGCCGGTGAGCGATTACGATCGACGAACGGGCAGCCATCAGCTGTCCGATCGCCTTCTCGATCAGCGCCTCGCTGGTGCTGTCAACGCTCGAAGTCGCTTCGTCCAGGACGAGCACCGGGGGATCATGAGCCAGGACTCGGGCGAACGCGACGAGCTGCTTCTGACCGGTCGACAGGGATCGCCCCCGCTCGCCGACTTCGGTATCGGCGCCGTCGGGCAGCTCGGCCACGAATCCGTTGGCTCCGATCGCCTCCAAGGCCGCAGCGACCTCGCGATCGCCGACGCCGGCGGCGTCCAGATGAACGTTGTCCGCCACCGACCTCGAGAACAGGAAAACGTCTTGTAAGACCAGGCCGACACGACGACTGAGCTCGTCGCGGGGGTATTCCCGCACGTCGAGTCCGTCGAGCAAGATGCGGCCTTTGGTGGGCTCATAGAACCCGCACAAGAGGCTGGCGCCGGTCGTTTTTCCAGAGCCGGTCGGGCCCACCAGCGCAAGCTTCTCGCCTGGTCGGACACCAAACGACACGCCTCGCAGGACCCAGGAATTGGCGGTGTATCGGAACCACACGTCGTCAAACACGATCTCGCCGCGTGGATGTGGCAGTTGTTGCCTCTTGGTGGCTGGAACCGGCGCCGGCGGTTCGTCGAGCAAGGTGATCAGCCGTTCCCCGGAAGCCATCGCCGCTTGGAGCAGGTTGTACTTCTCGGCCAGATCTCGAATCGGACGGAAGAACTTCTGGGCGTACTGGAGAAAAGCCACCAACGCGCCGAACGTAAGGGCTCCTCTCAGGATTTCGCCGCCTCCGTACCAAACGATGAGCGCGATCGCAAGCGCTCCGACCAGCTCGATCAGCGGGTAAAACAAGGCGTAGTAGCGCACAGACGCGAGCTGCGCGGCCTGGTGTTCACGGTTGATGTCCGCGAACTCATCCGCGCTGGTCCGTTCTTGACGGAACAGCTGGACGACCACCAAACCCGAAACGCGCTCCTGAAGATAGGCATTGAGTCTGGCCAGCTGTCGTCGGATCTCGCGTTCCGCGTCACGCATGCGGCGTCTGAGCGGGAACGAAATCGCGAGTACCAGCGGGACAACCAGCAGCGTGATGATGGCCAGCTCGGCGTTGACCGCGAACATCATGATGGCGATCGCAACCAACATCAGGGCGTCGCTGAGCACCGCCACGACGCCAGATGAGAAGAGCTCGTTCAGCACCTCGACGTCCGACGTCACCCGTGTCACCAACCGGCCGATCGGCTGACGATCGAAGAACGACACCGGCAATCGCTGAAGACGCCCGAACAACCGTTCGCGCAGATCGTGCATGGCTCGCTGGCCGACCCAAGCGGTGAGATACGTTTCACCATAGCCGACACCGAGCTCGAGCACGAGCAGCCCCAGATAGACAAGCGCGATTGTGAACAGGCCAGCCAGGTCACCGGTGGCGATGTAACGATCGATGGCGACCTTGACCAAATACGGCTGAAGCGCTTCGATGGTCGCCAGCGCGAGCAGCAACGCCAACGCTCCGGCTACCTGCTTTCGGTACGGGACCAGAAACGCCAGCAACCGCCGCGCTACGTGGGCGTCATAAGGGGCGTGGAGCGGTTCGTCCATGCTGCGGCTCACGATTCTCTCGGGCCGGGAAGAAATTCGGATCGTTTCATCGTTGCGCAAAGGTGCCGGCCCGCGAAGCGTGGGTCAAGCGACCCGGCGGGGCTAAGTTCAGTCGTTCAGCGGGTGTCGATCCGGACCCGTACCCTCAGCTTGGGGTACATGTCCACGAATCGATCGTTGATCTGCTGCATGGAAGGAGTCCCGATGAGAGTGCGGGCGGTGGCTGTACCGTGGTTGCTCGTTGCCATCTTGGCATCTGGTGCGTGTCGGCAAAGCGGCGAAACTGTGGTCGATGAGGCTCGCATCGACGAGCGGCTGGGTTCGCTCAAGGTCATGAACAGTGCCGACGAGCCGGTAACGGTCTATTTGGATGGTGAAGAGTTGTATTCGGTTCCGCCGGGCACGGCGTATACGTTCCGAAACCTGCCCACGCGCGAAGTCACAATCTACGGTGTGGGGCGGGTGAGCGAGCGCCACTATGGATTGCCAAAGCTGACGATCGAAGAGGGAGGAGAGTACGAGTGGACGATTCGCCAGTAACACCGGACGCCCCCGGAAGCCCATCCGTCGGGGGTCGTCAACGGGGTCTTGGACCCGCTGCCAGCATGCTCGTCCTGGGCATCCTGATCGGACTCGGGATCGGCTGGCTGGCGTGGCGCGGAACCCCCAGCTCGGACCCCGCTGTGGCCGCCGGGACCTCGCCCGAGCCGTCTGTGCTGGTGCATGGCGTTGATGTCGGTGCGGATCCGGTGCTCGGTCCCGAGACCGCCCCGATCACGATCGTCGAGTTCTCCGATTTCGAGTGTCCGTTCTGCGAGAAGTTTGCGCGCGAAACGGCGCCTGCGCTGAGGCGTCAGTACGGCGATAAGATCCGCTGGATCTTTGTCAACAACCCGCTGCAATCGATCCACCCCAGAGCGTACGACCTCGCGCTGGCTGGCGAGTGCGCCCACGAGCAAGGTCTCTTTTGGGAGTGGTACGACGCCATGTTCAGCGGCCGGTTCGGTACCAATGACGAGGCGATAGCGGCTGCAGGACGGGCGATCGAGGTCGACCAGGGGCAGTTCGAGGCGTGCTATCGAAACGCCGATCACGCCGCCGAGGTGGCCACCGATTTGAAGGAAGCGCAGAAGTTCTACATCCTCGGGACCCCGACCTTTTTTGTGAACGGTCAACGCCTCGAAGGCGCGCTGCCCGCCGAGGTCTTCGCCGAAGTCATCGACGAGTTGCTGGGGGGCTAAGCTGGGGGGCTAAACTCCCGTTAAGCCTCTTCCAGTGCTGCTTCCAGCTGTTGCCGGTGGTATAGCTCCGCGTACCGCCCGCCAGCCGCCAGCAGCTCATCGTGAGTGCCGCTCTCGGCGATGCGACCCTGCTCGAGGACGACAATGGAATCGGCAAACCTCAGCGTTGATACGCGATGGCTGACGAGCAGGGTCGTCCGGTTGTTCATAAACGTCTCGAGGCGACTCAAGATCCTTTCCTCGGTCTCTGTGTCGACCGAAGAGAATGCGTCGTCGAGCAGCAGGATCGTCGGTTCGGCTAGCACCGCTCGAGCCAGCGCCGCGCGCTGTTTCTGTCCTCCTGATAGCGTGACTCCCCGCTCCCCAACGACGGTCTCGTACCGGTTTGGAAACGATTGCACCTCTTTGGCCAACCCGCTGATCGACGTCGCCTCTTCGAGCGACAGCTCACTGTCGACCGAGCTGCCAAACTCCAGGTTTGCTTTCAGCGTGTCGCCAAACAAGAGTGGTTCCTGTTGAGCGACCGCGACCGCGCGACGCAGCTCATCGAGCGGGTAGTCTCGGATTGGGCGGCCATCGATCTCGACCGTCCCCGCCTGCGCCTCGTACAACCGGGTGATCAGCCGCAGAAGTGTGGTCTTGCCACTGCCCGTCGATCCGGTGATACCGATGGTCGCTCCGGCGGGTATCGATAGGTTGAAGCCGTCCAAGACGGGAGGTCGATCCGGATGGTAGCGGAAGACCACGTTATCGAGAGCGATGCTCCCAGCGGTAATCGTCGCCGATCGGTCGGCGTCAGCGTCGTCGATGGTTGGCACGGCGAGCAGAACCGCGTTGAGCCGTCGCATCGCTGCAGTCGAGCGCTGTATCAGGTTGGCGATCCAGCCGAACGCGATCAGCGGCCAACTGATCATCCCCAGGTACATCAAGAACGCCACCAGGTCACCGAGCGTCATGTGTCCTGCCACGACGCGGCGGCCCCCTAGCCAGAGCAAGATCAGCAGGCTCAGGCCGAGCAGGAAACCGAGCGCCGGACCCAAAACAGCCCGAACTCGAGCCAGCCTCAGGTTTGCCAAAGCGTACTCCTCGCTCCGGGCGTCAAAACGTTCCTCCTCGCTGCCACCCAAACCGTAGGCGCGGACCACTCTGAGGCCGGCCAGATTCTCTTGGGCGGTTGTCGTCAGCGCAGCGAGCGCCGTCTGACTGACGAGGCTCAGGCGATGGATTCGCTGGCCCATTAGCTTGACCGTCACCGAAACGAATGGCAGCGGCAGCAGCGCGAAGAGGGTCAGCCACGGGTCGAGCCAGAGCATGAACGCGATCGCGAGCGCGATCGTGGCGACGGTATTGACACCAAACAGAATGCCCGGGCCCAAGCTCATGCGGACGGCGCCGAGATCGTTGGAGAGACGACTCAAGACGTCGCCCGTCGGCAAGCGATCAAAAAACGCCGGCGATTGTCTCAACAGATTGACGTATAGATCGTCACGCAGATCGGTTTCGATCTTTCGCGAAGCGCCGTAGACCAAGTGTCGTTGGGCGTACCGAAAGACGCCTTGGATCGCTGCGATTGCGACGATCGCTCCAGCGTAGACAGAAAGCGTGGTCCAGTTTGCCTCGGTTTGGAGCGCATCGACTGCGAGCTTGACCACGATCGGGCTGAGGGAACCAAACCCGGCGCTGAGGGCTATACAGATCGCCCCCCAGACAAGGGATCTCCGATACGGTTGAACATATGGAATGAGCGAACGAAGAGGATGCATGCGCCGTAAGCTCCTGAAGCGAGCGGTCCGTGGCCAGCCCGGCTTCGTCGCGGTCGTGGTCGCGGTCGCGCTCGGATGTCAGCACGAACCCGGCCGCACGATCGTTGTCGAGGCCGACTCGACCGCCGTGGTCCGGGCGTTGTTGGACACCATTCCGGCGGTCGCCCCGCCAGCTCCAGGACCGATCGAAGAGGTCGTCATCGTCGAGCGGTCGGCGTCCCCCGCCGACTTGGAAGACCTGGGACCGAGATCCGTCGACATTTCCGAGGTGCCCCACGGCACCCTGGCCGGAGAGCCCGACACGGTCGCTACCATGATCGAAGAAGCGGCCGAGTCAACGACCCCCGATCCGGCTCTGCCCGAGGGAACGCAACTCGAACTCGAGCTGAGGACGCCACTCCATACGGCGACCACGCTCGTCGGAGACCGCTTTGCTGCTCGGCTCACCGATGACGTACAAGTCGGTGATACGATCGTGCTGCCGGCCCACACTTTGGTCGAGGGCCGAGTCAGCCGGGTTGTGAGAGCCGACGAGGGTGACGACGAGCAACCGGCGCAGGTCGAACTCGAGTTTCGGTCGCTGATCCTGCCATCGGGTGAACGGCGCCCTTTCAGGGCCGAGCTTGTGGATCCTGTAGCCGATGAGCTCGAGGCAGAGATCGATGATAACGCCGGTGGTGACCGGGTGGCGGGCGCCGCCAAGGGCGCCCTGACGGGAGCGCTGCTGGGTCAGGTATTGGGCGGCGGTTCCAGGTCGGTCCTCGTCGGGACGATTCTGGGCGGTGTGGCTGGCGCGACGCTTGTCGCGTCGACACCCGACCGCGAAGTCATCGTGCCCAGCGGCACCCTACTCACCGTGGTGCTCAGCGTCCCGATCCGCACGTCGCTTCCCAAAATCAGCGAGCCGTCGAACGCGCCCTAGCTCGGGTCGTCGAGTACGAGACGTTCGCCGCGGATGAGTGATTGCCGATGTTCCGCAAGCAAAGCGGTTTTCTGGGCGTGTTGTTTCTGCAAGCGGTCGAACGGCTGGCGGACTCACCGACCTATCTGCAAACCCTGAAACGCATCGCCGACAGCGGAGTACTGGTCGGCGATCAGGTGATCGAAGTTTTCGAAGCCCACGGGCTGCATGTCGAGCCCGGTGTCTTCAAGCGCTAGAACCCAGCCGCTTCGCCCCCGCCACGGAGGTCGCTCCGCCCATACAGGAGGCCAGTCTCGAGCCCCAGCTCGATCCCCTGGGCACGGCCAGAGTAGCCGCGCCTCGTCTCTACGCGATGTCCCATCGACTCGAGTTGGTTCACCGTATCTTCGGAAAGAGTCCACGGCTCGGCTCGAATCGTGTCCGGCAGGTGCTGATGATGGAACCGGCCAGCGTCGAGCGCTTCAGCCAGCGTCATGTCGTAATCGATCGCGCCGATGAGGATCTGTGCGACGGTTGTGATGATCGTCGAGCCACCGGGGGAGCCAACGACGAACCTCGGGTCTTCGTTCTGTACAACGATCGTCGGTGTCATCGCCGATAGCGGTCTTTTGCCGGGCCGGATGGCGTTCGATGGCCCTTGTACGAGCCCGTACGCGTTTGGTACGCCGGGCTTCACGGTCAGATCGTCCATCTCGTTGTTGAGAAAGAAGCCGGCGACGGTCTCCAGCGATCCGAACGAGCCGTTGATGGTGGTCGTGGATGCGACCGCGTTCCCCATCGGATCGACGATAGAGAAGTGTGTCGTCTCGGTGCTCTCCGCCGTGACCCGGGCCGATGATGCGCTGAGCTCAGGACGGATATCGATGGACGATGTGGCGCGCAGCGTGTCGATCGAAGCCGCGAGATCGTACGCGTACGATTCAGTCAAAATCGATTCCGGGATGTCGACAAAATCAGGATCGCCAAGCAGCGCGTTGCGCTCGGCAAACGCGCGTCGCATCGCCTCGACGATGCGGTGAACCGCGCGCGCGCCATGATACGGGTATGCGCCGAGTTCGATCGTCTCGAGCTGCTCGAGGATGAGCTTGAGGGTGATCCCACCTGAAGATGGCGGACCCATGCTGTGAACGGTGTAACCGCGGTAATCGAACGTGATCGGAGGTCGCTCTACGGCGCGATACCGGCGCAAGTCTTCGTGAGTGATCAAGCCTCCACGGCGTTCCATCGCCCCGACGATCGAGTCGGCGATCTCGCCGTGGTAGAGGACGTCCGGCCCACGAGTCGCGATCAGCCGGAGCGTACGCGCGAGCGCGGGCTGGCGGAGGGTGTCTCCGACTGCCGGCAGTTGACCGGTCGGGAGTAGGATCGCCGCGGCGCCGGGGAAACGTCGGATGTCGTCGATCTTGCCGCCGATCAACCGACGCGAGTATGAGTCGACCGCAAAGCCCCGCTCGGCCAACTCGATCGCTGGTCGGATGAGGTCCGCCCAGGGCAGCGTCGCGTGGCGTTCGTGAACGAGCTTCATCCCGGCGACCGATCCGGGTGTGGCCACGGCAAGCGCGCCAAACCACGACGGATTGTCCGGCCTCACCTCCCCGAGCTCGTCCAGGTACATGTCCTCGCTAGCCGCCAAGGGTGCGGTCTCCCGGTAATCGTAGGTGTGGACCGCGCCATCTGACGTCCGAACGACGAGAAACCCGCCGCCGCCGAGGTTGCCAGCCGACGGCAGGGCGACAGCGAGCGCGAAGTGTACCGCGATCGCCGCGTCAACGGCGTTTCCCCCGCGGCGTAGGATCTCTACGCCGACCCGTGTCGCCTCGCTCTTGGCGCTCACCACCATCGCGTTTTCGGCGACGACTGGTGACCACCACCGCGGTTGCTGCGCCAGGGCCTTCGAACCGGTTAGCGATGTGACCAGCAACCCCAGTGCTATCAGATTACGCATGGCACGAATATATCATTACCTTCTGTACACATGAGGTCAGCCTCCAGACTGCTCGGTGTGGTGCTTGCCGCGTTCACGCTGTTGTTGGCCGCGCGCCCGGCGGCAGCCCAGGGTACGACCGCCACAGGGTCGGATACGACGGCTGCAGAGCCAGATACGACAGCCGCAGAACCCGACCGCGTGTTCGTGTACCGGGTCGAGATCGATGGCGCCATTCAGCCCGCGTCGGCGGAGTTTCTCGTCAACGCCATCGCCAAGGCGGGCGACGAGCGCGCCGACGCGTTGATCATCGAGCTCGACACGCCCGGCGGCCTGGTCGATTCGACACGCGACATCATTCAAGCCATGCTGGGCAGCCGCGTTCCGGTGGTCGTATATGTCTCACCTGGTGGGGCGCGCGCCGGGTCGGCCGGGGTTTTCATCACGCTTGCTGCGCACGTGGCTGCGATGGCGCCGGGTACGAACATCGGTGCGGCGACGCCGATCAACATCGGCGGCGGGGATTTCTCACCGGGTGGACCGGCGCCGGCAGACTCCGTGGCCGAGGAGCAGACCGAGGGCCAGAGCGATCTCGAGCGCAAGATCTTGAACGACACGGTGGCGTTCATTCGGACGATCGCCGAGAAACGGGGTCGCAACGCCGAGTGGGCCGAGCGCGCAGTGCGCGAGGCCGACGCGATCACCGAGACCGAAGCGCTTGAGCTAAATGTCATCGATCTGGTGGTACCTAACCTCGCCAAGCTGCTGGATGAGATCGACGGCCGCGAGATCGAGGTGCTGGATCGTACCGTCACGCTGGCCACCGCCCAGGCCGAGATCCGGGACATCCCGAAGGGCATGCGGTTTCGGATCCTGGACGCGATCGCCAATCCCAACATCGCGTTCATCCTGATGTTGATCGGCATTTACGGCATTTTCTTCGAGCTCATGAACCCGGGATCGATATTGCCTGGCGTGGTGGGGGTGATCTCGCTGCTGCTGGCGTTTTTCGCCCTTCAGGCGCTACCGGTGAACTACGTCGGTGTGCTGCTGCTCCTGTTTTCGCTGGTCTTATTCATCGCCGAGGTGAAGATCGTGAGCTTCGGATTGCTGACCGTCGGTGGGGTTATATCGTTTGTGTTGGGGGCTACAATGTTGTTCGATGCACCGGGTTCCTTCTTCCGGGTCAGCTGGAGCGTGATCGTGCCGGCTGTAGTCGTGACGGCTGCGTTCTTTGTGATCGCTCTCGGGTTGGCTTACCGTACTTGGCGGACGCAACCGACAACCGGCCGCGAGGGGTTGGTGGGCGAGTGCGGTGTGGTGCGCCGGGGAATCGATCCCACGGGTCAGGTTCTCGTGCACGGCGAGCTGTGGAAGGCCCGGGCCGATGAGCCGCTCGAGCCCGGGACCGAGGTCGAAGTCACCGCCGTCGACGGATTGACCATTCACGTCAAACGGACGTAGCCCAGACCAACCCATGGCCGATCGCGATGTCGTGGCGGCGGCCAAGAGTGCGCTCAGAAAACGCATGCTGCAGGCTCGCTCGGAACTCGATCCGCGCCTCCTGGCAGCACGGGGGCAGGCGATCACCGATCGGCTGGTCGCGCTCGAGCAGTTCCGCCAGGCGGGCACACTCCATCTCTACATCGGGGCCCTTCCGGGCGAGGTGCCGACCCACGAGCTAGCGATCCTCGCGCTAGCCGATGGCAAGCGGGTCGCGGCCCCTGCAATCGTGACGTTCAAGCCGCCGGGAATGGTCGGGCTCGAGATCAGCTCGCTGGATGAGCTGAAGCTCACCCCGGCCGGGCTCTGGGAGCCCGATCCCAGTCGAGCCGATCGCGTTTCCGAGGACGAGTTCGACCTGATCATCGTGCCGGGCGTCGCGTTTGACCGCTCGGGGCACAGGCTCGGCCTCGGAGGCGGGTTCTACGACCGCTGGCTGGCCTCGGTCTCGGCCCCGAGGGTGGGGTTGGCATTCTCCTTGCAAGTTGTTGAGAGGGTTCCACATACCGAACGCGACCAGCGAGTCGATTGGATCGTGACGGAGAACGATCTGATCGATTGCCGCGAGTCGCGGTAACCCCTCGGCAGGACTCAGAGCCATTGAGCGGCATCGTCGTTACCGATCTGACCAAATCTTATGGCGCGTTTCCGGTGCTACGGGGGATCTCGCTCGACGTCGAGCCGGGTGAGCTCTTCGGCTTCCTGGGACCCAACGGTGCGGGCAAGACGACGACCATCAAGATCATGACGGGTCTCCTCTTGCCGTCCAGTGGTCGGGTCGAGGTCGCGGGGTACGACGTCGTAGAGGACCCCTACGAGGTCAAACGTCGAGTCGGCTTTGTCCCCGACCGGCCCTTCCTGTACGACAAGCTAACCGGATCGGAGTTCCTGGAGTTTGTGGGGCATCTGTACGACTTGAGTCCGGCGACGGTCCGCGAACGCTCACGCGACTTGATCGAGCGGTTCGAACTGGGTGAGTGGATCGACGAGCTCGTCGAAGCCTATAGCCATGGAATGCGACAGAAGCTGGCCATGACGTCGGCGCTGCTGCACGAGCCCGAGATCATCATCATCGATGAGCCCACCGTGGGCCTCGATCCACGTAGCCAGAGCCGGATGAAAACGCTGTTTTCCAACCTCACCGCAAAGGGTCACACGGTGTTTCTCTCGACCCACACGCTCGAGATAGCCGAGGCGCTGTGCACGCGGGTCGCGATCATCCATCGCGGAGAGATCATCACCCGCGGAACGATCGACGAACTGCGTCGTGAAGCGCGTCGGGAAGACAGCTCGCTCGAGGAAATCTTCCTGGGGCTGACCGAAGGCGGTGGGCCGGTCGGCGAGCCCTCCCTGGTGTGACGACCCTGTTCTATCCCCGACTCGCGGGATTGAAGCGCGAGCAGCGACCCGGCGGGATTCACCGGATCAGTGTACCGATCGTGCTAGGGCTCGTTTTTTGGGCCGCTTTCTATCTGGTGATGGTTCGGGTGCTGGATCACTTCGCGAGCGTCGATCCAGACTTGGGTCGGGTTTTGGCTGCCAAGCTCCTGGCACTCTTGTTTCTGCTCTGGTTGTCGTTTCTCGCTTTCTCGGCGCTGATTACGGCGGTGACTCAAATCTTTTTGGCGCGCGATCTCCCGATGTGGCTCGCGGCGCCGATTCCCTTGCGCAGATTGTTCCGTGTGAAGCTCGTCGAGGTCGCCACGCTGGCGTCCTGGACAGCCGTCTTTCTGGCCATTCCGGTATGGGTGGCCTACGGGGTGGTCTTTGGCGCTGGTTGGACCTACTACGCCGCGCTGGTTGTGGCCGTCGGATGCTGTGTCGCGATCGCGACATCGATAGGCGTCTTGGTTGCCGTCGCATTGGTGAATCTGTTTCCCGCTCGTCGCGCGCGAGATTTGCTGTCGCTGGTTGCGCTCATGTTCATAGCCGCCATCGTTATTCTTCTGCGCGCGTTCCGACCCGAGGAGTTCGTGCGGCCCGAGGACTTCGGGACGTGGGCCGAGTACCTGGTCTCGCTTTCGAACCCCACGCTTCCGTGGTTGCCTTCGTATTGGGCAGCGCGTGTCCTGGGGGAAGTGCTGGGCGTATACAACGCTGTGCATTGGGATGCAGTTACGTTGTATGGCTCGTTGCTGGTGATCGGAGCAATGGTATCGACGCTCGCCGCTGCGGGCGTGTTTCGCGAGATGTTCCGAACCGGTTACTCGAAATCGCAGGAAGCGCGACAAGTCCAGTGGACGCGCCGGTTGTGGTGGCGTCGTACGTTGCAGTTGTTGGTACGTCCGTTTCCACGACGCGTGCAAGCGATGATCGTGAAGGATGTCTCGACGTTTTTTCGTGACCCCGGACAATGGTCACAGCTTTTTCTCCTGCTCGCTGTGATCGCAATCTATCTGTACAACTTCAGGGTGCTGCCCCTGGATGCCGCCGGTGGGACCGGCTACTTGTTGCGAGACCTGCTGGCGTTCTTGAACATCGGCCTGGTCGGCTTCGTCGTCACAGCATTGGCGGCCCGATTCGTTCTTCCTGGAGTGAGTCTCGAGGGGCAGACGCTGTGGCTGCTTCAGACCAGCCCGCTCACGACCGGGGAGATGTTGTGGGCCAAGTTCTGGACCGGGTTCTTGCCGCTGGTCGCGC